>NZ_JBANRO010000001.1:0-464657 GCF_037154115.1 Alteraurantiacibacter palmitatis | reverse complement strand
CAGGTCCATGCCATCCTGAAGGAAAGCCCGCGTCAGCGCGCGGCCAACACCCGCACCCACACCCCGGCGCTGCTCAAGGGGCTGATCTTCACGACAAGCGGCATCGCCATGACGCCGACCATGACCACAAAGGGCAGCCGGCACTACCGCTACTACACCTCGATGGACGCCATCCGGAACCGCGCCTGCGAAGGCCGCGACAGCTTTGTCCGGCTCAATGCCGGCATGGTGGAATCGGCCGTGGTCCATCACATCCGGTCGCTGCTGCGCACGCCGGAAATTGCGGCGCGGGCGATGGATGCAGCACGCCGAGATGATCCGGACATCGACGAGCAGGACGTGGTTACCGCGCTGGCGAGCTTTGACGGGCTGTGGGAATCGCTGTTCCCGGCCGAGCAGGCCCGCATCGCCCGGTTGCTGATCGAGCGGGTCACGGTCAGCGCCGAGGGCCTTGCGGTCGACCTGCGCACTGAAGGCCTCGGATCGGTCATCCGGGAAATGGTCACCCCCGAACGGAGACAAGCAGCATGAGCGCACCCACTACCATGCGGGTGTTCATCCCGCTCACCATCCGCAAGCGCAACGGGCGGCCGAAGATCGTGCCGCCCGCCGACGTGGTGCCCGACAATGGCGGGGTGGATCCGCATGTGCTGAAGGCGATCGCCAAGGCATGGAGCTGGCGGAGGAAGCTGGAATCCGGCGCGGAGGCAACCATTCAGGACATTGCAGATTCCGAGGGTTTCTCGGACCGCTACGTCGGGCGCATGCTGCGGCTGGCCTATCTGGCGCCCGCCGTGCTGGACAAACTGCTGATCCAGCGCATGCCGCCCGCTGTGTCGATCAAGGAAATGGTCGTTGCAGCCGAGCTACCTTGGTTCGAGCAAGAAAGGGCAGTGTTCGCCGGGTAATCAGATTCACCCAATCCGAAAGCGGTGCGCTTCGCAAGTTGGTGTCATGCGACCAGCGAAGCGAGGCATTTCTCGAATACCTCCCGCTGCTTTCTGACAGGGAAGGCCCTTATGGCTTCGTCGCGGCTAAACCAGCGCGCATCAGCAATTTCTTCAGCCTGCAAGGCAAGCAGTACATCACTGGGCAGACGTACCACGAACATCATAGCCTCCTGGCCGTCATGATCGAGTGCTCGCCTTGCCTTGTGCTCGGCGGTGTAGATGAACCGGTTGGCGACAGGCAGCTTCTCGAGATCCTCTTCCAGTGCCACGCCGAGTTCCTCGGCGATTTCACGGCGCATGGCCTGATGCGGTGTCTCGCCAGATTCGACACCTCCACCGGCGAGCGTCCATTCTCCATCCTTGTACCCATGGGGGCGAACAAGGAGGAATTGGCCTTTGTCGTTCATGACAACGGCGCGAACTTTCTGGCGGAGCTTCAGGCCGCCCTCGTGTAGAAATGCTGCCATTTTGCAAAGGCTATCGATTTGAGGTTAAGTCTTCGTCACCGCCCAGCATGATGGGTTTGCTCGTTCCAACGTAGGCCTTCGCACTTGCGGCATCATAATTATTGCACTAGTAGGCCGCCCATCCGCTGGACTCGGTAATGCCGAGTGGCTCGGCCCGGCGCCTATCCCCGGGATAACCTTTAAGCCCCACAGCCTAATCGCGATGCGCACAAACCCCATGGGTTTCTGCGGGACACGAGGCTGCGTCGCATCGGTTTGAAAACAAGGTCACATATGCCCAATCTAGAAACCATCAAACGCGAATGGTTGTCCAACCCGCGTGGCGACATCCTTGCCGGGATTGTCGTGGCACTCGCTCTGATTCCCGAAGCCATCGGCTTCTCGATCATCGCCGGCGTCGATCCGCGCGTGGGGCTCTATGCTTCCTTTTCCATTGCTGTAATCATCTCGCTTGTCGGCGGCCGGCAGGGAATGATCTCGGCGGCAACCGCCGCGATCGCGGTGCTCGTGCTGCCGCTGATCCGTGATCACGGCGTCGATTACCTCTTTGCCGCCACGATCCTGATGGGCGTGATCCAGGTAATCGCCGGTTTCCTGCGGCTCAACGTGCTCATGCAATATGTGTCACGTTCGGTGATCACCGGCTTCGTCAACGCGCTGGCGATTCTGATCTTCATGGCGCAGTTGCCTGAACTCACTGGCGTGCCGATGCTCACCTATGCCCTGGTGGTAGGTGGCCTCGCGATCATCTACCTGTTCCCCTACCTCACCAAGGCGGTGCCTTCGCCGCTGGTAGCCATCGTCGTCATCACTGCGCTGGTCTACTACACCGGCTTCGAAGTGCGCACCGTGGGCGACATGGGGGAACTGCCGTCATCACTGCCCGCATGGCTGATCCCGAATGTGCCGTTCACGCTGGAGACCCTCCAGATTATCTTGCCCTATTCGCTGACCATGGCTGCGGTCGGTCTGCTGGAATCGATGATGACCGCGCAGATCGTCGATGATCTGACCGACACACCGTCCGACAAGCAGCGCGAGATGAAGGGGCAAGGCATCGCAAACTTCTTCACCGGGTTCCTGGGCGGCATGGGCGGCTGCGCGATGATCGGCCAGTCGGTGATCAACGTGAAATCAGGTGGCCTGACCCGGCTCTCGACATTCGTTGCCGGTTCCTTCCTGCTGTTCCTGATCCTCGTGCTAGGCTCACTGGTTGCCATCATCCCCATGGCAGCGCTGGTCGCCGTGATGATCATGGTCTCAATCGGCACCTTCTCGTGGGGTTCCATCAAGGACATTCGCCATCATCCGTGGCAGTCGTCCGTCGTCATGGTGGTCACCGTCGTGATCGTCGTATGGACGCACGATCTGGCGCAGGGCGTGCTGGCGGGCGTAATCCTGTCGGGCCTGTTCTTCGCCAGCAAGGTCAAGCGCATCTTCACGGTCGAGTCCGAGCTTTCGGCCGACGGTCTGACCCGGCGCTACATGGTGTCGGGGCAGGTATTCTTCGCTTCCTCGGAGAGCTTTGTCGAAGCGTTCGATTTCAAGGAAGTGCTGGACCGCGTGATTATCGACGTGTCACAAGCTCACTTCTGGGACATTTCGGCAGTCGGCACGCTCGACAAGGCGATCCTGAAATTCCGCCGCGAGGGTACCGAAGTAGAAGTGGTAGGACTCAACGAGGCAAGCGCCTCGATGGTCGATCGCTATGCTGTCCACGACAAGCCAGGCGCAGAAGCGCAACTCGGCGCGCACTGAGAGGATCATGACTATGGAACACGTCCTCGCCTGTATTGATGCATCGAGCTATGCCGACAGCGTCTGCGATCTGGCTGCTTGGGCTTCAAAGCGTCTGTCCATGCCGGTCGAGCTGCTGCACGTCGTGCAGCGCAGTGATGCGGTTGCCGCGCGCGGCGATCTGTCGGGCGCTATCGGCCTCGGGGTCAAGACCAGCCTCATGGAAGAACTGGTCAATCTGGAAGCTGCCGACGCCAAGCTGAAGGTCGAACGCGGTCGCCTGCTGCTCGCGGCAGGAGAAAAGCGCCTCCGCGAAGGCGGCGCATTCGATGTCCGCACGCTGCACCGCCACGGTGGCATCGTCGAAACCATCCTCGAACGGGAAGAAGGCGCGCGCGTCGTTGTGATCGGCAAGCGCGGCGCATCCCATGAATTTGCCAGCGGCCACATCGGATCCAAGCTGGAACGGGTTGTGCGCGCCAGCACCAAGCCAGTGTTGGTCGCCTCGCGTGAATACTCCGAGCCGCGCAGCATCGTATTCGCCTACGATGCCAGCCCAGCTGCTGAACGCGCACTGGGCAGACTGGTCGAATCCACACTCTTCACCGGAATGTCCGTTAACATCGTGATGGCCGACACGGACAACGAAGCCCACCGGCGTGCGCTAAATGACGCTGCATCTCGCCTTGGGGCAGAGCGGGGGGTCACCACGACGCTCGAAAGCGGCAAGCCTGAAGCGGTGATTGCCAAGGTTGTTGGACAAACACCTGGGGCGATGCTGGTGATGGGGGCTTATGGCCATTCGCCGATCCGCACCCTGATCGTCGGCAGCACCACGACCACGATGATCCGCACCGTTCATGTGCCGGTGCTGCTCGTGCGGTAAGATGGCGCTCGACCTCACCCGTTTTCGTGAGAAGCTCCTCGCCCGCCGCGAAGAGCTGTTGGCCGAGGACCGGATGTCCGAGACCGACCGGGCACCGGTGGTGCTTGATCAGGACAGCGTGGGCAGGCTTTCGCGGATCGATGCGATGCAGGTTCAGGCGATGGCTTTGGCCCAGGCGCGGCGTCGACAAGCAGAGAGATCAAGCATCGACGCTGCCCTGCATCGGATCGACGAGGGCGAGTTCGGCTACTGCCTGAAATGCGGCGAAGATATCGCTCCTGCTCGCCTCGAGCACAATCCGTCCGTGACCAACTGTATTGAATGCGCGAGAGAAGGCTGATCCCGCTCCATGCTCACAGGAACGGTCAAATATGTCGGTCCGGAAGGCAGTTGGGGTTTCATCTCGCGCGATGACAAGCAGCCCAAGGTCTTCCTGCACATCTCCGAGGTGCAGAAGGCTGGCGTGGACGAAATCGAGAAAGGCCAGCGCTGGAGCTTCGATATGAAGGAGGGCCGTGACGGCCGAATGGTTGCAACCAACCTCGAATTCCTCGGATATGCGAGCTAGCCGATCGGTTCGCAGTTCAAACGGCCACGCAAAAACGCGCTGCCGAACGCCCACCTCCAGTTCTCTGATTGCAACGTCAGCCAAGATTGGTGCCAAAAGGTACGGTTGCTGATCATCTTAAAAGTCACGGAAATCCGACGTTTTCTGAACCCGAACCTTTTCAGCAGGGGTTCGGGTGAAAAGAGACAAAAGCCGATTAGAGACCGAATTTACAGGTTCCGGCAGTCTCTGGGGTTCGGTCGCCACCAGCAAAACGGCGCGGAAGCTGGGGATTTTCTGGCCCCGGAAGGCCCATCTCATTGATTCGCATTGAGATGTTGGCGGAGAGGGTGTCCGAATAACATAGCCTTCGCACCTGTCCGCAGCCCTTCGCTACCCGTCACCAAAGCTCTTTAATCACATCATTATTTGTCCGCCTCTCACCTTCGCCGCGCTTGCCTGTTCGTCCGTGTTCGCGTAAGGGTGTGGGGACGATTGGGGGGATGATCGGGGGAACTATGGGAAAACTGACAGCCCTTGCCGTGAAGAATGCCACCGCGCCGGGACGCTACCTGGACGGCGAAGGCCTGTTCTTGCTGGTGAAGCCGAGCGGCGCGCGCTCTTGGCTGTTGCGCGCCCAAGTGGACGGGAAGCGCCGCGAATTCGGGATCGGCCCAGCCGCCGACATTGGCCTTGGCGAAGCGCGGGAAAGAGCGGCAGCAATCCGCAAGCAATATCGGGCCGGTGTGGACCCGGTGGCAGCGCGGCGCGCGGCGCGCGCGGCCCAGCGCGAAATCCCCACCTTTGCCGACGCGGCGGAAACCGTCCACGGCGAGCGCGAGGGCGGATGGCGCAATGACAAGCACAAGGCGCAATGGCTGGCGAGCCTTCGCGCCTATGCCTTCCCCTCGCTGGGGACCAGCCGGATAGACCAGATTGACGCGCCGATGATCCGCGCGGCCTTGTTGCCGATCTGGCTCGAAAAACCCGAAACCGCGCGCCGGGTGAGCCAGCGTATCGGGACCGTGCTGGACTGGGCGCATAGCAACGGCTGGAGACCGCAAGAGGCACCCATGCGTTCGGTTCTCATGGGCCTTCCCCGCCAGCCGCGCCGGGATCGGCACTTCGCGGCCATGCCCTTTACCGACGTGCCCGCGTTCTGCGCGGCCATGGAAGCCGCCGCCCCTGTCGCTGGGCGGCTAGGCCTGCTGTTCACCATCTACACCGCCAGCCGTTCGGGCGAGGTGCGCGGCGCGCAATGGGGAGAGGTGGACCTTGCCGCCAAGGTGTGGACCATCCCCGCCGACCGGATGAAGGCGCACCGCGCGCACACCGTCCCCTTGTCACCAGCCGCGCTTGCCGTGCTGGAGCGGGCGGCGGCGCTGCGCAAGAGCGCCAAGCCCAGCGCGCTTGTGTTTCCCAGCCGGACCGGCGGCGAACTGTCCGACATGACGCTGGCGAAGGTGCTGCGCGATGCAGGCCAACCCTTCACCGTCCACGGCTTCCGCTCTGCCTTCAAGGACTGGGCGGCAGAGGAAACCGCCTTCCCCGATGCCGTGAGCGAGGCCGCGCTTGCCCACGGCGACCCGGACAAGGTGCGCAAGGCCTACCGGCGGACGGACTTTCTCCAGCTTCGCCGCGAACTCATGGAGGCGTGGGCCGCATTCATCGCAGGCCCAAGCGGCAACGTGGTGCCGATCCAGCCGCGCAACGCGATGCGCAAGGGGGCGGCATGAGCGGAGAGATTGTCCGCCTGCCCACCGCCGCGCGCCGCGCCGTCAAGCAGCCCAGCCGCGCGGATCATCGCCGCGCCTATCGTGAGGCCAACCCATGGCCGGGTGAATTCAAATGGCCCGCTATCCGGCGCGTGGAGGTCGAGGCCGAGGCGCGGCTGGCGCTTGGGCAGGGTGAGCCGGGCCATGCCTTTGCCGTCGCGCTCTATGCCGTCCTCGATCCTGCCCAGCGCCTTGCGGTGCGCCAGATGCTGGCCCCCGGCGCGGTGACGGCCGTCCCGCATTCCGGGCCGCCTTAGAGCGGCTGGAAGAGCTGGCGGACGCGATGCAGCGCGATGCGGCTGGGCTTGCGCGCTTCAGCGGGCCGGAACCGCTGGAGGAATGAGCGACCAGCCGGGCGGGCCGATCTGGTGAGCCGCAATCGCAAGCGAGAGCATAGGAGAACGCAATGCAGACCCAAAAAACCACCCGCGCGCCCAGCCCCTTCGAGGGTGCGACCTTCCGCCGCGCCTTCGCTCGGTGGGGCGATGCCCAGCAAGCGGGGGAGCGCGCCGCGTGGGCGCTTTTCGAGACGCCCGCGCCCGATCTGGCGGCGCTGGAGCTGAAGCTGGAAATCGCCTTCGATCCGGAATTGAACCTGTTCGCGCGGCGCACCGCCGATGATGCGGACCGGGTGCGCGCTGCGATCATGGCGGACGTGGCACGGCTGGCGGGTGCCTGATCGGCCCGCATGGCCCGGCTGGGCGCTCCCTGATCGGGCAAGGGATGAAATTGAGCGGCTGGGCGCTGGCGCGGCCATTGCGGCGCTGGAGACAGCGATAGCCGCCCACCTGTTGCGCGCGGAACCCGCGATGCAGCCAGCCGCGCTTGCCGAGGCGCTGGGCATTGCCCGCGATCATGCGGCCCTTGATCGGATCGGGCGGCTTGCCGCCGCGCTTGCGGACGAACTGGAGGCGCTGGCAGGCTCCAGCGCGGCGCGCGCCTTGGGCGAGGAACTTGCACACTACCAGCCCCCCAGCATTATCAAGGCGCTCGATGATGCCGCACCCTCGCACTATCGTGCGATGATCTACCAGCTTGGACCAGCCGCGCTCGCAGCGCGCTTGCAGGCGGTCCACGAACTGGCAGAGGCAGCGGATGCGGCCCATGGCCCGCGCCAGCCAACCCAGCGCGGGCGCACCCCAGCCGCGCGCGAACGGTTGCTGTCTGACATATTCGGGGCGCTCGACTATGCCATGGATGATGCAGAGGACTGGCGCGACGCATGGGCACCGCTCGCAGCGCCGCAAGGGCGGCTGGTCCGGCTGGTGGGGGTGTGCCTTGAAGCGATAGGCGAAGCTGCCACCACAAACCTTGCCCAAGTGGTGCGCCGCGCCTTGCAAAGCGAGAGCGCCTGGAGCGCCGATCTGGAGGGGGAATAGGGGCGCGCTTGAACAGAATTGCCGCGCCGTGTGGGTCTGTTCTGTTCACACTGGCTTGTTGTGTCGCGGCGGTTCGTGCGTATTCAGACGGGCGGCAATCACGCCGCCAGCGGTTGGCGGCGAAACCGAAGGGAGCCGCCGATGAGCAAGGAACTCTACACAGTCACGGAATTTTGCCAGACCTACGGGATCGGTCGCACCACGTTCTATGCCGAAGTGAAGGCCGGGAAGCTGCGCACCGTCAAGATTGGCGCGGCAACCCGCGTCCGGCGGGCCGATGCGCAAAGCTGGGCCGATAGCCTGCCCACCGCCGACGCCGCCGCCTGATCGTGGCGCGGCCAATCGAAAGCCCCAGCGCGCGGGGGAGCGCGGCTGGGGCAAGAGCAACGCGGGGGGCGCGGCTGGGCGATCTATCGCACCCCAGCCGCAAGGCGGCAAGGGCAAGCGGGCCATGGGCTGGCGGATGATGCAGGCCGCGCAAGAGGCGCTGGAGGCCGCGCCGCCCATTGGGAAGCGAAAGGCGTGCGCGGCCAAGGGAAGCCTAAGCCCTTCCGCGCGGCTGGCGCTGGTGTGCCTTGCCAATGCGGCCCGCGATGAAACCGGGCTGGCTTGGCCTTCGCAAGCGACCATTGCCAGCTTCGTTGGCTGCAGCGTGAACACCATCGGCTCCGCCCTTGCCGATCTGGCGGCGGCAAAGGCGGCTGGGCACCTGTCCGCCATGCCCAACCGCGCGGGCCGGGTGCCCCTCTATCTGGTCCACCCCGGCGGTATGGCGCGCTATCAGCCCGTGCCAGCGCAAGCCGTGCGCTCCCACCTTGCGGCTGGCAGGTTCTCCGAAGGGGAGCGAGAGGAAGCCTTGGCCTGGCTGGCAGGCTTGGGGCATATCGAGGGACCAGCCGGGGCGGCAATCATTCGGGCAAGCGCGGTGAAAAGCCTTCGCCGCCGGGACAAGACCCCCCAAGCCATTGGGGAGGTGCCAGCCGCCCACCCCCCCAGCCATTGCGCCCTACCCCCCCAGCCATTGCGTCACACCCCCCAAGCCATTGGGGACGAACCTTCAAAGGAAACCGAAAAGGAAACCGAAAGCGGGTGCGATCCGCGCGCGGCTGGGGAGCCAGCCGAGAGCGAGGCAGAGGCTTTGCGGGAAGGTGCTGGCGGCAAGGGTGCGCTACGGGCCTCTGGCGGTGCGCTGGACGACTGGCGGGACATAGAGCGGGCCGATCCGCAGGACGTGCTACGGTGCCTCTTGGCGGCTGATGACGCGCGCGCCGCGCGGCTTGCAGGCATGAGTGAGGCAGAGGCCTTGGCGGCTGTTGCGGACATGCAGCGAACGCTGGGCGCGTTTCGGGCCGGATAGGGAGGGGGGGATGCAATCTCTGGAAGGCCATGCAATCCCGGACCGGTGGGCCGTCAAAAATTTGCGCGCGCGAATTAAAATTCCGGCCGGAATTGAAGTTGCAGCCGGGGTGTGTGGGCGGTGAAGCGCGGCCCCAAGCCCCAGCCGCGCCGCCGCCCAGCGGGACTTGCCGCAAGGCCCGATCTGGCAGCGTCCACGGCTGGTCCGCGCTCACCGATCATGCCGGACTATCTGGCGGATGATGATGCGCTAGAGCCAGCGCGCACCGTCTGGCTGGAGAACATCGAGCGCGTCGTAGCGAACGGTGCCACAGAGGCGGACAGCGATCTGTTCGCTAGGTATTGCGCCCAGGAAGCCCGCTACCGGGCAGAGGTTCGCCTATTCATGGCTGGCGAAATGGATGCGCCGCCCGTGTCGCTTGTCGAGAGCTTGCGCAAAATGGGCGAGACGCTGGGGCTTACAGGGCCGTCAAGCCGAACGCGGATCGGCCCAGCCGCGCCGCCGCCCGAAAACGCCTTTCTGCGCAATGGGCGGCGGCTGGTGAAATAAATGCGCCCGCGTTCGCGGCTGGGCGCTGCTATCCCGAACACAGTGGGGGGACGATTGGGGGGGCCAGAAAAGGCGGGATCGGCAACGCCCTGAATTACAGGCATAATTCAGACTGAAATGGCGGAGAGGGTGGGATTCGAACCCACGTTACGGTTGCCCGTAAACCGCATTTCGAGTGCGGCGCATTCGACCTCTCTGCCACCTCTCCGCAAGAAGGGCACGGTGCGTTTGCACCGGCTGGTCGGTCAAGAAGCGCGGCGGTTAGCGGATGGATTGCCGCTTGCCAAGCCCCTCTAAGCGGCCTTCGGGCAACAGATGGGGATTATCGCTGCGGCCTGCTTGTTTCGGAAGGGCGAAGGTCTATATTCATGCCCATGGAACGGTCGGAATTCTTCCTTCCCGCTGCCGGCCGCAAGGTCGATGCCCCCCGCCACCGCCGCGCGCATTTTGCCATTGGCGACGTGGTGCGTCACCGCCTGTTCGATTTCCGCGGCGTGGTGTTCGATATCGACCCGGTCTTTGCCAATTCGGAAGAATGGTACGAAGCCATTCCCGCAGATATGCGCCCGGACCGCGACCAGCCGTTCTATCACCTGCTGGCCGAGAACGAGGACAGCACCTATGTCGCCTATGTCAGCCAGCAGAACCTGATGCGCGATGGCGAAGGCGGCCCGGTGGATCACCCCGGCATTGCGCAGCTGTTCGGCACCTTCTCCGGCGGGCGGTATCGCCTGCACCGCAGCCTGACGCATTGATTGCTGCCGGGCGCGGGACTTGCCGCGCCTCCGCTCAGCTCTTGATCTTCCAGCCGCTTTTCAGCACGCGGTAGGTGACAACCCCAAGCAGCAGATTGAGCACGCCCACGCCCGCTGCCGCACCCAGCACCGCCATATTGGTGTTGCCGATATCGCTTTCCCCCAGAAAGCCGAAACGGAAGCCCGAAATCAGGTAGAAGAACGGGTTCGCGCGGCTGATCGCCTGAAAAAAGGGCGAGAGGTTGGAAATGACGTAGAATGTGCCCGACAGCAGGCTGAGCGGGGCGACCACGAAATTGGTGACGGCCGCGTTGTGATCGAACTTGTCCGCCCACAGGCTGGCGAGAAGACCCGTCAGCGCCAGCATCACCGCGCCCATCAGCCCGAACCACACGATAGCCCAGGGGTGCGCCGCCTGCATATCCACCCCCGGCCACAGCGCCATGGCCACCGCCACCGCGCCGCCCACCATCACCGCGCGCGTCACCGCCGCGCCGACGATGGCAATCATCAATTCGGCATTGCTGAGCGGCGGCATCAGGTAATCGATGATGGTGCCCTGCATCTTGCCGCCCAGCAGGCTGAAGCTGGCATTGGCAAAGGCGTTCTGCATCATGCCCATCATGATGAGGCCGGGCGCGACGAAAGTGGCGAAATTGACGCCCAGGATCAGCCGGTCTGCGCGATCCCCGCCCAGCGCCACGGTGAAAATCACCAGAAACAGCAGCGTCGTGATCGCCGGGGCCCAGACAGTCTGCGTCTGCACCTTGAGAAACCGGCGTATCTCCTTCATATAGAGGCTCCACAGCCCGATCCGGTTCAACCCGGTGATCATGGGCTGGCCCTTGGGCGGGAAACTGCGCCCGGCATCCGCAACGGTGCTGACGGTATGAACCACGGCGGCGGGGCTGTTCCCGCCAGGTGGCGTTGTGCCGGGTGTGGAGCTTTCGGGGGCTTGATTGGCCATGTGCTGCCGCCTATCGGCCCGCATATGCGCTGGCAAGCCCTGTGTGAGGTGTGGCGGGTGCAGCAAGCCCGGCGCGCGTCCGCCTGCATATTGAAACGGATTTGTGAATGAGCTGGACCGAAGAACGCATCGCCAAGCTGACCAAGATGTGGGAGGGCGGATCCACCGCCAGCCAGATCGCCGAGGAACTGGGCGGCGTGTCGCGCAACGCGGTGATCGGCAAGGCGCACCGCCTTGGCCTGAAATCGCGCCCTTCGCCGGTCAAGGCGAACGAGGCGAAGCCTGCCAAGGCGAAGGAGCCAGCCCCGGCTCCGCGCAAGGCGGCGCCCGCTGCCGCCGCACCTGCCGCCCCTGCCCCGCAGGCCAAGGCGGCGCTGCCCCGGCCTGAACCGCGCGGCACAGCGCCTGCACCCAAGCCCGCCGCCAATCCGAAACCCTCCACCGAAAACAGCCAGCCGCTGCCCGGCCGGGGCGAGCCGATGCCGCGCATCCATTCGGTCGGCCCCGGCGGTTTCGTGCGCCAAGGCCCCGGCGAGCAGCAGGCACCGATCCCGCCCGCGCCGCCGCGCCGCCGCGTCCCGGCCAAGCCCAGCCCCGAAGTGGCGGACAAGACGCATCTTCTCGACCTCAATGATCGTGTCTGCCGCTGGCCCATGGGCCATCCGGGCGAGGCGGATTTCCATTTCTGCGGGGAAAAGGTGAACCCCGGCTTCCCCTATTGCGTCGAACATTGCGGACGCGCCTATCAGGCACAGCTGCCGCGCGGCGCGCGCCGTCCTCCGCCGCCGCTGCCCTTTGGCGGGCCGCGCGTGCGTTAAAACGCAGCGATGACACAATCCCAGACGGCCGCATCCCACCGGGATGCGGCCGTTTTGCTATGCACCGGTCAAACGCGGGATCTGGCGCGGGGGTTCTGGCGCGGGGGTTGGGCGCGGGGAAAGACCGTGCGGCCCCGCGCCGCCTTGGGTAGGCAGGGGGGGGGAGTGGCGCAGGGCCGCACGATCAGGGGAAACGTAAGGCGTCCCGGCTTGGGGTCCAGGACGCCGAGACCATGACAATCCTTCGACGCGACCCGAAGGGCCGTCGCTGGCCTCGGCACGGCGTTTAAGGCAGGTGTTCCAGACCTGCACGTAACGTGATTGCCCGACAGTGGCCGTTCTGCGCCATATTGGCCCGGCTGGTCAGTCGGCGTCCTTGAGCGGATCGCGCCCCGTATCCTGCGCTTCGATCTGGGCGACGAACTTCTCGTAATCGGGCGTGATGATCAGGCCCAGCGAATAGGCCTTTACCGAGGCGGTGGTGCGGTCGCTCACCCCCAGCTTGGCGAAAATGCGCCGCACATAGACATCTACCGATGAGGGCGAGATGCCGAGGATCTCGGCAATCACCGAATTGCTCTTGCCCCGCCCGATCCAGTGCAGCACTTCCATTTCGCGGTTGGACAGCTGCGGAATATCCTGCATCCGCTTCACCATGCGGCAATAGGACTGGAACGAGGTCTGCCCGACCGCGTGAAAGCGGTGCAGCGTCAACTGGTCTGGCCGTGGGGCATCCGCTGCCAGCATCGCGCCCAGAAAGCCGCTGCGCCCCTCTGGCCCGAAACAGGCAGTGGCAACGCCGCGCTCCACCCCCAATTGCGCCGATATCTCGAAGAATCGCTTCTGCGCCTTGGTCAGCTTTTCGTCCGCCAGATCATCCGGCCAGACAAAGGCGGAAAGGCGCTGCAACGCGATATCGGGCAAGGGATCGCTGGCATGAAGCCGCGCGCGGTATTGCTTCTCCCACGTCCAGGGCAGGCCGATATTGGTCATGCTGCGGCCCACGCGCGGATCGCGGGTCAGGGGAGCGATGAAGCAGGCGGCGGAAAATCCCAACAGGGCCAGCGCACTCATCGTCGCATCGCGCAGCGGAACCACATTTTCGCACGAATCGATCGCCGTGAGACGACGGGAGAACTCCTCGGCTACTTCCCCATCTTGCGCAGGCATTGCCTTTCCCCAAGTCAGGCACCGCATTTAGTGCAAAGGCCGCTCTCCCTGCCGCCAGCTTCGTCGCGTAAGTGAATAACGCAGATTGCCATGTCTCGGCCCGCGTTACAAGCGGCGGCCCGGTTCCGCAGCGGACTAGGCCTGTCGGGACGGAGGAACCTGCCGGTCCACCACAAACGCCGCTGCCGATACCATGGCCGATGCCACCAGCAGCACGGCAAAGAAGGGCACGACGCTGGTGCCGCCCCATTGCAGCAAGGTGCCGCCAAAGGCCGTGGCAAGGAACGCGCCCACCCGGCTCATGAAAATGCCAAAGCCGATGCCCGCCGACCGGCAGCTTTGCGGATAGCCCAGCGCCATGATGACATACATCGCCGCCATGCAGGCGCTGAACACCGCGCCCGCGAGGCCCACAAGGCAGGTCACCACCAGACGCTGCGCCGCATCCGGCTCAGCGGGCAGGGCCTGCACCTGCCAACCCAGCGCAAGGATGACGACGCACAGCGTGGCGCTGAACAGGCTCATGATCAGGCGCGATCCGTATCGGCGCACCAGTTCGCCTGCGAGCACTGAGCCCGCGATCGAGGTGATCCCGGCAATCGACACCGCCCGGCTCGCTTCGGCAAATTCAAATCCCGCCGTAGTGAGGAAGGTGGTCGACCAGCTCAGTATGCCGAATGCCACCAGCGCGGCGGAGGAAAACGCGATACCAACGCCCAGATTGAAGCGCGCATTGGACGGATGGAGCACGCCGATATGCCCCATGCCATCAGTTTGCGCAGGCTTGGCATCGGGCAGCAGGTCTTCCGGCGCTCCCAGCACCAGGGCCGCATTGCGCTGCGCCGCATCCCCCTTGCCCCGTTCCAGCAGAAAAGACGGGCTGTCACGCAGCACCAGCACCACCAGCACGCTCACCACAAGCAGACCAAGGCCCAGCACCGCAAAGGTGCCTTCCCAGCCATTTGCCGCCGACAGGCCCGGCGCCAGCCAGCCCGCCACCGTGCCGCCGATCGGCACGCCCACCACCAGCGTGCTGACCGCCACGGGCCGCCAGCGCTGCGCCAGCCACTCGCTCGCCAGCGCCAGCACATTGGGATAGACGCCGCCCACACCAAGGCCGGTAAACAGCCGCCAGATCGCCAGTTCCCACACCCCTTCGGTGGTGGCCGATCCCATCGCCGCCAGCGCATAGGCGAGCGCGGCGATGGCGATGGTCCAGCGCCGGCCGATCCGGTCGCCCAGCCAGCCGCCGCCCCATGCCCCCACGCCAAAGCCGATGATCGCCGCGCTCATCGCGATGCCGAATTCGCCGCGCTCCACGCCGAACGCCTCCATCACCAGCGGCGCGACGATGCCCAGCAGTTGCAGCGCCACCCCGGCGCCGATCAGCACGCCCATGCACACCGCCAGCGTCGCCCATTGGAAAGGCCGCACCGGCAGCGCGTTCAGCGCATCAACGAAGGTGCGGGCCATGTCAGGCGGCCCCGCCACAGGCACGAAGGCCGGCGTAATGTGTCATGATATGATCCTTTCCCCATCGCCGCCCTTTGCGCAGCGTGCATTCAGTCTACCGCGATCTCTTCCACCCAGCCGCGCTCCAGCCGGTGGATGCAATCAGGTTCAATCGTGTGGTGGGCGAGCATCGCATCGCGCCCCTCGCCCGCATAGAGCGCGCGCAGGATCGCGCCCGATATGCCGTGGCCCACCACGATCAGCCGGGCATTGCCCGCCCAGCGCAGCCAGCACCACAGGCGTTCCACCGCCGTATCCAGCCCTTCCCCGTCGAGGCAATGATGCGCCCAGGCGGACAGGAAGGTCGGCTCCTCCTCCACCAGCGGGTCGCGCGCGCAGATCGAGGCGTAATGGTGCTTCTCCCACGAACCGCAGCCCACTTCGGCCAGGCGCGCATCGGTGATGACGGGCTTATCCGCACCCATCGCCTCGCGCAGGATCAGCGCGGACTGGTGCGCGCGCGGCTGCGGGCTGGACAGGATCTGGTACTCCGCTTCGCCATTCAGCGTTTCAGGGGCCAGCATCCCGCGAAGCCGCTCGCCCGCGGCGCGCATCTGTTCGCGTCCCAGGCTGGTGAGCGGGCTGTCAAGGCTGCCTTCGATCCGCCGCTCGAGGTTGAAATGGGTCTGGCCGTGGCGCAGCAGGTAGATCATCGTCAGCAGCCTTTCCCCAGTAGGACTATTGTCCGCCCGCCGGCGAGCGTGACCCCAGATCGAGCGCCATGTCGCCCGCATCCTCTTGTGGCACAGGCCGGTTGCCCGGCGCCATCAGATTGCGCACCTGTTCGGCGCGCATGGTTTCGAACTTGACCCGGCCCGGCGTCGGCTCCTCCAGCGGGAAAGCGTCCTCGATCTCGCGGTGGCGCTGCTTCACTTCGTCGAGGAATTCGCGGTTGGTGAAGATGTAGAACCGGTTGGCCCTGATCGCCTCCACCACCGCGCGCCCGGTATCCAGCGGATCGATCGCGCCGCGCATCGCGTCCCACAGATCCTTCAGGAATTGCGGCGCATTCTCCGCATCGATGCTGGGATCATCTTCGGGCAGTGGCACCAGCGCGGTGCGCGTCGCGCCGGGGAACAGGCAGGAGACGCCAATGCCCTTGGGCGCAAGCTGCATCCTGAGGCTCTCGGAAAAGCCGCGCACGGCGTATTTGGCGGTGGAATAGGCGGCAAGGCCGGGCAGCGGCACGATGCCCGCCATGCTGCTGGTGTTGACGATATGGCCGCCTTCACCCTGCGTGCGGATGATCGGGGCGACGATCTTGGTGCCGTTCACCACCCCGCCCAGATTGACCGCGATGGCCCTGTCCCAGTCGTCGAAATCGGGACTGGCCGCCGTGCCGCCGCCGTTCACCCCGGCATTGTTGCACAGGACATGGATCTTGCCGAAATGCGCCAGCGTTTCGTCCACCGCCGCCTTCAGGTTCGCGCGGTCGGCCACATTGGTTCTCACGAAAAAGGCGGCGTTGTTGCCTGCCAGCTCGGCCTTGGCCTTTGCGATATGTTCATCGCTCCAGTCCGCCAGCGAGACCTTCATCCCTTCGGCCAGAAAGGCCTTTGCCATGCCAAGGCCGATGCCGCTGGCCCCGCCGGTGATGAAGGCAACCCGCCCTTCGAGATGTTCCATAAACTGCGCTCTCCCCACGCCTTTCCCTTGCGCCCGCCGGTTTGCCCGGCGCGGCGCTATCCTGCGCACTGTAACGCAAGAAGGCCGCGAGGGAAGCGCTGTTGCAGCGCCTCCCCCCCTTTTTGGCGCAAGATCAGGCGCGCGCTTCCAGCACCATATTGGTGGGCGTTTGCGTGGCGCGGCGAACCTGCGAAAATCCGCCATCGTTGAGCACCTTGGCAAGGCGCTTCTCGCCCGCCTGCGCGCCAAGGCCGTAACCGACCTCCTGGCTGAGCGAGACGGGCACGCAGCCCATGCAGGAAAAGCCGTAGAAGATCTGCCCCATCGGATGCATATTCTCGGCCATGCGGTCACCCGCCATCGGCTCCACCACCATGAAGGTGCCGTCGGGCTTCAGCGCGGCCTTGATATGCGCTGCCGCGCCCACCGGATCGCCCATGTCGTGCAACGCATCGAAAATGCAGGCGAAATCGAACCCATCGCCTTCGAAGTCCTGCGCCTTGGCATGGACGAAGCTGACATTGCTGACGCCTTCCTCGGCCGCACGGGCACGCGCGGTTTCGATGGAGGGCAGGTGGAAATCGATGCCAACGAAGGTGGAATTGGGATATTCCTTCGCCATCAGGATCGTGCTGGTGCCATAGCCGCAGCCGATATCCGCCACCTTGGCCCCCGCCTTCAGCTTGTCCACCACGCCGCCCAGCGCGGGCAGCCAGTTGGGGATGAGGTTCATTTCGTAACCGGGGCGGAAGAAGCGGTCGGTGCCGCAGAACAGGCATTGCGAATGGTCGCTCCACGGCCGGCCCTTGCCGGTCTTGAACGTATCCACCGCCTTTTCGTGCATTTCGTATTGCGCCACAACGGCCTGAATGAAGCCCTGCATACAGGCGGGCTGGCCTTCGCGGGTGAAGACCAGCGCCTTTTCCGGCGGCAGACAGAAGGTTTCGGCTTCCGGGTCGAAATCGACATATCCGGCAGCCGAAACCGATCCCAGCCATTCGCGCAGATATTTGGGTTCAAGGCCCGTCTTGGCGGCCAGCTGGTCCAGCGTCATCGGCCCTTCGCCGTCCATCGCGGCGAAAACGCCCGCCTGATCGCCCATATAGGCCATCATCAGGCTGACCGCGCCCGCGACATCGTGCATCACCTTGCCGGCCATTTCCTGAACCTTGGCAAAGTCGATCTGCTCACTCATTGCAATGCTCTCCCCGATTTATGCTTGTGTTTTGCTGCGTCCCTAACACTGGAGAAGGCGCTCGCGCAAAGGCAATTCGGGGGAGGATCAGGCGGTCGCAGCTCTCAGCGGAACAGCGGCCCCGTTTTCCGGGGCAGAAACCGATCGCGGTGCATCGCCATCGGGCAGGGGAAAGCGCAATTGCGAACAGGTGCCGCCCCTTTTGCCCGGCATCATGGTGAATTCGCCCCCCAGACTGCCCGCCAGGCTGCGGGCGATCTTCAGGCCAAGGCTGCCGCTGGCCGCCATGCTGAACCCATCGGGCAGGCCTGCCCCGTCATCTTCCACTGCGATGCACAGATGCGAAAGCGACCCGTCGGATTGGGCCGGGCTATCCTGTGTGATGCGCACCACCAGTTCGCCGCCACCGCCAGGGCCATAGCCATGCTCCAGCGCATTCGACACCGCCTCGCTGACGATCAGCGCCACGGGAATGGCCTGTTCGGCAGGCAGAAGCCGATCGCGTGTCGCCTCCAGCCGGATCGTCACCGCGCTGCCTTGCGCGCTGGCCACAATATCCCGCACCAGCGGGCCAAGCAGGCCCGACAGGCTGCGCTGCGACCCTTCGGGATTGTAGAGCGTGCGCTGGATCTTGCCCACCACGCTGACGCGCCGCACCGCTTCTTCCACCGCAACACGCGCCGCATCGTCCTGCACCCGGCGCGCCTGCATGGCCAGCAGCGAACCGATCATCTGGAGATTGTTGCCCACGCGGTGCTGCAATTCGTGGAACAGCAATTCACGGCTGCGCGCCAGATCGCGGTTGCGCCGGCGCTCTGCATCCAGCCCGCGAAAGGCGATCTGTAACAGGTGGATCGTCACCACATTCACCACAGTCACAAACAGATACAGCGCCATGGCCCAACCGGGCGGGCCGTCAAGGCTCATCGATCCGACCGGCGCAATGAAGAACCACCGCGCCAGCACGAAACCCAGCGCCGTGCTGGCCACACCGCCCCACAATCCGAACAGCAGCGCGCTGATCAGCACGGCCGGGAAAAAGGTGACATAGGGAAAGCCGGTCGGCAGCAAATCGTCCATGAAAAGACGCAGCAGAAAAGCCAGCAGGGTGATGCTGAGTGCAGCAGGCACCGCGATAACCGGGCGGCCACCAAAAAGGGGCAGCCCACGGAAAAGGTTCTGAATGTTTGGTGCGGGCATGAAGTCGTGCGTGATCCTAAGGTGTTGCCCGATTCGCGGTGAGCTCGCGGCAAGCGTAACACGATTGCTTATGTAATGAAAAAGGGGCCGCAGCAGCATTTGTGCCGCAGCCCCTGACTCATGATGGGGCCCTTGCCCCCCCCGCACCATGCCCGACGCGGGGAGAGAAGCCATTGTAAGGTAGGTCAGTCGTCCTTCAGGAAGGCCGGCAGATGGCCAGCGCCGCCGATATCGCCACCGGTGTCGCGGGTGTCATCGCGGCGCGGACGATCACCGCCGCCACGCGGGCCACGGTCACGGTCGCCGCCACGGCCACCACCGCCAGAGCGCGGGCCACGGCGGTCACCGCCCCGGTCGCCCCGGTCGCCGCGATCACCCTTGGGTTCACGCGCCGGGCGGGTGTCTTCCAGTTCCTCGCCGGTTTCCTGGTCAACCACGCGCATCGACAGGCGAACCTTGCCGCGCGGATCGATTTCGAGAACCTTGACCTTCACTTCCTGGCCTTCGGTGACGACATCAGTCGGCTTTTCCACGCGCTCGTTCTTCATTTCGGACACGTGGACGAGGCCGTCCTTGCCGCCCATGAAGTTCACGAATGCGCCGAAATCGACGATGTTCACGACCTTGCCGGTGTAGATCTTGCCGACTTCAGCTTCTTCCACAATGCCCGAAATCCACGCCTTGGCGGCTTCGATCTGGGCAATGTCGGACGAGCTGATCTTGATCACGCCTTCATCGTCAATGTCCACCTTCGCGCCGGTTTCGGCCACGATTTCGCGGATCACCTTGCCGCCGGTGCCGATCACATCGCGGATCTTCGACTTGTCGATCTGCATGGTGACGATGCGCGGGGCATGGGCCGACAGTTCGGTGCGGGCAGAGCCCAGCGCCTTCTGCATTTCACCCAGAATGTGGGTGCGCCCGGCCTTGGCCTGTTCCAGTGCCTTGGCCATGATTTCCTGCGTGATGCCGGCAACCTTGATGTCCATCTGCATCGTGGTGATGCCAGCCTCGGTGCCGGCCACCTTGAAGTCCATGTCGCCCAGGTGATCTTCGTCACCCAGAATGTCGGACAGCACGGCGAATTCGTCACCTTCCAGGATCAGGCCCATGGCGATGCCCGAAACCGGCGCCTTGATCGGCACGCCGGCATCCATCATCGACAGACAGCCGCCGCACACGGTCGCCATCGAGGAGGAGCCGTTGCTCTCCGTAATGTCGGACAGGATGCGGATGGTATAGGGGAAGTCTTCCTTGGACGGCAGCACCGGGTGCAGCGCGCGCCAGGCCAGCTTGCCATGGCCCACTTCGCGGCGGCCGGGCGCGCCAAAGCGGCCCACTTCGCCCACCGAATAGGGCGGGAAGTTGTAGTGCAGCATGAACGACTGGTAGGAGAGACCCTCCAGCCCGTCGATCATCTGTTCGGCGTCCTTGGTGCCCAGCGTGGTGGTGCAGATCGCCTGCGTTTCCCCGCGCGTGAACAGCGAGGAACCGTGCGTGCGCGGCAGGAAACCCACGATCGCCTCGATCGGGCGAACCTGATCGAGCTTGCGTCCGTCAATGCGCTGGCCGTCCTTCAGGATGGCGGTGCGCACAATATCGGCTTCCAGCTTCTTCATGGTCTTGATGGCGACCATCTGCGTCTGCGCACCTTCGGCGGCAAAGGCTTCCTTGGCCTTGGCCCGCGCTTCGTTCAGCGCGTTGGAACGGGCGGACTTGTCGGTCAGCTTGTAGGCGGCGGCAATATCCTTGCCCACCAGATCCTTGAGCTTCGCCTTGATCTCGGCGGTGTTGTCCGACAGGTCGACTTCCCACGGATCCTTGGCGGCCTGTTCAGCGAGCTTGATGATCGCGCCGATGACCTTGCGGCTTTCCTCGTGCGCGAACATCACCGCGCCGAGCATTTCGTCCTCGGTCAGCTCCTTGGCTTCCGATTCCACCATCATCACCGCGTCTTGCGTGGCGGCAACAACCAGATCGAGGCGGCCATCTTCCAGCGCCTTGTCCTGCTTGGGGTTGAGGACATATTCGCCATCGATGAAGCCCACGCGGCACGCGCCGATGGGACCCATGAAGGGCACGCCCGAAATCGTCAGCGCGGCCGAGGCGGCAACCATCGCCAGCACATCGGGCTCGTTCTCGCCATCGAAGGAAAGAACCTGACAGATCACGTTGATTTCGTTGTAGAAACCTTCGGGGAACAGCGGGCGAATCGGGCGGTCGATCAGGCGGGAGACCAGCGTTTCCTTTTCGGTCGCACCGCGTTCACGCTTGAAGAAGCCGCCCGGAATACGGCCGGCGGCGGAAAACTTTTCCTGGTAGTGGACGGTAAGGGGGAAGAAATCCTGCCCTTCCTTCACGCTCTTGGCGGCAGTCACCGCGCACAGAACAACGGTTTCGCCCAGGGTGGCGAGGACCGCGCCGTCAGCCTGACGGGCAATGCGGCCGGTTTCCAGAGTGAGGGTTTTCCCGCCCCACTCCAGCGATACAGTCTTGGTGTCGAACATATTTTTCCTTCGAACCCGCACCGCCAGATTGCGCCTGCGGGGTTTGCTGCCGGGTAATCCGCCCCGGTTGCGGTCTGGGGCATAATTCGCGCCCCGTGTGCCCTCCCCGCCGAATTGCGAAGGAATGGCGTTGCTGGCGCGGCCAACAAAAAGGCCATTGCGCCAAAAGCGAAAGGGCGGCCATTCCGGCCGCCCTCCCGAAAACTCTTACTTGCGAAGACCCAGCTTCTGGATCAGCGCGTTATACCGACCCACATCCTTGCTCTTGAGATAGGCGAGCAGGCTGCGACGCTTGTTCACCATCTTGAGCAGGCCGCGGCGGGAATGGTTGTCCTTGTGGTTGGCCTTGAAGTGGTCGGTCAGGTTGCGGATACGTTCGGTCAGAATGGCGACCTGCACTTCGGGGCTGCCGGTATCACCGGGAGCCTGCGCATTGTCAGCGATCACTTCGGCCTTGCGTTCAACAGAAATAGTCATCTCGTCTTCTTCACCTTTCGCAGCATCATGCGATATTGAAACCCCGCACGACCGTGGCCGTGCCGCCCGACACATCCACCAGCGCAACCGGAACATCGCCCAGCTTTGCCAGATGAAGCCCGTCGGGATTGGGCAATCCGGAAATGACCCGGCCCTGGCGGACCGCCTGCGCGCTTTCCGGATCGAGTGACAGGGCCAGGATGCCGTCCAGCCCCGCCTCCAGCGGCAGGAGGTGGTCTTTCAAGGCCGCGCCTCTACCGATTTCCTCCAGTATGTCCAGCGAAATCGCCTGCTGCTGAAGGAATGGCCCGGCCTTTATCCGGCGCAGATAGGTGACATGGCCCAAGGTGCCCAGCGCGTGCGCAATGTCGCGCGCCAGGCTGCGGATATAGGTGCCCTTGGAGACATGGGCAAGCAGCGTGACGCTGTCCGCCAGTTCCAGCGGGGCGGATGGATCGTAAGGATCGGGCCGCCCGGCGGTGGTGGCAAAGGCCGAATCCACCGCATCGAATTGCCCCCCGCCTTCCAGCGTCAGCGAATGAATGGTGACGCGCCGCGTTGCCATTTCCACCGCTTCGCCTGCACGGGCCAGATCATAGGCGCGCTTGCCGTCCACCTTGATCGCTGAAAAAGCAGGCGGCACCTGATCGATCGGGCCGGTAAAGGCATCCAGAATCGCCGCCACCGCCGCGCGCGGGGGGCGCCGGTCGCTGCTTGCCACCACTTGCCCCTCGGTATCGAGCGTGTCGGTCTCGGCGCCAAAGGCGATGGTAAAGGCGTAGATCTTGTCGGCATCGAGCATCCGGCCCGCCAGCTTGGTCGCCTCGCCCAAGGCAATCGGCAGCACGCCTTCGGCCAGCGGATCAAGCGTGCCGCCATGGCCCACCTTTACCTTGCCAAAGCCGCCCTCGCGCAAGACACGCTTCACCATGCCCACAGCTTGCGTGGAACCAAGCCCGCGCGGTTTATCGAGGATGAGCCAGCCGTGCGGCTGCGGATTATCGGTCATGGCACTGCCTTGGGGATTTTTGGCCCACTGGTAAAGACCCGCAGGCTGCGCCATGCTAGGCAACACGTTTCCGGTGAAAAGGGATCATCCGTGACAGCAAGCAGCCCCGCCGCCCCCTCGCCATCGCAGAAGGGTTTCCTCGGCTGGATTGAAAGGACGGGCAACAAGCTGCCTGATCCCGTCTTTCTGTTCCTGTGGCTGATCCTCGGCCTCGTCGCGGTGTCGGTGGCGGCATCGCTGGCGGGCTGGAGCGTGCCGCACCCGGCGGAAATCGACCCCGAAACCGGTGAGGCACGGGTGATCGCCGCCACCAGCCTGCTGTCGGCCGACAATATCCGCCGCCTGTGGGTGGAAATGCCCACCACCTTCACCCACTTTCACCCGCTGGGTTATGTGCTGGTGGTGATGCTGGGCGCAGGCGTAGCCGAAAAGGTGGGCCTGTTCGGCACCGCGATGCGCGCGGGCGTGCGCGACGCGCCACGCGCCTTGTTGACACCCATCGTGGTGGCGGTGGGCATGATGGGCAATCTGGCGGCAGACGCGGCCTATGTCGTGCTGATCCCGCTGGCAGGCATCATCTTCCACGCCGCCGGGCGGCACCCGATTGCCGGAATTGCGGCGAGTTTCGCGGGCGTATCAGGCGGCTTTTCGGCCAATCTGCTGCCGGGTCAGCTCGACGCGCTGCTGTTCGGCATTACCGAAGCGGCCGTGGAAAGCACCTTCGGCGCCTTCACCGCCAATATTGCGGGCAATTGGTATTTCATTGCCGCCATGTTCTTCCTGTTCCTGCCGGTAATCTGGTATGTGACCGATCGGATCATCGAGCCGCGCCTTGGCGCATGGGATGCCACGCGGGCGGGCACGGCCCATGCGGACGAACCTGCCGACCGTCCGCTGACCGAGGCGGAGCGCAAGGGTCTGCGCCATGCGGGCCTTGCCGTGCTGGCGGTGTGCGCGCTGTGGGCCTTTTTCGCGATTGGCCCCGGCACCCCGCTGATTGACGAGGCCGCCTCGCCCGAAGCGCAGCTGACCCCGTTCTATCAAAGCCTTGTGGCGGGCTTCTTCCTGCTCTTCATCCTCGCCGGCTGGGCCTATGGCCGCGCAACCGGCGCGATCAGCAATCACCGCGACCTTGTGAAGATGATGGCGGGCGCGATGGAGGATCTGGCCTATTACCTCGTGCTGGCCTTTGCCGCGGCGCATTTCGTGGCGATGTTCGGCTGGTCGAATCTCGGCCTCATTCTGGCGGTGAACGGGGCCGATTTCCTCAGCCATTCGGGCCTGCCCGCCTGGGCGCTGCTGGCCGCGATCATTCTGGTCGCCGCCGCACTCAATCTGCTGGTGGGATCGGCCAGCGCCAAATGGGCGCTGCTGTCCCCCGTTCTGGTGCCGATGCTGATGCTGCTGGGCATCTCGCCCGAAATGGCAACCGCCGCCTACCGTGTGGGCGACAGCGCGACCAATATCATCACCCCGCTGATGGTCTATTTCCCGCTGATCCTGATCTTCTGCCAGCGCTGGCAAAAGGATTTCGGTCTCGGTTCGCTGGCGGCAACAATGCTGCCCTATTCGATGGCGCTGCTGGCAGTGGGCGTGGCGATGACAATTGGCTGGGTGGCGCTCGACCTGCCGCTGGGGCCGGGGGCGAGCGTGTTTACCGATGTGCCTTCCGCGCAGGTCGCCCCGGCGGCAGAGGCGACGGCGCCGTAGGCTCAGCCTTCCGCGCCATCCTCCAGATCGCGCCGCACCTTGGGATCGTGCAGCAGCTGGTCGATGCGGCTCGCCTCGTCGAAGCTCTCATCGGCCATGAAGCGCAGCTTGGGCGCGAATTTGAGGCCGAGGCGATGCGCCACCTCGCGCTGAAAGAAGGCGGTGTTCACCTGCAAGGCCTTCACCACCTTCGCCTCGTCATGGCCCAGCAGCGGCTTCACATAGACCTTCGCCTGCCTGAGGTCGGGCGACATCCGCACTTCGGTGACGCTGACCGTGGTGGCGGAGAGCACTTCGTCATGCGCCTCGCCGCGCGCCAGCAATTCGGACAGGATATGGCGCACCCGCTCCCCCACTTTGAGCAGGCGGACCGAGGGTTCTTCGGAGGTGGAATGGCGGGGCATTTTACGAATCCATCTTGGCGAGTATGCGCCGCAGCGACCGAATGTTGCGGGCCGTTCCGCGCGGCAATTTCAGTTTGGCGCGGCGCATGGCGGGATCGAGAAGCGACCGCCCCACCCCTTCGACATAATCGATATGAAAACAATGCGTGCCCGGCGCCAGCCGTTCCGGCCCCGCATAGTTTTCCGCAAAGAATATCAGTTCCTCGCGGTCATATGGGGCGGACAGGAACACTGTGTGCACCAGCTTATCTTCTCCGTCATCAGCAAAGGGGTTTTCCGCAATCGCCGCGGCCAGTGCATCGCGGGTAAGAACCACGGCGAATGTATCGAACCCGAACGCCTCGCGCACGATATAACCGAGCTTTTCGGACAAGCCTTCGGTTGGGCGTTCTTCGTGATCGAACAACACATTGCCGCTGGCAACCACGGTCTCGACGCCTTCGAAATCCTCACGCTCAAGCACATCGCGCAAATCGGCCATCGAAAGCCGGTTGCCGCCGACATTGATTGCGCCGAACAGGGCCACGTAACGGGTCATGATCCTCCAGAATTGCCTGGCCCCGCCCCCTGCCGCGAGCGGGAGGGGAATTCGGGGTTACAGCGTGCGCTCACGCTCCTCGACCGTAAAGACTTCGAGCATATCGCCCGGCTTGATGTCGTTCGTATCGGCCAGCACCACGCCGCATTCGAGGCCCGCGCGCACTTCGTCGACATCGTCCTTGAACCGGCGCAGCGAGGCGACCGTGGTGGCCGAGACGATCACATCGTCGCGGGTGAGGCGTGCGTGGAAGCCCTTCTGGATGATGCCTTCCAGCACCAGCAGGCCTGCCGCCTTGTCGCGCTTGCCGGCCGGGAACACCTGCTTGACCTCGGCGCGGCCCACCACGTGTTCGATCCGTTCGGGGCCCCAGATGCCCGCCATCTCCTTCGCCACATCGGCGGTGAGGTGATAGATGACATCGTAATACATCATCCGGGTCTTGTGCCGTTCGATCTGCTGGCGCGCATTGGCGTTGGGGCGGACATTGAAGCCGATGATCGGCGCCTTGCTGGCCGCAGCCAGCGTCACGTCGCTTTCGGTAATCGCGCCCACGCCTGCGTTCAGCACCCGCACCTTGATCTCGTCATTCGAGAGGTTGTGGAGCGCGGTGACAATGGCCTCCACGCTGCCTTGCACATCGGCCTTCACCACCACCGGATATTCGATCACGCTGCTCTTCAGGCTGGAGAACATGGTGTCGAAATTGGTGGGGGCCAGCGTCGTGCGCTTCTCGGTCTCGCGCTGCTGGCGGAACGAGGCGACTTCGCGGGCGCGCTGTTCGTTTTCCACCACGGTGAGCGAATCGCCCGCCTGCGGCACCCCGCCAAGGCCCAGCACTTCGACCGGAGTGGCAGGGCCGGCCTGCTTGATCTGCTGCCCGCGATCGTCGATCAGCGCGCGCACGCGGCCGCTCTGCGTGCCCGCCACGAACACATCGCCCACTTTCAGCGTGCCGCGATTGACCAGCACGGTCGCCACGGGGCCACGGCCCTTGTCGAGCTTGGCTTCGATCACGGTTGCATCGGCCAGGCGATCAGGATTGGCCTTCAGTTCCATCAGTTCGGCCTGAAGCAGGATCTTCTCGATCAGTTCGTCCAGCCCCGCGCCGGTCTTGGCGGAAACTTCCACGTCCTGCACATCGCCCGACATCGCCTCGACCACCACTTCATGTTCAAGCAGGCGTTCGCGGATCTTCTGCGGGTTGGCTTCGGGCTTGTCGCACTTGTTGATCGCCACGATCATCGGCACGCCGGCCGCCTTGGTGTGATTGATCGCCTCGATCGTCTGCGGCATGATCCCGTCATCGGCTGCCACCACCAGGATGACGATGTCGGTCACATTCGCGCCGCGCTGGCGCATCTGCGTGAACGCGGCGTGGCCCGGCGTGTCGAGGAAGGTGATCTTGTCCTTGTTCTTCGTCGTGATCTGATAGGCGCCGATGTGCTGGGTGATGCCGCCGGCCTCGCCCTTCACCACATTGGCCCCGCGCAGCGCGTCCAGAAGGCTGGTCTTGCCGTGATCGACATGGCCCATGATCGTGACCACGGGCGGGCGCGGCTTCAGGGTCTCTTCCGGATCCTGATCCTCGGACGTGTCGATGTCGACATCGCTCTCGGACACGCGGGTGATGTTGTGGCCGAATTCCTCGACCAGCAGTTCCGCGGTATCCTGATCGATCGTCTGGTTGACGGTCACCATCATGCCCATGTTGAACAGGGACTTCACCAGATCGGCGCCCTTTTCGGCCATGCGGTTGGCCAGTTCCTGCACCGTGATCGCTTCGGGCACGACCACGTCGCGCACCTGCTTCTCGCGGCTCTGGCTCTGGCCCGAATAATGCGCACGGCGTTCCTTTTCCCGCGCACGCTTCAGCGCGGCGAGCGAACGGGCGCGCGCGCCCTCGTCCTCGTTCAGCGCGCGGTTGACCGTCAGCTTGCCGCGGCGGTTTTCCCGCTCGGAGATCTTGCCGGCACCCGCCTTGCGGTCCGAACGGTCAGGAACCTTCTTGGTCTCCTTGGGCGTGTCGGCGCGCTTGGCTTCGGGCCGTTCGACCGGCGTAAAGCGGCGCGGTGCGGGCGGTGAGGGCGCAGCGGTTGCATCGCCTTCCGGGCCTGCGGCAGGTTCTGCCACGGGCGCTTCGGGGGCAGCGGGCGCGGCTTCCGGGGCCGGAGGGGCGGCGGCTTCTTCCTCGGCGCGCTTTTCCTGAGCGCGGTTTTCCTCGGCGCGGCGCTTTTCCTCCTCAAGCGCGCGGAGCTTTTCCTCTTCCTCGCGGCGGCGGTTTTCCTCCGCCATGCGCAGACGATCTTCCTCGGCCTCGCGCTGGAGTCGAGCGACGCGTTCCTGCGGCGTTTCGCCGGCGGGCACGGATTTGCGCGGCGCGGCCGGAGGTGGTGGCGGCGGCGGTGCCACGGCAGCGGGCGGCGGCGGAGGGGGCGGCGGCGCAGCCGCTTCGGGCGCGCCCGGCTTGCCAAGCACGCGGCGGCGCTTCACCTCGACCACCACCTTGTTGGTGCGGCCGTGGCTGAAGGTCTGCTTGACCTCGCCGGCATCGACCGAACGCTTCAGCCCCAATGGCTTGCGTTCACGCTGCGGCTTGTCTTCGTTATCGCTCATACGCCTACCGATTTCCTTCAAAATTCAATTCATTGTCGCAGCGATACCGGGCAGATTGCCCGCATCGCCCGCAGCACTGTCGCCAGTGCCGGAATAAGCCCCGATAAAGGTCGCGAAACGCCCCAACGGGATTGCTACCCGCTGTGCCGCAGCATGGTCCACCAAGGCCAGGTGAACGACATTGTCGCGGCCCAATGCCACAGACAGGGTATCGCGGTCCAGTGGCAGCCTTTGGCCGACACGTCCGGTGCCTTCCTCGCCCAGTCCCACGCGCCACGCCTGATCGAGCTTGCGCGCACCATCGGCGCTGGCATCGGCGGCATGATACAGCGCGGCCACCTTGCCCATCCGCGCCTCGTTCGCGATTCTGTCTGATCCCAGGATCAGCTTGCCCGATCGCAGTTCCAGGCCCAGCCGGTCAAGCAAGGCACGCCGCAGCGCCGCCTCTGCCCGATCGGGCAGGTCAGCCGGAATGGTCAGCGCGCCGGTCTTGAACGCGCGGGCCAGCGCGCCTTTCAGCTTGCCGCTTGCCAGCGCAGCGGCCAGTGCGGCCTTGTCCACACCAATCCACGCCCCGCGCCCCGGCGCCTTGGCATGGGCATCGGGCAGAACCAGCCCATCGGGCGAGACCGCAAGGCGCAACAGATCGCCGCGCGCCGAACTCTCGCCAGTCAGCACACAGCGACGTTCAGGCGCATTGGCGGGAGCATTGCTGCCCCCGTGCGCCGTGCCGGTGATGTCGGAACCTAGCGGCTCATTGCGAGGATTCCGCATGGGCGGCCTCCTCATCTGCGGACGCGGCGGTATCGGCCGCATCCTCATCTTCGAACCAGTGCGCGCGGGCTGCCATGATGATTTCGTTGCCCTGCTCTTCGCTGAGGCCAAACGCACCCAGCACGCCGCCCTTGTCCTGCTCGCGGACATTGCGGCGCAATTGCGGGCCGTCGGCATTGCGGCGGCGCTGCGCTTCGCGCTTCTTGGCGATCAGTTCGTCGGTCGCCAGATCGGCCAGATCGTCGAGCGTCTTGATGCCCGCCTTGCCGAGCACGACCAGCATTTCTTCGGTCAGATGCGGGATTTCAGCAAGCGCGTCTTCGACGCCCAGTTCGCGGCGCTGTTCGCGGTAAGCCTCTTCCTTGCGCTCGATCGCTTCCTGCGCGCGGGTCTGGAGTTCCTCGGCCAGCTCCTCGTCGAAGCCTTCGATGCTGGCGAGTTCGGCCAGATCGACATAGGCGACTTCCTCCAGCTCGGCGAAGCCTTCGGCCACCAGCAGCTGCGAAAGCGTTTCGTCGACGTCCAGCTCTTCCTCGAACATCTTGGAACGCTCGGCAAATTCCTTGCTGCGCTTTTCCGAGGCTTCCTCCTCGGTCATGATGTCGATCTGGTGACCGGTCAGCTGGCTGGCGAGGCGCACATTCTGGCCGCGGCGGCCAATGGCGAGGCTGAGCTGATCGTCGGGCACCACCACTTCGATGCGGCCTTCATCCTCGTCCAGCACCACGCGCGACACGGTGGCGGGTTGCAGCGCGTTCACCACGAAGGTCGCGGTATCCTCGCTCCAGGGGATGATGTCGATCTTTTCGCCCTGCAATTCCTGCACCACCGCCTGCACGCGGCTGCCCTTCATGCCGACGCAGGCGCCGACCGGGTCAATGCTGGAATCGCGGCTGATCACGCCGATCTTGGCGCGGCTGCCCGGATCGCGCGCAGCGGCCTTGATCTCGATCACGCCGTCATAGATTTCGGGCACTTCCTGCGCGAACAGCTTCTTCATGAAATCGGGATGCGCGCGCGACAGGAAGATCTGCGGGCCGCGGTTGTTGCGCTCCACCTTCATGATCAGCGCGCGCACGCGCTCACCCGGACGGGCCGCTTCACGCGGGATCTGCTGGTCGCGCCGGATCACGCCTTCGGCGCGGCCCAGATTGACAATCACATGGCCGAATTCGACCGACTTGATCACCCCGGTGATGACTTCGCCCGCGCGGTCCTTGAATTCCTGATACTGGCGCTCGCGCTCGGCATCGCGGACCTTCTGGAAGATGACCTGCTTGGCGCTCTGCGCGTCGATGCGGCCCAGGTCCACCGGGGGCAGCGGATCGACGATGAAATCGCCCACCTTTGCGCCGGGCTGCAACTTGTCGGCCTGCTTGGGATCGACCTGCTTGAAATAGTCCTCGACCTCCTCGACCACTTCGACCACGCGCCACAGGCGCAGATCGCCCGTCAGCGGGTCGAGCTTGGCGCGGATATCGTTTTCGGCACCGTAACGCGCGCGGGCGGCCTTCTGGATGGCCTCCTCCATCGCTTCGATCACGATCGCCTTGTCGATCATCTTTTCCGACGCGACGGCGGTGGCAATCGCGAGCAGTTCGGCCTTGTTGGCGGAAATCGGGGTGGCCATCAGTCTTCGACCTTCTCTTCCTCGGTGGATTCTTCGATTTCGTCCGCGCCGCTCATGTCGAGCGGCTGGGTCGCGGCAATCAGCCTGTCAGTCAGCACCAGCTGGGCATAAGCGATCTGGGCCAGCGGCACCTCGACCCGGCCCAGCTTGCGGTCTTCAATGGCGACCACATCGCCATCAAGCCCCAGCAATTCGCCCGACAGGCGGCGGTGTTCGTGGCCGGGGAGCAGCGCGATCTTCGCCTCGTGTCCGGTCCAGTTGGCGTAATCCTTGGGCCGGGTGAGCGGGCGGTCGATGCCGGGGCTGGACACTTCCAGCATATAGGCGCCATCAACCAGCTCGCCCTCAGTCTCCTCCACCGCGTCAATCGCGGCGGAAATGGCGCGGCTGAGCGTGGCGCATTGTTCCACGATCATCTGCCCGGTGGCGGGATCTTCGGCCATGATCTGAAGCGTGCGCTCCTCGCCCTCGCCGCTCAGCCGCACGCGCACCAGGTCAAAGCCGAGCGCAGTGGCTTCGGCTTCGATCAGGGCAGTCAGGCGCGGCATATTGGCCATGGAGAGCAATGTATCCTTTCAATCCGGCATTGGGATGACAAACCGGAAGTGGGCCGGCCCCTTGCGGCGCCAGCATCCGTAAATTGCCTTCACAATGTCGGGATGACGCGCAGATAGGCGCATTCCGGGCGAAATGCAAGCGGCGATGGGGCGGCTCTATTCGGGCGGATTTCCGGTGATGCCGTGCTTTTTCAGGCAATGGCGCAACTGGTCATAGCTCAGGCCCAGCGCGGCAGCGGTCTGCCGCTGGTTCCAGCGGTGACGGCCCAGCGCCTGTTCGACGATGGCCTTTTCATGCGCGTCCACTGCCGCGCGCAGATCGCTCACCTGCGACAGATCGGGCGGCGGAGAGGCTGATGGCGAAGTGGGCGTTGCGCTGGCAGGGGGCACCACCGCAGCTGGCATCATGCCAACCGGCTTCCACGGGCTGTCGAACGGGTCGAACTGGATATGGCCTACCGGCTCGCCCCAGTCGTCCCAGCGGTAGATCGCCCGCTCCACCACATTGCGCAATTCGCGCACATTGCCGGGCCAGGGATATTCCTCCATTGCGCGGGCGACGTGCGGAGCAAAGCCGGGCCATTCCTGCCAGCCGAGTTCCGCCGCCATGCGCCGCCCGAAATAATCGGCCAGCACCGCGATATCCCCTTCGCGCACCCGCAAGGGCGGCAGGGTAATGACTTCGAAACTGAGCCGGTCGAGCAGGTCGGGCCGAAAGCGCCCCTCCCCGGCCAGCCGCGGCAAATCCTCGTTCGTGGCGGCGACGATGCGCACATCGACGCGGATCGGGCGGGAGGAGCCGATGCGCGTCACCTCGCCATATTCCACCGCGCGCAGCAGCCTCTCCTGCGCGCCCATCGACAGCGTGGCGAGTTCATCGAGGAACAGCGTGCCGCCATTCGCTTCTTCAAACCGTCCTTCGCGCGCGCGGGTGGCGCCGGTGAAGGCGCCTGCTTCGTGCCCAAACAGTTCGGCCTCGATCAGCGTTTCGGGAAGCGCGGCACAATTGAGCGTGACCAGCGGCTCCTCCCACCGGTCGGACAGGCGGTGCAGGCGTTCGGCGATCAGTTCCTTGCCTGTGCCGCGCTCCCCGATCACCAGCACCGGGCGGCGCAGAGGTGCGGCGCGGCTGGCGCGTTCGACCGCATCGAGAAACGCGCCCGATTGGCCGATAAACTGATTTCCCCGCTCCATTCCCAAGGAATAGCAAATATCCCCAAGGCTTGGCAATATTTCCTAACTTCGTCCCGCAATATGCAGGCAAGAATGGCGGATTTCCGCGCTTTGCGGCAATTGGCACGGCGGTTGCAACTTATCCCGCAACACCGGCTACGGCCGCCAATTCAAGGGGAAACGAACCATGTCGAACAACCGCTTCTTTGCCAGCAAACTGGGCCTCAGCGCGCTGATCAGCGTGGCCGCGATGGTGGCCTTCAACCTGTTCGCCGTGGCGCAGGCAAGCTCCGCCTCCACCTCCTATTCCAACCCGCTGGGCAGCGCGCCTGCCGCGCTGGTGCAGATGGCGGAACTGGCGTGAACGACAGGCCGGGCACCGCGCTGACGCCGGTTGATACGCAGCGGCCCGTTCAGGCCGCGCCCTCGCGCCTTGAACGCGAGATCGAACGGCTGCGCAGCGGTGCTTCACGGCTTCCCACACCCACCCGCAATTCGCTATCCGCTGCCTATTCCACTTCCACAGGAGCTGCCTTGATGGGCATTTTTTCCCGCACGCGTGACATTATCGCGGCCAATTTCAACGAATTGCTCGATTCATCCGATGATCCGGCAAAGATGATCCGCATGATCATCCTGGAAATGGAGGAAACGCTGGTGGAAGTGCGCGCCAGCGCCGCGCGCACGATTGCCGACCAGAAGGAAATGCACCGCCACGCGGCCAAGCTCGACAAATTGCAGGCCGATTGGGCCGACAAGGCGCAATTGGCGCTGTCCAAGGGGCGCGAGGATTTGGCGCGGGCCGCGCTGGTCGAAAAGCGCCGCGCAGCCGACATGGCTGAACAGCTGAAGGCCGAAATCGCGGTGCTGGAAGATGCGCTGCGCGCTTACGAGGTGGACATCCACAAGTTGCAGAGCCGCCTGCGCGAAGCCCGCAGCCGGCAAAGCCAGATCGCCGCACGCCTCGAAAGCGCGGAAAACCGCTTCAAGCTGCGCAGCCTGATGACGAATGAGCGCGTGGACGAGGCGCTGGCCCGGTTCGACCAGCTCGAACGCCGCGTGGATTACGCAGAAGGCCGCGCCGATGCGATCGGGATGCAGGGCGGCAAGGCCACGCTGGCGGATGAATTCGCGGCTCTCGAAGGCACGGACAAGGTGGACGAGGAGCTGGAGGAAATGAAGCGCGCCCTGGGGATGGGCGGGAAGCACGAGGGGTAAGGGCCATGGAACCGCTGATCGGAATTCTTGCGGTCTTCATCGGATTGCCGTGGATCGTGCTCCACTACATGACCAAGTGGAAGACCGCCGCCAGCATCACCAGCGATGACGAAGCGCTGCTGGAGGAGCTCTATCAACTGGCCAAGCGGCTGGATGAACGCATGGACACGGTGGAACGGCTGGTGGCCAGCGATCACGCAGATTTCAAGCCCGCGCGCGTCCTTCCCGATCTGGAAAGCGACAATCTGAAACTGCGCGAGCTGGAAATGATGCTTGCGGAAAAGAGAGGGGAACGCCGGTGAACACGCCGCATACGACGCTCTATCGCGACAAGGCCAATGGCAAGATTGCCGGGGTCTGCGCCGGGATTGCCGATTACACCGGGATCAATGTGTTCTGGGTGCGGCTGGGCCTGATCGTCTCGCTGTTCCTGCCGTTGTCGGCCATCACCGTGCCCGGCTACATCGCTGCCTGGTTCCTGCTGCAGAAGAAGCCGCCCTATCTCTACCGCGACGAGGGTGAGCAGAAATACTGGCAGCGCGTGCGGCAATCGCCAAAGCGCACCGCGCGTGAAATCCGCGCCCAGTTCCGCACCATCGACCGGCGGCTGGCGGAAGTGGAAAGTTTCTACGTCAACAGCAATCCGCGCCTTTCCGACGAGATCGAAAAGCTGCGCTGACATCAATTCCCAAGGGGGGAACCGAAGATGGAAGGAAGTCTGGCCCTGCTGATCCCGATACTGGCGCTGTCGATCCCGCTCATGGCGATCTGGAGCAAGCACCAGCAACGGCTGGCGGAAATGAAATTGCAGAACACCGCCACCGATACGGCGGAACGCGCCGCGCAATATGCCAGCAAGGTGGCCGCGCTGGAGGAACGGGTGCGCGTGCTGGAACGCATTGTCACCGATGGCGGATACAATGTCGCCGCGCAAATCGAGGCGCTGCGCGATACCCGCCACGTCGAAGACGACAACGGCGTGCCGCTTGGTTTGAACAATACCAAGAGCGGGGAGCGCGTGTGATGGACCCCAATCTGGCAGGCATTCTGGATTACGTGCCGCTGATCATCACCGGCGTGGTGGTTATCTCGCTCGCAGGTATCCTCGCCTCGTGGAACTCCACGCGGATGAAGATCAAGAACGGCTATCCGCTCGAAGGGATGTGGGGCCAGTCGCTGAAGCCCGGCATGGGTAGCGAGGCGCAGCAGCGCGTCACCTTGCTGACGCAGGAAAACGCCCAGCTGCGCGCCGAACTGTCCAGCCTGAAAGACCGGATGGCCAATGTGGAACGCATCGTCACCGATGGCGGATTTCACCTGACGCAAGCGATCGAGGCGCTGCGCGACACCGATACCGATACGGGCCTGCCGCTGGCGCGGGGCCGCGCACGCGAAAAGGTGCTGTAATGGACGCTGGAATGGCCTTTTTCTTCTGCTTCATCGTGGTGATTTCCGCGCTGGTGCTGGGCACCGTCAAGGAAGTGGCAAAGCGCGCGATTGCGCTGAAGGAAAAGCGGCTCGACGCCGAACGCGCCGCCGCCCTGCCCGCCTTTTCCGGCGAAGTGGCTGCACGGCTGGACAGTATGGAACAGCGCCTGCGCGTGCTGGAACGCATCGCCACCGATGGCAGGACGGACACCGCCGCCACGCTGGCGCGCGAGATCGAGGCTTTGCGCGCGCAGCAGGAGGAAGCCCACGGCGTGCCGCTGAACCTGAAGGAAAAGGTGCAATGAGTTTCTGGACCTTCGTTTTCCTTGTGGTGATTGCGGGCATGGCCTTTGAACTGGTCAAACAGCGCAATCTGGCGCGCATGGGCCATGTCGAGGATGCCGATGGCAAGCTGCACAAGGCGGTCTCCGCCCGCGACGCGGAACTGCAGGCCGAGGTAAAAGCCCTGCGCGAACGGGTGAAGGTGCTCGAACGCATCGTCACCGACGAACGCGAGGCGCAGCGCCTGTCCTCGGAAATCGAGAAACTGCGCGACGAATAGGAAGTGAGGAAATGATGAGCGAACAAATTCTGTTAGCCTGTGTTTCTCTGCTGGGCCTGATAATCCTCGCCGCCGCCGCGCTGAAAGGCTGGCAGGGCTGGCTGGCGCTGAAGGAGCGCGAACTGGAACGCCGCCTGTCCCCTGCGGCCAGCGAAGGGGGCTCGCTTGAAGGGATGCAGCGCATCGAGATTGCCGACCTGAAGGAACGCATCCGCAAGCTGGAAGCCATCGCCAGCGGGGTGGATTTGTAACGCCCCGCTGTTCGGCCACCCCGCTGTTCGGACAGGGTGGATTTGTCCGCCCCATCGGCTAAAGGCGCGGCCATGCGCAGCCTCTCTGACATTTTCGACGAATACGACTTCCTCGATGGCGATGAACGCTATCGCCTGCTGATCGAGCTGGGCCGCGAGCTGGAAGAGATGCCCGCGCCGCTGAAAACCGATGCCACGCTGGTGCGCGGCTGTTCGGCGCAGGTCTGGGTCTATCCCACGGGTGATGCGAGCCGCCTGCATTTTCTGGCCGACAGCAATGCCGCCATCACCAAGGGCATCGTGGCGCTGGTGATCGCCGCGGTGCAGGACAAGCCTGCCGCCGAAGTGGCAGCGATGGACGTAGCGGGCGCGCTCGCTCCGTTCGACCTCAAAAACCAGCTGTCGAGCAACCGCACCCAAGGCGTGCCCAACATGATCGCGCTGGTGAAAGAGCACGCCGCGCGCATCGCGGCGGCAGCCTGATCGCGGTGCGCCCGCTCTGGTCTGGCGCGGGGCTGTTCTGTGTGGGCTTCGGCGCGTTGGGTGCCTTTCTGCCCCTGTTGCCGACGGTGCCGTTCCTGCTGCTGGCCGCGTTCTGCTTTGCGCGCGGCAATCCGGCGTGGGAGGCCCGCCTGCTCGCCCATCCGCGCTGGGGGCCGCCGCTGCTCGAATGGCGGGAACGCCGCGCGATTTCGCGCCGGGCGAAGGTGTCCGCGCTGATCGCGATGGGCATGGGTGTGGTGCTGACCGGGCTGACCGCCGGTTTTCCGTGGTGGCTGGTGACGCTGGGCGTGGTCAGCGTGACGGGAAGCTGGATCTGGAGGCGTCCGGAATAGGTGCGGCGAAACCTGTGGGTTACGCCCCCGCGCTTTCGCGCACCACGGCAATCCCCGCCTCGCGCTGGCGCTTCAGTTCCGCCTTCAGCTTGGCGGGATCGCGCGCAAAGACGAAGCCGAAGCTGACGCCGCCTTCCTTGCCGATCGTCGCATGGTGCAGCTTGTGCGCCTGCACCAGCCGCTTGGCATAGCCGCTTTTGGGCACCCAGCGGAAATAGCGTTGATGCACCAGCCCGTCATGGATCAGCGTGTAGATGAGGCCATAGACAAGGATGCCAAGCCCGATCCACGTGCCCGGCCACCAGGCCGATGCGCCCATCACCATCGGGCTGCCGATAGCAAACATCGAAATGCTCATCCCCGCGCCGACCACGCCATAAAGATCGTTCTTTTCCAAAACCTTGTCATGCGGTTCGTGATGGTCGCGGTGCCAGCCCCAGCCCCATCCGTGCATGATGTATTTGTGGCTGGCCCAGGCAACCCATTCCATCGCCAGAACGCTGGCAAGCACGATCAGGATGGCAAGCAGGGTGTCGGACATGGTGGCCGCTATAAGCCGAAAGCGGTTCAGGCGGAAGTCTCGCCTTTGGCCCTATCTCCCGCGATTATTCCGAAATACTTTTCCGCGATCTCGCGGCTGATCCGCGCCGGGCGCAGCGTGGCCGAATCGAGGCAGCACCACATCGACTGCACTTCGGCCAGAACCTCGCCCCCGCGCTCGATCACGGTGTTGTAGAAGGAACGCGCGCCCGCCACCTTTTCCAGCACGGTGCGCGCAATCACATCATCGCCAAGAAAGGCGGGCTTGCGGTAGGTAATCTCGTGCTTCAGCGCCACCCAGGCGTGCGCCGCCGCCGTCTCTGCCGGGGCAAAGCGGTGCCAGTGCGCCAGCACCACATCCTGCACCCAATTGAGATAACGGGCATTGTTCACATGGCCCATGAAGTCGATATCTTCAGGGACAATGCGGATGGGAATCGCGTGCGCGTTTGCTGACATGGATGTAAATTAGTGCATCCGCATGACATTTCCAAGATGCGCCGTGCGGTTATTTCGCCTGCGCAAAGAATTCCTTGGCCCAGCCCGCTTGCAGGGCATGGCCCACAGGCGCTAACGGGGCCAGCATCATGGCATCCAAACCGCGCACCCTTTACGAAAAGATCTGGGACAGCCACGTCATCGAGCAGCGGCCCGATGGCACCAGCCTGATCTTCATCGATCGCCACCTCGTGCACGAGGTTACCAGCCCGCAGGCCTTCGAGGCGCTGCGCCTTGCCGGGCGCAAGGTCCGCCGCCCGGAACTGACGCTGGCGGTGCCCGATCACAATCTGCCCACCACGCCGCGCGTGGATGCGGCGGGCAAGCGCGTGCCGATCGCGGACGCGGAAAGCCGCCAGCAACTGGAAGCGCTGGAGCGCAATGCGCCCGCATTCGGCATCCGCTATTTCAGCGCCACCGCCGCGCAGCAGGGCATTGTGCACGTCGTCGGGCCGGAACAGGGCTTTTCGCTGCCCGGCACCACGATCGTGTGCGGCGACAGCCACACCGCCTGCCATGGCGGCGTGGGTGCGCTCGCCTTTGGCATCGGCACATCCGAAGTGGAGCACGTGCTTGCCACGCAGACGCTGCAATTGCGGCAGAGCAAGACGATGGAAGTGCGAGTGGAGGGCGACCTCAAGCCCGGCGTGACCTCCAAAGATCTGATCCTGCACATCATCGGCACCATCGGCACCGCCGGGGGCACGGGCCATGTGATCGAATACCGCGGCCGCGTGTTCGAACAGATGAGCATCGAAGGCCGTCTGACTGTCTGCAATATGAGCATTGAGGGCGGCGCGCGCGCGGGTCTGATCGCGCCTGACGAGACGACCTTCGCCTATCTCAAAGGCCGCCCCTATGCCCCCAAGGGCGCGGATTGGGATGCGGCGGTTGCCTATTGGCGCTCGCTCCACACCGATGAAGGCGCGGTGTTCGACAAGAGCGTGGTAATCAATGCCGCCGATGTCGAGCCCACCGTCACCTGGGGCACCAGCCCGGAAGATACCGTGGCAATCGGCGGCGTGGTGCCCGATCCCATGAGCTTTGCCGATCCGTCCAAGCAGCGCGCGGCGCGCGCCAGCCTCGAATATATGGGGCTGGAACCGGGCCAGCGCATGGACGAAATCGAGGTGCAGAATATCTTCATCGGCAGCTGCACCAACAGCCGGATCGAGGATCTGCGCGCGGCGGCCGAGGTGCTGCGCGGCCGAAAGAAACACCCCAACATCAAATGGGGCATTATCGTGCCCGGCTCTGGTCTGGTGAAGATGCAGGCCGAGGCTGAAGGGCTGGACAAGGTGTTTATCGAGGCGGGTCTGGAATGGCGCGAGCCGGGCTGTTCGGCCTGCCTTGGCATGAACCCGGACAAGGTGCCTGCGGGCGAACGCTGCGCCTCCACCTCAAACCGCAATTTCGTCGGCCGGCAGGGGCCGGGCGCGCGCACGCATCTGGTGTCGCCTGCGATGGCAGCGGCCGCCGCTGTTACCGGCAAGCTGACCGATGTGCGCGAACTGGTGAAATAGGCTGCTCGGCCGCTTGTGCCTGCCCTTGCGAAAGACCACATTGCCATCATGACCGACGACAACAAGAAGAAGCTGATCGCCGCCGGTGCCGCCATCGGTTCAGCCGCCGTGGCCGCCGCGCTGCTTTACGCCACCAAGCGCCGCAAGAAGCCGGAAAGCGCAGCACCCGGCCCCATTCCCTCTGGCGAGAACCCGGAGACCGATTGATGGAGCCCGTCGCACGCGTCGAAGGCCGCGCCTATCCCTTCGGCATGAAGAATGTCGATACCGACATCATCATTCCCGCGCATTACTTGAAAACGGTGACGCGCGACGGCCTTGGCCGGGGCGCATTCGAGGCCCTGCGCAAAGACCCCGCCAATGTGTTCGACGATCCGCGCCATGCGGGCGCGCCGATCATTGTGGCGGGCGACAATTTCGGCTGTGGCTCCAGCCGCGAACACGCTGCCTGGGCGCTGCTCGACATGGGCGTGAAGGCGGTGATCGCGCCCAGCTTCTCCGACATCTTTGCCGGCAACGCCTTCAAGAACGGCATCCTGACCGTGGCACTGCCGCAGGACGCGATCGACCGGCTGATGGAAGTGGCCGAGACCGATCCGATTACGATCGACCTCGAAAGCCAGACCGTGACCACGCCCTTTCAGGATCGCTGGACGTTCGAGATCGACCCGTTCCGCAAGCATTGCCTCATGGAAGGGCTCGACGAGGTGGGCCTGACGCTGAAAAGCGAGGCAGCTATCGCCGCCTATGAAGCGCGCCTTGCCGCTGGCCAGCCATGGGTTGCCAACGGAACCGGCGCCGGAACCGGGCTTGCCGCCTGACCGGCCACGCAGTAATTTCGCCCTATCCCGCTTACGAGGAAATCCGATGACCAATTTCAACGACCGCGAACGCGCCGAAGAAGCCAAATTCGCCATGGACGAAGATACCGCCTTTCGCGTCGCCGCGCGCCGCAACCGCCTGCTGGGTGAATGGGCCGCAGGCCTGATGGGCCTGACCGCGGAAGAAGCCGACGCCTATCGCAAGGCGGTGATCCAGGCCGATTTCGAGGAAGCGGGCGACGAGGACGTGATCCGCAAGGTGCTGGGCGATCTGATCGCCGCAGGCCAGGATGTGGACGAAGCGACCGTGCGCGCCAAGCTGGATGAAAAGGCGGTGGAAGCCCGCCGCCAGTTGATGAGCGAGTCCTGATCCCATGCCCATGGCCGCCGCCGATATCGAGGCGATGATAAAGGCCGCCCTTCCCGATGCGGTGGTGGAGATCACCGCGCTGGTCGATGATGGGGATCACTGGCGCGCCCACGTCACCAGCGCCGCCTTTGCCGGAAAGACCCGCGTGGCACAGCACAAGATGGTGTATGACGCGCTGGGCGGGCGCATGGGCGGCGTGCTCCACGCCTTGCAACTGTCCACTGCCGTTCCCAAGTGACAGGCAGCAAGCACTCAAAACCCGGTGGGATCCATGTCTGACGTCAATCAACGCATTTCCGAAATCGTGACCGGCAACGATGTTGTCCTGTTCATGAAAGGCACGCCGCTGTTTCCGCAATGCGGCTTTTCCAACAAGGCGGTCGCCATTCTCGACCATTGCAATGTCGCGTTTGAAAGCGTGGATGTGTTGCAGGACATGGAAATCCGCCAGGGTATCAAGGCCTTCTCCGACTGGCCGACCATTCCGCAGCTCTATGTAAAGGGCGAATTCATCGGCGGCAGCGACATCATGATGGAAATGTACGAAGCCGGCGAATTGCAGGCGCTGCTGGAGGAAAAGCAGGTGGCCAAGGCTTCCTGATTTGCGCGCCCTGCTCCGCATCCGCCGCACCGGCGCCTGAGGCGGGACAGGCAATGTGCAATCTGTATCGCATGACAAGGCCCGCCGCGGAAGTGGCGGGCTTTTTTGCGGATATCGCCGCTGACCTTCGCGTGATGCCCGGCAATGTGCCCGAACAGGTCTATCCCGGCTATCCCGGCCTCGTTCTGGCTGCGCGCACTATTCAACCGATGGTCTGGGGCTTCCCGCTCAGCCTGACTGGGGCCAAGGGGCAGAAGCTGAAGCCCAAACCGGTCAACAACGCCCGCGCCGACAAGCTGACAAGCCCGTTCTGGGCGGCCAGCTTCCGCGATCGGCGCTGCCTTGTCCCCGTATCCGCCTTTGCCGAGTCCGAAGGGCCAAAGGGGGGCAAGACGCGCACCTGGTTCTCACCACCCGATGCACCGCTGCTGGCAGTGGCGGGCCTGTGGCGGCCATCAGCGGAATGGGGCGATTGCTTCACCATGGTGATGACAGAGGCGAATGCGGCGGTATCCTTCCTGCACGACCGGATGCCGGTGATCCTGCCGCGCGCGGACTGGGCCACATGGCTGAACGCCCCGCCGGACGAGGCCCTGGCGTTGTGCCGCCCCTATGCGGGCGAACTGGTGGTGGATCGCACAGCGGAGCCGTGGGCGGGAAAACGCTGACGGTCTTGGGGGGAAAGCAGGCTTCGGGGAGGCGGGACCGGGAGACTATCGGTTCCAGGGGTTGGACCGTTAAGCGGCCCCGCCTCAGTCGAAGACCAGACTATGCCAATATCTTTGCATGGGCCGTGCCAATTTGCAGGATTGGCGGTTTGGTGCGGCAGACGATGGTTCGCGAAAAGTTAAGGCGCGAGGCCGCTGTCAAGAATGCCGACAGGTGCGGCGAAGCGGGGGAGAGCGGGAATGGCGCGCCCGGCAGGATTCGAACCTGCAACTCCAAGCTTAGAAGGCTCGTGCTCTATCCAGTTGAACTACGGGCGCGCGCTGCCCCGCCCTTTAGCGGGGTTTGCGGCGCGCGCAAATCGGGTTACTCATCGGGGATGGGGCAAAATCCGCAAGCGATCACCGGGCAAGAAGGCGCTGGCCGCCAGTTTCGCTATTTCGATCTGGTGATGGCCGCCTTTGTCGCCATCCTGCTGCTGTCGAATGTAATCGGCGCAGGCAAGGTGGCGGTGATGGATATTCCGGTGCTGGGCCTGTGGGCCTTTGGCGCAGGCATCCTGTTCTTCCCCGTCTCCTATGTCATCGGGGATATCCTGACCGAGGTCTATGGCTACGCCCATGCGCGCCGGTGCATCTGGACAGGCTTTGCCGCGCTGATCTTCATGGCCTTCATGGCGACTGTAGTGGTGGCGCTGCCGCCGGCGGAAAACTGGGGCGGGCAGGACGCGTACGAGCAGGTGTTCGGCCAGGTGCCGCGCATCGTCATGGCCTCGATCATCGCCTTCTGGGCGGGGGAATTCGTCAATTCCTATGTGCTGGCGCGGATGAAGGTGTGGACGAAGGGCCGCTATTTGTGGACGCGCACCATCGGCTCGACCGTGGTGGGCCAGGGGGTGGACAGCGCGCTGTTTTACCCCATTGCCTTTCTGGGTGCGGCTGGCTGGACGACTGATCTGGTGATCACCGTGGCGCTGACGCAATGGGGGCTGAAAACCGCGTGGGAAGTGCTGCTGACGCCGGTCACCTACAAGGTGGTCGGCTTCCTGAAAGCGCGCGAGGGGGTCGATGTCTTCGATACCGACACCGATTTCTCCCCCTTCGCCCGTGCGGAGCGTGTTGATGGGGCGGGGGCGTGACGGATCACTCCGCCACCGCGCCCACGAACCAGATCACCAGATAGACCAGGATCAGGCTGCCCAGCCCCGCCACGGTGCCGATGGCAAAGCCGAGGCGCACCAACAGCGGATCGGTGCCCAGCCAGTTGGCCATGCCGGCGCAGACCCCGCCAAGCTTGGCGCGCTCCCGATCCAGCGCGAATTTGCGCGGCGCAAGGCGCACCTCGTGATTGGCCGACTGCGTGCCGGGCGCGGTCATGCCAGCACTCCCGAAACCGCCTGCATTTCCGCCGTGGCGAAATAGCTGACCATGATCGCCAGCGACATGGTGACAGCGCCAAGTGCGGCGGCGGCGCGGTGCAAGATGCTCTTTTCGTTCGACATTGTGTTTCCCTTTCCTGTTTGCCGGAACGCGGTGTGCGTCCGATGCAGCAATGATTGCAGGGGGTGTGCCAATTTGCGAAAATGGCGGAATTCTGCGATTTTCGTTCAGCTGCGCGAAAGGTGCGCCACTGCTCCGCGCCGATTATTGGGATTTTTCACCAATGCTTGGCTTCGCGCTTTTTCGTGGAATTGGCGCAAGCGCTGGCATAGGCCACAGCGCAGACAATGGCGCTTGACCGGATCACCCTTTCCACCTTTCGCAACCATGCCGCCACGCGGCTGGACGGGGCGGCGCATTTCAACCTGCTGGTGGGCGAAAACGGCGCGGGCAAAACCAATGTTCTGGAAGCCCTGTCGCTGCTTGCACCGGGTCGCGGCCTGCGCCGTGCGCCGCTGGCCGATATGGCGGAGCAGAATGGCGTTGGCACCTTTGCCATCAGCGCCGCGCTGCGCACGGGCGATGACGACACCGTGCAAATCGGCACCGGAACGCTGCCCGAAGCCCCCGGCAGGCGGGTGGTGCAGATCAACGGGGCTGCGGCGAGTGCGCTGGCGCTGGGGGAATGGCTGGCGATTGGCTGGCTGACACCGGCAATGGACCGCCTGTTTGCCGACAGCGCCAGTGCCCGACGGCGTTATCTCGACCGGCTGGCCGTGGCGCTTGACCCGGCCCATGCCCGCCATGCCAGCCGCTATGAAGCGGCCCTGCGCGAACGCAACCGCCTGCTGGCCGACGGGCCGGAGCCCGATGCCGCTTGGCTCGACTCGATCGAGGTGCAGATGGCGGAAGCCGGCGCGGCATTGACGGCGGGCCGCGTTGCGGTGATCGCGGCGCTATCCGCAGAGCTTGAAGATCTGCCCGACGAACCCTTTGCGCGGCCTGACCTTGCCTATATCCCCGGTGGAGGTGGCAGCGCCGATGCCCTGCGCGAGGAGTGGCGGCGCACCCGCGGGCGCGACCGGGCGGCGGGGCGCACGCTGACCGGCCCGCACCGGGACGAGCTGGAGGTGCAGATGGCGGAAAAGGCCATGCCGGCCGCGCAATGCTCCACCGGCGAACAGAAGGCCATGCTGATCGCCATCACCCTTGCCCATGCGCAATTGGCCGCTGGCGGCAGACCCGGCGTGCTGCTGCTGGATGAGGTCGCCGCGCATCTTGACCCGCTGCGCCGCGCCGCGCTGTTCGAACGACTTCGCGAAAGCGGCAGCCAGATATGGCTGACGGGCACCGAAATTGCCCCCTTTGCCGACATTCTGCCAGAGGCGGCGGTATGGCAGGTGGCGGGCGGAAAAGTGGAGCGGTTGGGCTGAGCCGTTATCCACGCATCGCCGCAGCGATGTCGCGCAGATCGGCGCGCACGCGCGAGATCGCCTCGGTATCGAAGCGGAACCGGCAGGCAGTAACCGTGGCCGACATGGCTTCGTACAGCGTCAACAGCGCAGGCCCCACCGGATTGGTGCGATCCACCCCCAGCCTGAGCGCGCCCAGCCCGCTTTGCGCGCGCGCCAGGCCATTGCGGCGGATATCGTCGCGCCCGTTCGCATTGGCCCACAGCGCCTGCCCCAGCGCCGCATCGACATCGGCCAGGCACAGCCGGACGAGGTCGAGCCCGCTCGACCCGGCCACGCGGGCATCGAAATCGACGCGGCGATAGGCTTCGGCGGGGTTGGCGGTTCTCAACATGGCGATTGACCCGTTAATTGCGCGGCGCATTCCACGCGGCGATCTGGTTCTTCAGGAAAGCCAGCGTCGATTGCGAGGCGGCGACATTGCGGTCGCTGCTGGTGAAGGTTTTCACCAATTGCTCGCGCACCTTTTCCTGCTGCTCGGCAATCTTGGCGAGGCGTTCGTCAATCTTTTCCAGCTGGCTGGTATAGCGGGTGACCGATCCGCCCAGCGAGCCGGGGTTGGTGCGCTGCGATGCGCTGCGCGCCATGCTGTCCACTGTGGCGAACACGCCGAACAGGCCGGTGGTGAACATGGCCGATGCGCCCGCCGGGCTGTTCGCCAGCGTTTCGCGCAGGCGCGTGGCATCAAGCCGGAAATTGCCCTCGCGCGTGGTGGCAAGGCCCAGATCGGCCAGCGTGCGCGGATCGCCTGCGGCGGCATTGGGCATCACCACCTGCGTGGTGAGCGAAGCCAGCGCCCGCTTCAGCGCGCGAGCGCCCGCATCATTGCCCAGTTCGCCGCTTTTGGGATCGGCAAGCTCGTTCAGCGACGCGGTAATGTCGTTCAGTGCGTTGACGAAATCGCCCATCATCGCGGTGATCTGCGTGGTCTTGTCGGCAAAGCCGATCTGCGCGGGCGCACCGGCATTGGTTCCGGTGAGTTGCAGCACGAGGCCGCCCGGCAGATTGCTCACCTTGTTGCTGGCGCTGGTCATTGCCACGCCATCGAACAGGAAGGCGGCATCCGTGGCCGTTGCCTTGCGCTGCCCGCTGTCGGTGGTGGGCGACCAGGCAAGGTAGTCGATCTGGCCTGCGACCGGCGGAGTTACCCCGTCACTGGCGCTGGCGCCCGCCGCCTCGATCACGATGCCGTTGGCCGCGCCATCCTGCCCCTTCACCACCAGCCGCGTGCCACCTGCGGACTGGGCAACATAGGCGGTAAGCCCGCTGCCAGACTGAGTGATCTTGCGCGCCACATCGGCCAGCGTATCGGTGCCGGTCACGTCGATCGTCACTGGCGAGCGGCCGGCATCTTCGGCAAAGCTGGATGCGCCCACGGTGCCGAAACGGATCGTCAATTGCCCTTCGCCCACCGGGGCGGCGGATGCGGCATAGCCATTGCTGGCCAGCGTCTGCGCCGATGCCAGCGCGGTGACTTCCAGCGAATAGCTGCCCCGCCCCGGCGAACCGGGCAGAAGCGAAAGCTGCGCGATCGAGGGATTGGACAGCGTTGGACTGGGCGACAAATCGCCGTTGCGGATACGGTCCCCCAAGGCGCTCGCCAGATTGGTGATCTGGCTGCGCAGCGTCGAAGCCGCGGAAATGCGCGCTTCCAGCGCCTGGCTGCGGCTTTGCAGCTGGCCCTTTTGCGACAGGAAGCGCGCTTCGGCCAGATCGGTCGCCAGCTTGATCATGTCGACGCCGCTGCCACCGCCAAGCGTGGTGATGATGCTGGATGTGCTGCTGGTGCTGGTCATGGCAGGAAGAACGGTTGGCAGGCCACGGCTTTAACCCTTCGCTTCGGGCTGGCCATCGGCGGTGAAGCGCAATTCCAGCGGCACGGTGATGGACGGGCGGATGGGATGCTCGCCGCGTTTGAGCGACATGACGAAGGCGAGCACGCTGGCAATCGCGGAATACAATTCCGCGCGCACCATCTGGTTTTCGCGCGTGGTGAAATAGACCGCGCGCGCGAGAGTGGGATATTCGAGCAGCGGCACGCCGTATTCCGCCGCCAGTTCGCGCATGGCCAGCGCCTTTTCCCCGCGCCCCTTGGCCAGCACATAGGGCGCGGCAGCTACGGCCGGGTCATAGGCCATGGCGACCGAGAAATGCGTGGGATTGGTCAGCACGAATTGCGCTTCGCGCACCGCGCCCGCCACGCTGCCCTTGGCAATGTCGCGCTGGCGCTGGCGGATGGCGGCCTTCTTTTCCGGGCTGCCTTCCATCTCCTTGTATTCGTCGCGCATTTCCTGCGAAGTCATTTTCAGCTTGGATAGGCGCAGCAGGTTCTGGATCGGCCAATCGATTGCCGCGATCACGGCCAGACCGCCTGACAGCAGCAGCAGCAGATTGGCCGTCGCCTCCCATGCGGCCGAAAGCTGCCCGGTCAATTCGCCGCGCCCCAGCGCCATCAGCGCGGCAAGGTTGGCGCTGCCCCAATACCAGGTGATGCCGCCCAAGAGGCCCAGCTTGGCAAGGCTTTTGCCCAGTTCGATCAGACCCTGCGGCCCGAACATCCGGCCAAGGCCCGCCAGCGGGTTGATGCGGCTGGCCTTGGGCAGGGCGTTGCCGGCCACGAACTTGCCTTCGCCATAGGCAAGCTGCGCGGTGAAGGTGACCACGATCACCAGCACGCCCAGCGAAAGGATCGGCGGCAGCAGTGCCCAGACGGTATCGGCCACCAGCCTCTCGGGCCGGAAATCCTCCAACGCGCCCCGGTCGAAGGTCAGCGCGCTGGTGGCGCGGCCTTCAACTTCGGTCAGCAGCCACGGCCCTGCAAGTTTCAGCCACATCGCGCCCGCCAGCATGGAAACCGCTGTCGCCACTTCGCGGCTGCGCAGCACATTGCCCTTTTGCGCCGCGTCGCGCAGGCGCTTTTCGGTAGGGGCGAAACTCTTCTCGCCAGCGGGCTGCTCGCTCATGCCCGGCCTTTCATGGTTGCACCGCCCGTCCGGCCTGTTCGATCGCGGCTTCGGCCAGCATCACGAAATGTTCGGTCAGCAGCGGCACCGCGGCAATCAGCGCGGCAAGGCCGGCCAGCACGCCTGCGGGCAAGCCCAGCGCAAACAGGTTGAGCGACGGGGCCGAACGGCTGATGACGCCGGTGACGATCTGCACCAGCAGCAGCACCAGCGTGACCGGCAGGGCAATCGCTACTGCCGTCGCCAGCGCTTGGCTCGCAAAGCTGGCCACCAGCCAGCCGCGTTCACCCACATTCCAGTCCGCGCCCGGCGGGAACAGATTGTAGCTTTCCACCACCAGCCGCAGCCACAGCAGATGCCCGCCCAGCGCCAGGAACACCAGCGTCAACATGATGGCAAACACCTGCCCCAGCGCGCCCGATTGCCCGCCGCTGTTGGGATCAACCGCGGTTGCCATCGCCATGCCCATCGTGCCCGAGATCTGTTCCGCCGCGATCAGGGGCACGGCAAAGGAGAGTTGCAGCACAAAGCCCAGCGTGAAGCCAATCACGGCTTCGGTCAGCAGGGCAAGGATCGTCTCGATCGCCAGCATATCGGCGGGCAGGCGCACGGGCAGCCAGTTCATCACGAACACCGCCACCGCACCTGCAATCACGATGCGAACCTCCACCGGCACACTGCGCGCGCCGAACAAAGGGGCCGCCATCAAGGCTGCGCCGATGCGCACCATCAGGAAGATCAGCACCCACAGCTGATCCTCCAGCGCGCCAATGCCGAAATCGGGCAGGGTCACTGGCCGGAAAGCCCCGCGATCTGGGCGAAGATCTCGCGCGCGAAATCCCCGATGAGGCCAAACATCGCCGCGCCGAAGAACACCATCACCGCCGCCACCACGGCCAGCTTGGGCACGAAGGTCAGCGTCTGTTCGTTGACCGATGTGGCCGCCTGAATCACGCCCACCAGCAGGCCCACCGCCAGCGCGGCGAGCAGGATGGGCGCGGCGACCAGCGCGGTCGTCCACAGCATCCGGTCGAACAGGGCGAACAGCGAAGCGCCGTCATCCATGTGCCAGGCCTCCCCTTATCCGAAGCTCATGGCCAAGCTGCCCATCAAGAGCGCCCAGCCATCGATCAGCACGAACAAGAGCAGCTTGAACGGCAGCGAGATGATTGTGGGGGACAGCATCATCATCCCCAGGCTCATCAGCACGGATGCCACCACAAGGTCGATCACCAGAAAGGGCAGAAAGATCATGAAGCCGATCTGGAAGGCGGTTTTCAGTTCACTGGTCACGAAACTGGGCAGCAGGATCGAAAAGGGCACATCCTCCGCCCTCGCAAAAGTGCCGTAACCGGCCATGTCGGCAAACATCGCAAGGTCGGTCTCGCGCGTCTGGCGGATCATGAAGGAATGGAAGGCATCGCCCGCCGCAGAAATCGCGGCATCCGCCTCTATCGTGCCGGCGGCATAGGGGGCGATGGCGGCAGTGTTCACCTGATCCAGCGTCGGGGCCATGATGAAGAGCGACAGGAACAGGGCCAAGCCGATCAGCACCTGATTGGGCGGCGATTGCTGCAAGCCCAGCGCCTGCCGCAGAATCGACAGCACGATGATGATGCGCAGGAAACTGGTCATCATCAGCACCAGCCCCGGCAGGATGGTGAGCAGCCCCATGATAAGGAGCAATTGCAGCGAGAAGGACAAGGGCGCGCCGCCGTTTGCCCCGCCCATGGCGCGTTCCAGCGCGCCGCCAAGGCCAGCCGCAGGCATCACAGGCGCGGCAGACGCGGCCAGCGCCATATCGGGCAGCACGATCAGCGCCGCCACTGCCAGCATTGCCGTCAGCAGGCGAAACATCAGCCCATCTCCCATTCGCGGCTATCGGCGGGCATCACCTGCCGTCGCGCGGCATAGGGATCGTTCTCGGCCAGCCGCACCAGCCCCTGCTTGGTCGCGCCCACCAGAATCTCGCGGCCGCGAAACTCGATCACTGCCAGACGGATGCCGGGGGCCAGGAACGTGGTTTCCACCAGCCGCGCGGCCTTTTCGCCGCCGGGCGCCACCATGCGCGCCTGCATCTTGCGCGTCAGCCACAGGCTGCCCCAGACAAGGCCCGCCAAGAGCGGCAGCAGCAGCAGGAGCTTGAGGATATACCACAGCATCAGCGGCGGCCCTCTGGCGTGCTGCGCGCATCGCCTGCCATTTCCACGATACGCAGCGCAAAGCGGTTGCCTTCGGTCACCACTTCGCCGCGCGCGATCAGCTTGCCGTTGACCAGCACATCGAACATCTCGTCCACCTGGCGGCCCAGCGGCACCACGCTGTCTTCGCCCAGAGCCAGCACATCCTTCAGCGGCAGGCGTGTGCGGCCCAGCTCCACCGTCAGGGTCACATCCACATCGCGGATGAGGTCAAGCGCGCGCAGATCGTCAGCGGTCATGGGTATGTCCTTCGGTTTGGGAATGGGTCAGCCGCGTCAGGCGCAGGGCCAGCACACCATCGGCGCTGCCCGCCTGCCCATGGGCAATCGCCACGCGGTCCAGATACAGGGGAATATTCGCCGGGATCGCCAGCGGGATGGTATCGCCGGGGCGAAGTGCGGAAATGCGCGATACCGGCACACTCATTTCCGCCAGCACCGCCACCAGTTCCAGCGGCAGATCGGCAAAGGGCGCGTCCAGACTTTGCACCGGCACATCGGCTGCGGCATCGACGGGGCGCGGCGCACGTGCGCCTTCGACCAGCAACAGCGCGGCCTGCGACAGGCGCATCACCAGCTGCACAGCCCACGGATTGCGCCCCGGCAAAGCCACTTCGCAGCGCAGCGCCAGGAACATGTCGTCATCGCGCGCGCGCACCAGCTTGCCCAGCACTTCGCTGCGCGCGGCAAGGCGCAGCGGTTGCGGCCGTTCCAGCGCGCCCGCCAGCGCCTCGCCCAAGGCCGCAGCAAGGCGGGCCATCGTCAGATCGGTCGCGGCGGGCAGGCGATCAGGCAACACGCCGGGCGCATCGCCGCGCCCGCCAAACACCTGATCGGTCAGCACCAGCGCGCCCGCGTAATCCAGGCTGGCGAGCATCTGCGCGCCGCCGGCATCTTCCAGCAGCAGGTTCACCGCCACCGGATCAATCATCTTGTGCAGACGCGGCGCGGCGATCTTTTCCACCTTGGAACATTCGACCTGTGCCTTTTCGCCGCCCAGCAGCGGACGCAAGCTCTCCGCCAGCGCCAGCCGCAGGCGCGGAGCGGCGGCAGCAAGCATCGCGGCCAGCTCGTCCGGCTGCGGCACGCGCGCGGCCAGGCTGGTGCTGTGCTGTGCCAGCGGCCTTTCGGCCTTCAGGAAGCCTTCGGAAATCATTGCACGAGGAAGCTGCGGAAATGGACGGCTTCGACGCCGCCAAAGCCTTCGTTCTCCTCCAGCACGCGGTTGACCGCGGCGGTCAGGCGGCGTTGCAGGCGTTCCTTGCCTTCAACCGAATAGACATCGTCCTCGGGCGTGTCGGCCAGTTCGACCAGAATGGCCGAACGGATGGCGAGTTCGTGCAGTTGCAGCCAGCGGATCACGCGCCCGTCGCGGCGGGTGGAGGCGGCCAGGCTCACCTGCACCAGACCGGGCGAATCCTTGAGGTTGGAGGTGAAGCCGTCCTCGAAAGTGTAATAGGCCGCGCGGTATTCGCTGCCGCCTTCGCCATAGACCATCGGCGGGCCTTCGGCATTCTCGGCGGCGGCAAAAGGATCGGGATCGCCCTTGGCGACATAGCGGGGGACATCGGGTTCATGCCCGCCCGCGCCCTTTGCGCCCAGATAGCCCATCGCCACCGCGCCATAGGCGCCGCCCGCGCCCAGCCCCAGCAGCAGGACTGCGCCCAGGATCAGCTTCATCTTGCCCGATTTGGGCTTGGCTTCGGCATCTTCCTTCTTTTTGGTCATCTCAACGGCTCCGGGTAGTCAGGGGGTCAGGCAAAGCGGCTGCCATCGCGCGGTGCGCGGGGTTCGGCCTTGCTTGCGGGGTTCTGTTCGTTCTGGCGCAGGATCTGTTCGCCAGCGGCAAGATTGCGCGCTGCGCGGGCCTGCTGCTCGCCGCGCTGCTGATCGGAATGGGCCGAAGGGCCAGCGCCGGAATTGGGGCCCCCGCCCTGATCGGCCCGCGCGTCATTGCGCCCGTCACCGCGCCCATCATTGCGGACCGCAGCGCCATCCTGCACCACGATCACGGGGCGGTCGGCCAATGCGGCCTGCACTGCCGGCGCAAAACCGGCATCGCTGCTCGACAGCGCGACTTTCAGCGACTGGCCAATCATGTCGAATTGCACCGCCACCTGGCCGAATTCGCGGTGCGCGATCTGGAGCGAAGCGCGGCCCGGCTGCGCCAGTTCGCGCGCCTGGGCCAGCTTGTCGATCACGGCCTCGAAATCGTGGCCCGGTGTGGCGGGGGTAGCGGCTGCTTGCGGCGTGCCGGTGTTTTCGGCGGCGGCCATGCGCGGGGCATCGGCCAGGGCAAGGGATGGTGCAGGTGCAGGCGCCGATGCGGGGGCAGCGGGCAGCGGCGCGTTGGCCTGCGCGGCAGTGGATTTGTCACCCGCCACCTCGGCCATTGCCGCACCGCGCGCAGCGCTGCGCACCGGCATCGCCAACACAGCAGGCAGCGGCGATGCGGACTCTTGTGCCGCGCCCTCCAAGGGGGTGGCGGCAGATGGCGCAGCGCGTTCGGCCAGACGGGCCGCAATGGCCTGCACGGCGGAAGCCCGCGCGAGCAGCTGTTCGGGCACAAGCTGGGCTGCGCCATCAGCGGTCGTAACGGGCGCGGCCGTTACTGGCGCCCCGGTGGATTGCGCGGCGCTGAGGTGGCTCGGCTCACCGCGCAGCTTCACCTGAATTTCACTGCGGGCAAAGGGCATGGCCAGCGGCGCCGCGGTGATCGCGGGTGCCACGCTTCGTGCCAGTGCAGCGGCAGGAACGGGCATGGCCGCCGCTCCCGGCATTTCCTGCGCCATGGCCGGCTTGCTGGAAGCCACCTGCGGCGCAGCAGGCAGGCTGGGCGCGGCACGTTCTGCCGCCAGCGGCACATCCGCGTTCGGCGCAGCATCGGGCACGGCAAGAGCCGCGGTAAGGGCAGCAGGCGCGGGGACTGGGGGCGCGGGGACTGGGGGCGCGGGGACTGGGGGAGCAGGGTCTTGGGGCGCGGGTAAATCGGGAAGAACGGCAAGTGCTGCGGCATCCGGCACGGCAATGCCGGCGGCGACCGGCAAATCCTTGCCGCTCTCTGCCGGATCCCTGCCGAACGGATTGCCGCTCAAACCGCTCGGATCGGGTGTGGCTGCGCCCTGCAACAGCGGGGCGAGCAGATCGGCAAAGGCCTCAAGGGATGCCGCCTCGCCCCCGTTGCCGCCCGCATTTACGCCTTGCGGTGCAGGAGAGCCGGATGGCAGCGCGGCGGCAGTCGAGAGCAGCGAGGCGAGGTTCACGTGGGGCTATCCCTGTTGCAAAAGTGGTTCTGCCTTCAACCTTTCAACTTCCGTGCCAAAACGGGCCGGACGAAAACGGGAAGGTCGCGCGCGGCGAGCTGTTTCTCGGCCGCCTGCCGCTCCGCCGCTACGCGCTCGCCCGCAATGTCGCGCCGTCTTTCGGCAAGGCGCAGCGCGGCCATCGCCTCCGCGCTGGAGCGTTCGGCCTTGCGCCGGTCGCCTTCGGTCTCTCTCAGTATCGTTTGCAGGCCCGCCAGAAAGGTCAGCCGCGCGGCCAGATCATCGCCCGAATGGGTGTGTTCGTGGGCAGCATAGGATGCGGCGATTTCCCCGCTGCGCGCGTGCAGGTTGATGAGCTTGCCATGCAGGCCCGCGGCTTCTGCCACGCGCACCATCGCGGCCTGCCGCTCCACTTCGCGCAGGCGCGCCATGCGGGCAAACAGCTTGGCCTTGCGATCAGGCTGGCGCATGGCCCATCAATCCCGCCAGATCGGCAATCGCCCGGTCAAGCGGCACCTGTTCGTGCGCCTCCTGCCCCAGAAAGGCGCGGATCGCATCCTGCATGGCCAGCGCCTGATCGAGCTGCGCATCCACGCCGGGGCGATAGGCCCCCATGAGCAGGAAATCGCGATTGCTCTCCAGCGCCGCGATCAGCCCGCGAAGGCTGCGCGCCTGTTGCCGGTGCGCCGGGCTGGCCACCGCTTCCATCACCCGGCTGAGCGAAGCGGGGACATCGATCGCGGGATATTGCCCGCGCTGCGCAATCTCGCGGCTGAGCACGATATGCCCGTCCAGAATGGCGCGGGCGGTGTCCACCACCGGATCATTCGCATCGTCGCCATCGGCCAGCACGGTGTAGATGCCGGTGATCGCGCCGCCGCTGCGCGCGGAATTGCCCGCGCGTTCGATCAGCTTGGTAATCGCTGCCAGTGCGGACGGCGGATAGCCGCGCGCCGCGCCTGGTTCGCCCAGCGACAGCGCAATCTCGCGGGCGGCGTGCGCCACGCGGGTCAGGCTGTCGAGCACCAGCAGCACGCGCTTGCCCTGCGCGCGGAAATATTCGGCCAGCGCACAGGCGAGCTGTGCGCCGCGCAGGCGCAGATTGGCGGCATGATCGGCGGGCACGGCAACCAGCGCGGTTTTCATGCACCTATCCCCTTTGTGGTCTTTGGCCATATGCCGCGCGACAAAGTCGGACACTTCGCGCCCGCGTTCGCCAATCAGGCCGATCACCGCAATGTCGCAATCCGCGCCGCGCACCATCATGTCGAGCAGCACCGATTTGCCCACGCCAGACCCTGCAACAATGCCCACGCGCTGTCCCTCGCCCAGCGTGGCGAGCGCGTTGATCGCGCGGATGCCGCAATCGAAAGGCTGCGCAACCGAAGCGCGTTCCAGCGCCCCTTCGCGCAACCCGCCCAGCGGCCACAGCGTTCCGCCATTGACCGGCGGGCCGCCATCAATCGGCGTGCCGGTGCCATCGACCGCGCGGCCCAGAAACTCCTCGCCCACGCGCACCATGCCCGGCCGCCCTTCGGCGCGCACCAGCGTGCCGGGTTGCAGGCGCACCGTATCGCCCAGCAGCATCATCAGGCTGCGCCCTGATCGAAAGCCCACCACTTCGGCAGCAGGCGCGTGTTCGCCATCGGCAACCCGCGCACGGCAGAGCGTGCCGATGGGCGCTGGCAGACCAGCCACTTCGATCATCCCGCCATCGCAGCTGACAATGCGGCCCAGCGGCACCGGGCCCAGCGCCTCGCGCAGATCGGGCGCGGCGCGGGCGATGTGGCGCAGTTCGTCCTCAAGCGTTGCTAACACAGGCCCAGCGCCTCGCGCAGGGCGGCGCGCCATTCGGCGGGGCCATCCACCACCGCGCCTTCTGCCGTATCGAACACCACGCTGCCGCGTTCCAGCATGGGATCGGGCAGGATGTGCCAGGTGGAGGCAAAGGCGGGATCGAGCAGGCGCACATCATCCGGATGGAGACGCAGGCTTGCATCGGTAATGCCCTCGCCCACCATTCCTGCTGCGCGGACACAGCGCCGTTCCAGCGCCGCGCGATCCAGCGCCAGCGGGGCCAGTGTCGCCTCGCACAGCGCCGCGACACATTCAGCCAGCCGCTGCGCCAGTTCGCGCTCCATCGCCTCGTCCAGTTGCGCCAGCGACAGCGTGAGCGCGGCGCGCGCCTCCTCGGCTTCGATAAAGGCGGCCTCGGCCAGGGCGCGGCCCTGCGCCTCGCCTTCGGCAAAGGCCTGCGCCAGCGCCCTGTCGGGTTCAGCTTGTGGCGGGGGCTCTGGCTGGTGGCGTCCGGCAAAACCGGCGCTTGCAAAGCCGCCCCGCTGCGAGAGCAACGCCATCCAGTCTGGCCCGCTTGCCGAACCCTGTGCAGGTGCGGGCGCGAACAACGGCTCAAACGAACTCGCCATCGCCCGCCCCCAGACTGATTTCGCCCAATTCCGCCAGCTCGCGCGCCTGCATGACAATGCGCCGCTGCGCCTCGCGCACATCGGCCAGCTTGATGCGGCCGCGCATCTCGATCTCGTCGCGCACGCCATCGGCGGCGCGGCTGGACATGGCGGCGAAGAACGGGGCGCGCTGTTCGTCCTCGATACCCTTCAGCGCATCGACCAGCACTTCGCTTTCGACATCGCGCAGCAGGCGGCCCATCTGCATGGGATCGAGTGTGTAGAGCATTTCGAAAGTGAACATTTCTGCCTCGATCGCACGCGCCAGTTCGGCATCGCGCTGGGTGATCGCGGGGATCACCACCTTGCCCATATTGCCCGCGGCCAGATTGATAAGGTCAGCCGCCTCGCGCGGGCCGCCCATGGTCAGTGCAGCTTCGCCAAACCGACTGGAAATGCGGGCGGAGAGAATTTCGTCGAGCATGGCCATCGCGTGGTGCGAGACCTTGCCCATGCGCGCGATGCGTTCGACCAGATCGGGCTGCATTGCTTGCGGCATCATCGCCAGCAGCCGCGCGGCGGGCTCCGCCTCCTGCAACAGCAGCAGCACGGCAATCGCCTGCGGATGTTCCCCCTCAATCAATTCGAGCAAGACCTGCGGCGCCAGCCAGCGCACCAGTTCGATCGAACGGGGGCGGGCATCGGGCGCGATGCGCTGCATGATCGATTCAGCCTTCACCTCGCCCACGGCAGCAGCCATGCGGGTGCGAAACTGGGCGGGCCGGTCATGGGCGGGCAACGAGGCGGTCTGCGCATGGCGCACAAAGCCTTCGATGGCGGCGGCAATGCCATCCGCGCCCACTTCACCCAGCGCAATCATCCGTTCGCCGATCAGTTCGAGCTCATCGGGTTCCATCTGAGCCAGGATGCGCGCGGCTTCGGCATCGTCCATCAGCATCAGGACAACCGCGGCGCGATCCGCCTCGGTCACGGGGGTGGCCATGGTCATGCGTTCGCCCCTTCGGCCGGGGCGGCCAGCATCCGGCGCAGCGCGGCGGCGGCGCGTTCGGGCTGTTCGGCGGCCAGGCGGCGCGCGAGATCGACCTGTTCGCGCAGATCGTCCTGTGGGTCGCCCACGGCGATATTCACGCGCTGGCCGGACAGGATCTGCCCCGGCTGCCCGCTTTCGTCCGTGGCCAAAGCGGGGGATTCCTCGTCGTCCTCATCCGCAGCCTCGTCCTTCTTCGGGCCGCGCAGCGCGCTGATGATCGGGCGCACACCGAAAAGCAGGCCCAGGATGACCGCAATCAGCGCGGTGCCATAGCGCAACGCCATGGCGAACCAGCCGGTTTCGTAGAAAGGCACCGCATCCTCCTCGGACGCCTTGAACGCGCCTGCCACCACGCGCACCTGATCGCCGCGCGCCGGGTCTGCCCCCACAGCAGCGGAAACCAGTTCCTGCACCTGCTGCGCGGTTGCAGGTGCAATCGCCTGCAAGGCTTCTTCGGACAGGGCAACCGCCACGGACAGGCGGCGCACGGTGCCGGGGCGCGTGCTCGACACCGCAACCTCGCGGCCCAGTTCATAGGTGCGCTGGGAGGAGGACTGGCCCATGGCAGGCGTCGCCTGCCCGGCCGCAGCCCCGCCTTGCGGCGCACCTTCTTCCAGCACGGCGGGCGGCGGCGGAGTGTTGGCGGTGACGCCGGGAACGCCTGCGGCCAGCGTATCGCCGGGGCGCGTGGCGTTGCTTTCGCTGATCGAGCGCACCACGCCTTCATTGTCATAGCTTTCGCGGGCAGATGTGGTTTCCGCCATGTCGAGTTCCACCTGCACTTCGGTGGAGAACTGCCCTTCGCCCAGCAATGGGGTGAGAAGCTGGGCGACTTGCAGCCGCAGCTTGTCCTCATATTCGCGTTGCAATTCCAGCGCATCGGCCGCGCCGTTGCGGGGGGCGGACAGCAGGCGGCCCTGCTGATCGACCACGCGCACCGCATCGGGCGAGAGGCCGGGAACGGACCCCGCGACCAGATTGACGATGGCCTGCACCTGATCGTTCGTCAGCGACCGCCCGCGTGCCAGCCGCAGCATGACAGAGGCAGACGGCGCGACATTCTCGCGCACGAACACGCTGCGTTCGGGGCTGGCAAGGTGCACGCGCACGCTTTCCACCGCGTCGATTTCGGCAATGGTGCGCATCAGTTCGCGTTCGCGCACATTCTTCAGCCGCTCGCCTTCCAGCGTGCGGCTGGAGCCGAGCGGGATGGAATCGAGCATTTCGGATGTGCTGTCGGGGCTGGCCAGCGCGCCATCGGATGCCACCAGCATCCGCGCGCGATACAAATCCTCCTCCGCCACCGACAGCGCGCCGGTGCCCGGATCGATCTTGTAGGAAATGCCGCCCGCTTCGAGCGCAGACACCACGCCTGCACGTTCGGCATCGGTCAGGCTGGAATAGAGCATCCGGCTGGGGCCGCTCGACAGCGCCAGATACAGCGCGCCCACCGCCGCCAGTGTGCCAAGCCCCGCCAGCGCGGGCAGGCTGCGGCGCAGCAGCGGGTTGTTCATGATGCCGCCCAGCCGGTCGCCCAGCAGGGGGTTGCCGCCCAGCAAGGCGGGCTGGCGGGTGGCGGGAAGATCAGCCTCGGCCATCTATCACACTCCCATCCGCATGATGTCCTGATAGGCGGACAAAAGCTTGTTGCGCACTTGCAGCGTGGCTTCAAAGGCGACGCTCGATTCCTGCCGCGCCAGCATTACCTGCGCGATGTCGGTCACTTCGCCGCGCTCATAAGCGGCGGTCATCTCGGACGAGCGGGCCTGCACCGCATTGACCTGATCAAGCGTGCTGCGCAGCGTGTCGGCAAAGCCGCCGCCTGCGGGCGTTGGGGCTTGCGTGCCCGCTTGCGGCGATCCTGTGACACCGCCTGCATCCCTTAGGGTGCGCAGCGCATCGGATTGTTCGGCAATCTGGCGGCGCAGCGCCAGCACCTGTTGCAGTCCGCCTCCGGCTGCTGAAGGCCCGGTCACGCTCATCGTGCGCCTCCGGCCGCGGCCACCAGCCCGGCCTCACGCATAGAGGCGAGCCGATAGCGCAGCGTGCGCTCCGAAATGCCCAGCGCGGCTGCCGTGGCCAGGCGATTGCCCCCGTGCTGGTCCAGCGTGTCGAGGATCACCTGCGCCTCGGAACGGCGGACTATCGCGGAAAGGTTGCGCCCGTCGGAGGCGGCCGGGGTAACCGCGGCGACCAGGGTATCGCCAGCTCCGACGGGACGCACCGCACTATCGAACACGATATGCGCGGCGTTGAGGGTAGGCTCCTCGCCCGCCAGCAGCAGAGCGCGGCGGATCACGTTTTCCAGTTCGCGGACATTGCCGGGCCAGGCATGGGAGCGCAGCTTGTCCAGCGCATCGGCGCCGATCCAGCGCGCACCCGTTGCGGGCGCGTGGCGCAGCAGCATGGCAAAGGCCAGCGGCGCAATGTCATCGGGCCGCACGCGCAGCGCATCGAGCCGCAGGGGAAACACATTGAGACGGTAATAGAGGTCTTCGCGAAAGCGGCCGGCGGCGATTTCGGCGGCCAGATCGCGGTTGGTGCAGGCGATCACGCGCACATCCACCTTCACCGGCTGCGTCGCGCCCAGCGGCACCACTTCGCCTTCCTGCAACGCGCGCAGCAGCTTGGCCTGCAAGCCGATCGGCATTTCGCCCAGTTCATCGAGCAGCAGCGTGCCGCCATCGGCGGCGCGGAAGAAACCTTCCGCCGCCTCGGTCGCGCCGGTAAAGGCGCCCTTGCGGTGGCCGAACAGCATGGCTTCCAGCATCGCTTCGGGCATGGCCGCGCAATTCAGCGCCACGAAAGGCGCGGCGGCGCGCGGGCTGGCATTGTGGATATAGCGGGCCAGCACTTCCTTGCCGGTGCCGGTCGGCCCTTCGATCAGCACGGGGATTTCGCTGGCGGCGACGCGCGCGGCCAGCGTGAGCATGGCGATGGAGCCGCTGTCGGCCGCCACCGGCTGGCCCGGACGTGCGGCACAGGCCAGCAGTGCGGCGCGGGTGGCGGGGCAATCCGCCTGCGTATAGGTCAGGCGCAGCGCACCCGCGCCCAACGCCCGCACTTGCGGCAACGCGCCCCTTTCCAGCACGATCAGCCGGTCATCGCGCCGGCGTGCGGGCAGGTCGTTTTCGGCCCCAGCCAGCAGCACTTCGCCGCCGTCCACACCGCTTTCCAGCATGATCTGCGCATAATTCAGCAGGCTTGCGTGATTTTTTTCCAACCCCTTGGAAGCACAAATGCGCGCCATGAAACTGCCCCTGTTAACCCTGATTACAGAGGGGAAATGCGGCCCGAACGTCCAAGGAAGCGGAAACTTAACCCCCCGTAGAAATGCCTAGGCTCCGGCGCGGCACATTCGCCGAGGCGGACTTAAACAATTTTGCAGGCGGCCGCTCTTCTGCCTGGAAGCTGCACCGATCGGCCCACCGAGAAGGCAGCACCCACCGAACAGACGAAGATCAATACGAAGACCTGACCAACCCCGCATATTCAAGCAGGAGATCACCAATGGCCGCTATCAACACCAACATTAACGCCCTGCGCGCCTCGAACGCCTCGACCAGCGCCGACAAGATGATGGGCGTGGCGATGGAACGCCTTTCCACCGGCAAGCGCATCAACGGCGCGAAGGACGATGCCGCCGGCCTCGCCATTTCGACCACGATGACTGCCGACATCCGCGCCATGAACCAGGGCATCCGCAACGCCAATGACGGCATCGCTCTCGCCAAGACGGCGGAAGGCGCGCTCGACGAAGTGTCGAACATGCTGCAGCGCGTGCGTGAACTGGCCGTCCAGTCCAAGACGGAAACCTATTCGAACGATGACCGCGGCTACATGGACTCCGAAGTCAAGCAGCTGCAGGAACAGATCAGCGACATTCTGTCGAACACCAAGTTCAACGGTGTGACGCTGTTCAGCACCACTTCGGGCACCGATGTCGAAGTGGTGATTGCAACCAACGCGACCGACACGGTGACGCTGACCAGCACGGGGATCGATGGCACCAAGATCAGCGCCACCGCGCTGGACGTGTCGACCTCGACCTTGGCGAACACCACGATCGGCAATGTCGACGATGCTCTGAAGGACATCAGCGCCACCCGCGCCTCGCTGGGTGCCGGGCAGAACCGTCTGGAATCGGCCATCACCAATCTCTCGACCAACTCGATCAACCTGTCGGACGCCCGCAGCCGGATCGTGGACACCGACTATTCGGCGGAAACCACCGCGCTCGCCAAGGCGCAGATCCTGAGCCAGGCCTCGACCGCGATGCTGGCGCAGGCCAACCAGAGCCAGCAGAACGTGCTGTCGCTGCTGCGTTAATCGCAAGCCCCTGAAGGGGAGCCTCCCTCGGCTCCCCGCCCTCCCCGGACGGCCCGGAGCTTTCCCAAGCTCCGGGCCGTTTGGGCGTTCAATCGGGCGTGCCAGTTGCAGGAGGCAAGGCAGGATCGGGCAGGCGCGGGCCTTCGGCGCCGGTGCGTGAGGCAATATCCAGCCGTGCCGCCAGCCATTTGATGCTCGGCCCCTGGATGATGCTGGAAATCAGCACCACGAAGAACACCACGTTGAAAATCGTGAAGGCGCCCGGCACGCCCGCCACCATGGGAAATGTCGCCAGCACGATCGGCACCGCGCCGCGAAGCCCCGCCCAGGATATGAACAGCTTGGCCCGCCAGTCGAAACGGCGAAACGGCGCCAGGCAGATAAACACGCTCATGGGGCGGGCAACGAACATCAGGATAACGGTGATCGCCAGCCCCGGCGCGATAATATCGACCAGGTTTGACGGAGCGACCAGCAAGCCCAGCGTCAGGAACATCACCACCTGCGCCAGCCAGGCCATGCCGTCCTGAAAGGTGCTCACCAGCCGCTTGGCCGTGTAAGTGCGGTTGCCCGCCACCAGCCCCGCGACATAGGCCGCCAGAAAGCCGTTGCCGCCCGGCAGCTCTGCCAGGCCATAGGCGATCAGCGCGGCGGAAATCGAGATGACGAAGGACAGGCCTGCATTGCGGTAATGCGAACGCTTGAGCAGTTCGGGCAGGAGATAGCCCACCGCAAGCCCCGTCAGCGTGCCCAGCACCATTTGCAGCGCGAAATCGGGCACCAGCATCAGCGGCGATGCGCCCGGCGTGGCGATAAACAGCAGCGCCGCACCCACGAGGAAGATCGCCATCGGATCGTTCGAGCCCGATTCCACCTCGATCAGCGCAGGCACATCGCCATGCAGGTCGAGCCCCGATGTGCGCAGGATGGCAAACACCGCCGCCGCATCGGTTGACGCCACCACCGCGCCGAGCAGGAAGGCCTGAAACGGCGGCAGATCAAGCAGCAGGATGGACGCGCCCGCCGTCAGCCCGGCGCTGATCATGACGCCAACTGTTGCCAGCACCAAAGCTGGCGCGGCGACGCGGCGCACATCCTTCCAATGGGTATCAAGACCGCCGGAAAACAGGATGAAGATCAGGCAGGCAATGCCGATATTCTGGGTAAGAGCGTAATCGCTGAAGGAAATGGCGCCCGGCCCGTCCACCCCGGCCAGCATCCCCAGCCCCAGAAAGCCGATCAGCGCGGGCAGGCCGAACCGGCTCGACAGATTGCCGGCAATGACGGTGAGCAGAAGCAGCAGGCCAAGGACCAGCAGCGCGACATCGGGGCTGACGGCAAACATAGCCCCTAAAGACCGGAGCGGGACGCAATTGGCAACCGGGAAGCTGTATCCGGACGATGCGCCCTACCCCACCAGCAGGATCGAGATCCTCCGGTTGCGCGGATCGGCCGGGTCATTTCGCACCAGCGGCTCGCGGTCGGCCACGCCTTCAATGCGGTTGAAACGGCTTTCGGGCAGTGCATGGCGCAGCAATTCCTGCCGCGTGGCTTCGGCACGCCCCGTGGACAGCGACCAGTTGTTCGGCCGCCCCTGTCCGCTGTCGCCCCCGCGCCAGGGCAGCGCATCGGTGTGACCGCGCACGATCAGCTGCTTGCCCGTGGGCGCCACGGTCTGGCCGATAATGCCCAGCAATTCGCGCGCTTCGGGCACCAATACGGTCGAGCCGAGATGGAACATGGAAAATTCGGCATCGTCTACCAGATCGATGCGGATGCCTTCGGGTGTCTGCGTCACGCGCACCTGCCGGGCAAGGCGCTGCAGCCGTTCCACCGCCGCGATCCGCTCCGCAATCTGGCGGGCGATTTCCATGCGGCGGCGCTCGGCGTCATCCGCGCCGCCTTCGGTGGGGCCGCCGCGTGCATCGCGCGGAACGGTAATCGCCTGGTTGCCGGTCTGCCCGGCGGCGTTGGGATAGTTGTCCGCATCGACAATGGAGGAGCCGCCCAGCATCCCGTCTGCGCCCGCGCTCTGTTCGCGCATCTTGATCAGCGTGGGGGTGAAGTAATCCGCCAACCCCTTGCGCTGATCCTCGGTCGTCGCGCCCAGCAGCCACATCAGCAGGAAGAATGCCATCATCGCGGTCACGAAATCGGCATAGGCCACTTTCCATGCGCCGCCGTGATGGCCGCCGGCCACCACCGTCACCTTCTTGACGATGATCGGCGCCGGGATCGGCGCATTGGCCGCCGGCGGCGGCGAAAGCGGCGTGGGCGGCGGCGAACCGCTGGGCACGGGCAGGGGCGCGCTCTGCATCCTATTTGCCTCGCAACATATCGAGCAGATCGGTCAGCGCGGGGCGGTGCGCGGGCGGCAGGCCCGACCGCGCGCTTTCCACCACCAACGGCTGCGGATAACCATGCAGCGAGGCGATGATGACCTGCTTGATCGACTGGAAGATCTGCCCGTCATGCGCGTTGATCTGCTTCAGCCGCCCGGCCAGCGGGCCGACAATGCCATAGGCCAGCAGCACGCCCAGGAAGGTGCCGACCAGCGCGGAACCGATCATCCCGCCCAGCACGGCGGGCGGTTCGTCAATGCTGCCCATGGTCTTGATCACGCCCAGCACGGCGGCCACAATGCCGAGGGCTGGCAGCGCATCGGCCAGCGTTTGCAGCGCGTGCGCGGGCTCGTCCAGTTCGTGCAGCTGCGCCTTGATCGAATTGTCCATCACATCTTCCACCGCGCTGGTATCGAGCGTGCCCGAGGACACCACGATCAGCGTCAGCGTGTCGCAGACAAGGCCCGTCAGCGCGGGATCGGCAAGGATGCCGGGATATTCGGCGAAGATGGCGGAATTGGCGGGATCGGTCACGTGCGATTCCAGCGCCACCGGGCCTTCGCTTTTGAGCATCCGCATCAAACGGCTGCACAGCGCGATCACATCGATGTGATCCTGGTCGGAATATTTCGGCCCCTTGAACACCTTCTTGAAGCCGCCGCCGATCAGCTTCAGTTCGTGCATCGAATTGCCCGCAACCGTGGCACCCAGCGCCGCGCCGCCGATAATCATCATTTCGAGCGGCAGCGCCTTCATCACCGGGCCGAGCGAACCGCCCGCGATGACAAAACCGCCAAACACCAAAACAAGCAGGATTGCGATCCCGGCGGCTGCAAACATCGTCCCGGTTCCCTCTCAGATACGGTCAAACAGGCTGAGCCCGGCAAGGCGGGTGAACCCGGCCTGGCTGGCTTCCAGCACGGTGAGCAATTGCTGCATTTGCGCGATCGTCCCGGCCAGATCGACGCCGCCGGTTTCGGCCTTCTGCGTGGCGCGCGACGCCGCCTGATCGACCTGCCGATCCTGGATCACATCGATCCATGCCAGCCGCGTGCCCACCACGGTTTGCGAGCGGGTGAGCGTGTCGAGCGCTTCATCAAGGCCGGCCATTGCATCGCGCGCGGCCCCTGCGGGGTCGGGTGATCCGCCGGTCAGCGCCGTGGACAGCGTGGCGAGGAAGGCGAAGATATCGGTGGGCGTGCCACCTGCGTTGAAATTCAGCACTTCCGGGCCGGTCAGGCCGCGCGTGATGGTCTGCCCCTGCCCCAGATCGATCGTGCCGCTGGCCGGACTGCCGACATAGGAGATTACCCCGCCAGCGCCCAGCTCATACGCCTTGCCGCTGGCTTCCCCCCCGAACAGCGCGTTGCCGCTTGTATCGGGCGAATTGGCGGTGGCCATCAGGCGCAAGCGCAATTGGTCGAGTTCGGCCGCGATGGAGGCGCGTTCGCTGGCGCCGACCGTATCGCTGGCGGCCCACAGCGCCAGTTCGCGCGCGCGGATAATGTCCGCACCCATCGATTCCAGCGCGCTGGCGGCAAGCCCCAGATCCTGCGCCGCGCGGGCGGCATTGCCGGCATCGATCCGGCCCAGCCGGTCGGCCCGGTCGAGACTGCGCAGGCGCGATGCGGCCACCGGATCGTCGGATGAACGCGACAGGCGCTGCCCGGTGGAAAGCTGCTGCTGCAAGGCTTCGGCCTGCCCGCGCAGATCGCCCATCTGCGTGACGGTGCGTCGGTAAAAGGCGAGTGTCGAATTGGTGATCGTGCTCATCGGCCGATCCCCAGTATCGTGTCGAATATCTCGGTCGCGGTCTGCATGATGCGACCCGATGCCTCGAACATCTGCTGATAGCGCAGGAGATTGGCGGCTTCCTGATCGAGGTCGACGCCCGTTTCGGCAGCGAGCGACACGGCGGCGGTATCGGCAATGGTGCGCAATCCGTCGCGCGTTACGGTGCGTGCGGCAATCCCGCTCGACAGCTTGAACAACATCGCATCCGCGGCGCTGGAGGGGCCGCCATTGGCCAACGCATCGCGCAGGGCCTGAAGGTTGCCCGTCTCACGGCTGCCCGGCGGCGAACCGGCCGGCGCGGTGGCGATCTGGCTGCCGCTGGTCAGCGCCAGAGCGATATCCGCCGCCCCGCTGCCGCTGAAGAAGGGCTGCCCCACCGATCCATCGGGCGCCGCGCCATTGCCCTGCGCGGTGTTGACGCGGGTGATGAGCAAGGCGGCGATATCGTCCAGTTCGGTGCGCAATTCGCCAATCGCCCGCATGGCCTGCGATCCGCCCAGCAGGCTGCCCGATGTCAGTGCGGCGGGCTGGCCCGCTACGGCAAAGGCAAAGCTGCCATCGGGATTGCTGCTGCGCGTGAGGGTGAAGGAATCGACCCCGCTCACCAGCACTTCGCCGCCCAGCCGCACCGTGGCGCGGCCCAGCGTGTCGAACGTGGCGGCAATCCCGGCAATATCCGCCATGCCTTTGAGCAAGGCGTCGCGTTGATCGTGCAGCACCGCCATATTGGTGGTGCCGGGGCCAGCGCGGGCAATGGCGGCATTGGTGCGCGCCAGTTCGCCCGCCAGCAAATTGACCTGCTCCACGCCTGCATCCGCGCCAAAGACGATATCGGCCTCTGCCACATCCAGCGCATTGGTGGCGATCTGGAAGGTCTGCGCCAGCCGCCGGCCATCTTCCAGCACCGCGGTGCGCAGCGAACCATCAAGCGGATCGGAGGCAAGACGGGCGAGGCTCGCCTCGAAATCGACCAGCGCGGGGAAAATACCCGCCTGCTCCACCGCCGCTTCGGCATTGGTCAGGCCGCGCAGTTCCGCCTCGGCGCGGGCCACATCGCCGCCGGTGCGACGCGCCTCGTTCTGGAGGAACAGCGAATTGGTGCGCAGGATCTGATCGGGCCGCACGCCTGACAGCGTCGCGCCCGGCTCCATCGCGATACCGCCCTTGGCCGCCACTTCGGCCATCGAAAGCGTGCGGCGAGCATAGGTGGGGTTGCTGGAATTGGCGATGTTCTGCGCGGTCAGTTCCAGCCCGCTGCGCGCGGCCATCGCGCCGCTCTTGCCGATCAGGAGAAGGTTGCTCGACACGGCTTATTCCCCCCCGTGCCGGGCCGGGGACGCGATCTGCGCGGACAATTGCCGTTCGATCATCGCGGCCATGCCGAATGTGCCGCGCTGCGATGCAATTTCGGCAAAATGGTCGTCGCGCATGGCGGTGAACTGTTCGAGGCCTGGCCCGCCCAGCAGCGCCTCTTCGCCGCCGAAATCGGCGCTGCGCGCGGCAGACAGCATCTGGCGGATGAAGATCGCCTCGAAAGCCTGCGCCGCCTGCCGCAGCTCCTCCGCCGAAGCGGAATTGCCGGAGGCAGGGGGCGCAGGCCGGGCACCGGGGGCTGTGACACCGGAGGAGACAGGGCCAAAGGAGGCGGGAATTGTCACAGCACCACCATTTCTGCCTGAAGCGCGCCTGCCTGCTTGAGCGCTTCCAGGATCACCACAAGGTCAGACGCACCCACGCCCAGCATATTGAGCGCATCGACCACTTCGGACAGGTTCGCCCCGCCCGGCATTGCGGCCAAGCGCACATCGCGTTCTGCCACATCGACGGTGCTGGCTTCCTCCAGCGCGGTCACGCCGCGGCTGAAAGGTTCGGGCTGGATGATGCGCGGCTCTTCCTCGATCCGCACCACCAGCCGCCCGTGGCTGATCGCGGCAGGCGCAAGGCGCACCGCCGAATTGATGACGACTGTGCCCGTGCGGCTGTTCACGATCACCCGCGCCGGGGTCTGTGCCGGGGTCACATCGAGCATTTCGATCTGCGAGATCATCTCGGCCCGCGCATCGCCGCCATAGGGCATGACGATCGACAGCGTCACCGCATCCACCACCCGCGCCGCGCCGGGAAAGCGGGTGTTGATCGCATCGCGCATCCGCGACGCGGTCTGGAAATCGGCATTATGGAGGTGAAAGCGCAGCTCGCCCGCCTGATCGAAGCCGGTCGCCACTTCGCGTTCCACCGTGGCGCCATCGGCAATGCGGCCCACCGTGGGGACATTCACCGTCACCTGGCTGCCATCACGGCCCGACACGCCGAGGCCACCCACGGCGAGGTTCCCCTGCGCCATCGCGTAAATCTGCCCGTCTGCGCCCGTCAGCGGGGCCATGATCAGCGTGCCGCCACGCAAAGATCGCGCACGACCAATGGTGGACACGGTCACGTCGATCGTCTGCCCCGGCTTGGCAAAGGCAGGCAGTTCGGCAGTGATGATGACCGCAGCGGCGTTCTTCAGCCCCGGCGATACGCCCGGTGGCAGGGTCAACCCCAGCCGCCCCGATACGCCGCGCATGGCCTGCGTGAGATATTCGAAATTGTCATCGCCTGTGCCATCGAGGCCCACCACGATGCCGTATCCGGTCAGCTGGTTGGGGCGCACGCCATCGAACGCGCCCAGATCGCGCACGCGCTGGTTCTGGGCATGGGCGGGCTGCGCCACGATAAGGGCGGCCAAAAGCGCAAAGGCGAAGCTGAAAAGCAGGCGGCGCATCAGAACGGGCTCACAATGTTGAAAAAGCGGCTCAGCCAGCCGGGACGGCTGGCCTGCTGGATCGCGCCGCGTCCGCCATAGATGATCTGCGCATCGGCAATCTGGGTGGAGAGGACGCGGTTGTTCACATCCACATCGGCCAGCCGCAGGATTCCGGAAAACTGCACCCATTCATCGCCCTGGCTCAATTGCATCTGCCGTTCTCCAACCACCAGCGCGGTGCCGTTCGAACGGACTTCCGCGATAGTGACCGCGATGGAGCCGTTGAGCGTGCTGCGCTGCGAAGCATTGCCCTGCCCATTGAACGACGCCTGCGCGCCGGCATTAAGGGCATCGGGATTGAGGAAGGAAAGGAGACCCGCCGTGGGCGGCTCGATCCCCGCCTCGCCCGCGCGGTTGGTGCGCGCGGCTGTGCTCTTGGATGCGCCAAGGCTTTCCACCAGCATCACGGTAACCAGATCGCCCACGCGGCGCGCGCGGGTGCCTTCATGCAGGCCCGAATAGCCATTCGCTGCCTGAAAGATCGCGCCGTTTGCGGGCGCGGAAAAGCCGGGCGCAGGCGGCGGCGGCAGCGCGGGATCGAACCCGGCGCGGCGGGTGCCGCCTTCCATGCCGCAGGCGGCGGTGGCAAGACACAGGGCGGCAATAGCTGCTATGCGCAGGGACATCGGTTTCACCCTCACAACGTCTGGTTGGCGTTGCGCAGCATTTCATCGACCGCGCTGATCATCTTGGAATTGATTTCGTAGGCGCGCTGGGTGGCGATCATGTCGACCAGTTCCTCCACCACGTTCACATTGGACGCTTCCAGCATCCCCTGCCGGATCTGCCCGCGCCCGTTTTCGCCCGGCACGCCGACATCGGCCGCGCCGCTGGCGGCGGTTTCGAGCAGCAGATTGTCGCCGCGTGCCTGAAGCCCGGCGGGGTTGATGAAGCTGGCAATGGTGATCTGCCCCAGTTCGGCGGGCGCGGCTTCGCCATCGACAACCGCGGTCACGGTGCCATCTGCCCCCACGCTGATCGACTGTGCGCCCTGCGGGATCTGGATCGCGGGCACGAGGGGGTAGCCCTGTGCCGTCACCAGCGTGCCTTCGGCGGACATACTGAAATTGCCCGCGCGGGTATAGGCGGTCTGCCCGCCGGGCAGCTCCACCTGAAAATAGCCATCGCCATCAAGTGCCATGTCGAGCGAATTGCCCGTGGTGTTGAGCGAGCCCTGCGTCTGGATGCGCGTGGTGCCCTGCACCGAAACGCCGGTGCCAAGGTTCAGGCCGATGGCATAGGCATTGTCACCGTTCGAACGCTGGCCCGCCACGCGCGCATCGTCATAGGCGAGCGTCTGGAAATCGGCGCGGTCGCGCTTGAAGCCGGTGGTGCCGATATTGGCAAGGTTATGCGCGATAACGCGCATCCGCGTATCCTGTGCTTCAAGGCCGGTGCGGGCGATCTGGAGGGCGGAAATGGGCATGGGAGGGTTCCTTTCTCTTGCGCTCTATCAGGAGAGCGACATCAGGCGCGTGCTCGACTGGTCGAGCTGTTCGGCGGTGGAAATGACCTTGGTGCGCCGTTCAAATCCGCGCTGCGCCTCGATCATGTCGACCAGCGTGGCGGCTGTATCGACATTGCTGCCTTCCAGCGCACCAGTCACCAGCGTGGCGGTAGGATCGGCTGGCAGGATGCCGCCGCCGGGCACGCGCAGCAGATTGTCCAGCCCCTTCACCAGCGGGCTGCCGGCGGGGTTGGCGAGCTTGATCCGGCCGACCAGTTCGGCGGGCACATCGGGCGCGCCGGGATCGGCGGCATAGACGCCGCCATCCTGCGCGATCGAAATGTTCCAGCCCGGCGGCACCACCAGCGGCCCCGCCTCACCCATGACGGCAAGGCCATCGCCATTGGTCAGCCGCCCGGTCACATCGACAGAAAGGTCGCCGCGCCGCGAATAGACTTCGCTGCCATCGGCGGCCTGCAACGCGATCAGCGCATCGCCGCCCAGCGCCACGTCGAGCGCCCGCCCGGTCTGCATCACCGTGCCCGCCGACATATCCGCCCCGCGCACTGCCCCCTGCGCCAGGCCGCGCACGTCGAGGCTTTCGCTGCGCAGGCGCAGATTGGCGGTGCTGAAGGTTTCGGCGCGAAAACCCGGCGTGCTGGCATTGGCGAGGTTGTTCGCCACTGCCCGCTGTCGGTTCATCGCGGCATCGACGCCGGTCAGCGCGGTATAGATCAGGCGGTCCATGGCTTATCCCTCGCTAGATGCCGGATCAGCTGCGCAGGTTGATGATCGTCTGCGAGAACTGGGTGGCGGTATCGATGGCCTTGGCATTGGCCTGGAAATTGCGCTGCGCGGTGATCAGACCCACCATTTCCTCGGCCAGATCGACATTCGACCGCTCCAGCGCGCCCGCCAGCAATTGCCCGTTGCGGCCATTGCCGGGCAGTTCGTAACTGGCCGTGCCCGAAAATCCGGTCGCTTCCCAATTGGTCGAACCGACGGGGCGCAGGCCCGTCGGCGCAACGAAGGTAGCCAGCGCCACGCGCCCGACCGGCAAGGTTGATCCATCGGCATAGGCGGCATTGATCAGCCCGTTCTTCTCAATCGAAATGCTGGCGAGCTCGGACCCGACGCCATTTGTCGTCGGGATGATGGCATCCACCGTGGTGCCCGGATTGACCACGGCACCGGTGGCATCCACTTCGAACATCTGCAGGCGCTTGAAGGAGAAATCGGTCACGGCCCCGGCGGCGTCGATCTGGAAATTGCCGTTGCGGGTGAAGAGCACCTGATTGCTTTCGGTATTGCGCGTGGCAAAGAAGCCGTCGCCATCGATGGCGATATCGAGGCTGCGCCCGGTCTGTTCGATCGCGCCGAGGCCGAAGTTCTGGTTGATCCCGGCAACCGTGGCGCCCAGACCCTGCGTCATGCGCGGATTGGCGGCAGAGCCATTGGCCACGATATCGGCGAATTCCACATTGCTCTTCTTGAAACCGGTGGTTTCCGCATTGGCGATGTTGTGCGCGATGGTGGACAGGTCAGTTTGTGAATTCTTCAGGCCGTTCAGCGAGGTGTAGAAAGAGGTCATGGCGAATTGCTCCTCAATTGGCGGGAGTGGTTACGGGATTGGCAGCAGCTTTCTGCACCTGGATCAGCGCGTCGAGCTTGCCGGAAATGTCAGCCAGCGTGGCGTTGGTTTCAGTAGACCCCGCCAGCGTGGAAAACTGGGCCATCTGCGCCAGCATTTCCTTGTTATCGACCGGGGCGAGCGGATCCTGCTGCTGCAATTGCGTCACCAGCAGCTTCAGGAAATCGCCCTGATCCAGCGTGGCGAAGCCCGATTTGGCGCGCGCCGACGGGTTGACGGCAGGGCCGGAATTGATCGCCTTCAGGCTGTCGGTCAGCCCGGAATTACCGGTAATCGTGGTCATCACTTGCTCCTCAGGGTTTCGAGCATGAGCTGCTTGGCAGTGTTCATGGCTTCGACCAGGTTCTGGTATTGGCGGGCGCTCTCCATGATCTCGACCATCTCGGCGGTTTCATCGACGGGCGCTTCCCACACATCGCCATTGGCATCGGCCAGCGGGTGATCGGGATCGTGGCGGCGGGTGGGTGCCACATCGGCGCGGCGCACTTCGGATACGCGCACGCTGGAAAGGCCGCTGGCGCTGTCGAGTTCCTGCTGGAACACCGCGCGCATCGGGCGGTAGGCGGCCTGTTCGCTCGATGCGACCGATCCGGCATTGGCGATATTGCTCGCCGCCGCATTCATGCGCACCATCTGCGCGGACATCCCGCGCTGAACCATGCCGAACAAGGTCATTTGCCCGCTCATTTGGGTTGTCCTATCGCTTCGCTACTTGAGGACATGATTATTCGCCTTTCAGCGCGCGGGTGATGGTTTCCACCCGGCCGGTGAGGAAGGAGAGCGTGGCCGAATAGGCGACCGCGTTTTCGGCAAAGGCCATCTGCTCGTTCGCCAGTTCCACCGTATTGCCATCCAGGCTGGGCATGGTGGGGATGCGGTAACGGGTGGCGGTTTCGAACGCCGCATCGCGGGCGGCGCCGTTGGTGCGCGCTTCCAGCGCAGCGGCAAAATCAATGTCGCGCGCCTTGTATCCGGGCGTTGCCGCATTGGCGATATTGCCTGCGATCAGGCCCATGCGGTGCGAGCGCAATTCCAGCGCCGCACCGTGAATGCCGAACAGCCTTTCGCTCATACCTGCCTCCACACAAGGGGTTCCTGGGCCGATAGTCAGCAAGCAGCGTGCCAATTGCGCACCGCGGCCCGGTTTACGCCTTGCAGGCCCGCAAACCGGCAAGCGCCTGCCGCGCATCCGGCAAATTTGTGCCGCCCCTTAATCCCGCCCTGCGGCTGGCCGTTCTGCCCGCTGGCGAAGGAGTTTCTGGCGATGGATTTGACGGCCCTGTTCGACACCACCGGCGCGGTGATCGTGCTGGGCGGCACGCTGCTGGCGACCTGCGTGGGCAGCGGGCGGCGCGAACTGGCGGCGGCTCTTCGCTGCGCAGGGCAATTGTTTACCCGCCCGTTCCGCTTTGAAACCGCCCGCGCCGAAATCGCCCGCGATGTGGAGCAATTGCGCATGGACGGGGTGCTGCGCTCCGGCCCCTTTCACAGCTCGGACAACGAGATCGCCACCGCCACGCGCGCCATGATCCACGACCGTTCGCTCTCCTCGCTCATCGCCGCGCATGAACGGTTCCGCACGCAGCGCACAAGGCTGCGCGCGCTGGCGCTGCGTCCCATCCGGCTGGCCGCGGAAATGGCCCCGGTTTTCGGCATGGCAGGCACCTTGTTCGCACTGTCCCAGATGAACCATGATCCGGCCGGCGGCGGGCTGATGCTGGACGGGATCGGGATTGCCATCGTCACCACGCTGTATGGCCTGATGCTGGCGCATCTGGTGCTGCATCCGCTCGCCAGCCTGATCGCCCGGCGCGGCGCGGCCGAAGAGGAGGAACGGCAATTGCTGATCGACTGGATGACGCGGCAATTGTCGGGCGCGGTGCCGCCCGCCGCCGCGCGTCAGGGCGAACACGCATCGCCACCGCCGCGTGCCCGCGCCCGGCTGGAACGGGTCGTGTAATGACCGCGCATCCCGTGTTGCGCGACATGGGCAGCGCCTGGCTGGTGCCGCTGGCCGATCTGTCGATGATCCTGTTCATCATCACCGCTGCCGCGCTCAGCGCGCAGAACCCTGCGCCGCTGCAGGAACATATGCGCGAAGGCGGCTTTGCCCAAGGCGCGGCCATGGCGGTATTCGTCGATGCGCCGGGCGGCCCTGCGCTGGCCGAATGGCTCGCCGTGCGCCCGCCCGGCCCCGGCGAATTGCTGACGCTGGAGGCGCGTTATGCCGCAGGAGAGCGGGCGCAGGTGGATGCGCGGGCACATGAACTGGCCGCACAAGCCATCGCCGCCGGGGTGGAACCGCGCGTGATATTGCAAGCCGCGCCGGCTGGCTCTGCCCGATCCACCTTGCGGGCGGTCATCGCGCATGATGCCGATCCGCCCGCACCCTAACTGGCACAGCCCTTGCTTCAAACGGAACAAAGAACATCCGTTTGCCAAAGGAGTCTTCGCCCATGAAGCCGTGTCTTGCCCTGTTGCCGGCCCTGGCCCTCGCCGCACTGCCCTCCGCGCTCGCGGCGCAAGCGGGCGGCTTTGCCGATCCCGGCGCAATCGACGCCGAGATTGCCGCCTTTACCGGTGCGCCGGCGGGCAGCCCCGGCGGTGCACGCCATCCGGTAGACCGCCGCCTGCGCATGGCCGCCTGCCCGCAGCCGCTCGCCCTCGCCTGGCACGGGCGCCGCGCGGACATGGTGCGGGTGGAATGTCCCGCAATTGCCGGGTGGCAGATATTCGTGCCGGTCAACTCCGCGCCTGCTGCCGCAGCCCATGCAGCCGCCCGCCCTGCCCCGGTGGTGGAACGCGGTCAAATCCTGACAGTCGCGGTAGAAGGGCGCGGTTTTTCGGTATCGCAGCAGGCCGAAGCACTGGAAGCCGGCGCGATTGGCGACTGGATCCGCGTGCGCCCCGATGCGCAGCGCGCCGCAAACGGCAGCGCCCGTCCCGCCACCAACCGCGAACCGATCCGCGCCCGGATTACCCATCCGGGCCGCGCCGTGATTCCGGTGGGATGAGAAAAATCCTTAAGGCAACCCTTAAACACCCCTGCGCAGAACCGTCCTTGGCAGGGAAAGGAATATAGGAGCGAGCTTATGGCCCTCTATGACATCAACCGCCTCAACGGCCCCGGCGCTGTGCGCAGCGTGGCGCGCGACCTTGCGGGCGAGAAGCCCGAAGCCAAGCCTGCCATTGCCGCCTCCCCTGCACCCGTGGACAAGGGCGTGGCGGTGGAAACCGCAGGCCGCGTCACCGCCGGCAGCGCGCCGGTCGACAAAGACCGCGTGGCCGAGATCCGCGCCGCGCTGCGCGATGGCAATTACCCGCTGGTGCCCACCCGCATTTCCGATGCGATCATTGCCGCCCGCCTGATGCTGAGCACGAACTGATGAGCGCCACCACTTCTTCGGCACCCCCTTCGCTGGCGGAATCGCTGCGGCAAATGCTTGCCGTTCTGGAAACCGAACGGCAGGCGCTTGCCGCGATGGATGTGGATGCGCTGGTGCTGTGCAGCGGTTCCAAATCGGCTTTGCTGAGCGAACTGGAAGATTGCCGGCCGCCTGCCATTGATGCCGAATGCCGCAGCCTGCTGGAAGCCGCGCGCCACCAGAACGAGGTGAATCGCAAGATCCGCAACCTTCTGGCCGCCAATGTTGCGGCACGGCTCGACGCGCTGACCCGCCAGCCGGGCCTGTATCGCGCACCGCAAGCGCGCATCGCCTGACATTGAAGCGGCCTGCCGCCGCAAAATGGCACGCATCTTGCTGAGTTTCGGGAGAACCAAACCGGCAAGAAGGTGCAACGGATGAGCGATCCGGCCACAACATTGCAGAGCGTGCCAGCGGCCAGACCTGCAGGGACTGGCAATACGCAGGCCGCAATTGCCCGCGCCGCGCGCGCAACGGGCGTCGATTTTTCCTACCTCCTGGCACAGGCACGCGTGGAATCGGGCCTCGATCCGCAGGCCCGCGCGCGCACATCGAGCGCAACCGGACTTTTCCAGTTCATCGACCAGACCTGGCTTTCCACGCTGGACCGGCACGGGGAACGGCTGGGCCTGGGGCATCTGGCCGATGCTATCTCCACTTCGGGAGGCCGTGCGCGGGTGGATGATCCGGCCTTGCGCGGGCAGATCCTGGCGCTGCGCAACGATCCGGAAATCGCCAGCCTGATGGCGGGCGCGCTGGCGGGGGACAACCGCGAAGCGCTGTTGCCGGTGCTGGGGCGCGAACCGGACCATGCCGAGCTTTATCTAGCGCATTTCCTTGGGGCCGAAGGTTCCGCCCGCCTCCTCTCCACACTGGGCCACAGCCCCGACACCCCCGCCGCCGCCATCCTGCCACAGGCCGCGCGCGCCAACCGCGCAATTTTCTTCGAGCAATCCGGCGCGCCCCGATCGGTATCGGGCGTGATGGATGTGGTGCGCGACAAGGTTGACCGGGCGATGGCGCAAGGCGGGGCAATGCCGGAAGGCTATGCCAGCGGTGGCGCGCTGACAGGGCAATGGGCCTCGGCCAGCCTGCCCAATGCCCCGGTGCCGACAGCGCCGCCGCGCCCCTCCATGGCAGCGACGCTGGAAAAGAGCTTCGGCCTGTCGGACGCAAGCGGCCAAGCTCCCGCAGGCCTTGCCCATATCCGCCGGGCCTATGCCCGCCTCTCGGCCTTTGGTCTCTAAGCGAGCGAGCGCGCCTTTATGAAACTGCCCTTCGCCCCCTCCGCGCTGGCCCTGCCTGTCGGCATCATGACCTTGATCGCCATGATGGTGCTGCCCATCCCCACGCTGATGCTGGATGCGTTTTTCGTGTTCAACATCGCGCTGTCGATCGGCATTCTGATGGCGGCGCTGAACGCCAAGAAGCCGCTCGATTTCTCGGTCTTTCCCACCGTCCTCCTGTTCGCCACCTTGCTGCGGCTGGCGCTGAACGTCGCCTCCACCCGCGTAGTGCTGGTCAACGGGCATGAAGGCGAGGCGGCAGCCGGGCAGGTGATCGAGGCCTTTGCCGCCTTCCTTGTGTGCGGGAATTTTGCCGTCGGCCTGTTCGTGTTCGTCATCCTGATGATCATCAACATGGTGGTGATTACCAAGGGCGCGGGCCGGGTGTCCGAAGTGTCGGCGCGCTTCACGCTGGATGCCCTGCCCGGCAAGCAGATGGCGATCGATGCCGATATCGCCGCCGGGCTGATGACCGCCGAAGAAGCCCGCGCCCGCCGCGCCGAAGTGGCGACCGAGGCCGATTTCTACGGCGCGATGGATGGTTCCTCCAAATTCGTGAAGGGTGATGCGATTGCCGCGCTGCTGATCCTGGGCGTCAACATCATTGCCGGATTTGCGCTGGGCATGATTACCCACGGCCTGTCCGCAGGTGAGGCCGCGCAGGTCTATGTCACACTGGCCGTGGGCGATGCGCTGGTGGCGCAGGTGCCCGCGCTGCTGCTGTCGATTGCCGCTGCGGCGATTGTGACCCGCGTGAACGACCAGAGCGATCTGGTGGGGCAGATTTCGCGGCAATTCTCTGCCCCCGGCAGCTGGTTGCCGGTGGCGCTGGTTCTGGGCGCCATCGGGCTGGTGCCCGCCATGCCGCAGATGATCTTCCTGCCCGCCGCGGGGCTTGCCTTCTGGCTCTACCGCGTGCTCAAAAAACATCTGGACACGGCCCCGGTGGTTGATGCCGAACCGGTGGAGCCGGTCGATGCGCAACGCATCGACATTTCCGATGTCAGCGACCAGACACTGGTCACGCTGGAGGTGGGCTTTGGCCTGGTGCATCTGGTGGAGGAGGCCAAGGGCTCCCCCCTCGTCACCCGGATCACCGGGGTGCGCAAGCAATTGTCGCAAACCTTCGGCTTTGTCGTGCCGCAGTTCCGCATCCGGGATTCGCTGGAATTGCCCGCCAATGCCTACCGCATCGTGGTGGGGGGCGTCGAACTGGCGCGGGCCGAGGCGCGGCCCGATTGCATTCTGGCGATCGACACCGGCGAAGTGCGCCCCGGCCACAGCCTGATGGGCGATGCCACGCGCGATCCCAGCTTTGGCTGCCCCGCCTTGTGGCTGCCGCTGGCCGAACGCGACCATGCCATTGCCGAAGGGTTCCTGACGGTGGACGCCGCCACGGTGATCGCCACCCATCTCAACCAATTGCTGCTGGCCCGCGCCGATCAGCTTTTGGGGCCGGAAGAAGTGCGCAGCCTGCTCGACGGCTTGCGCGAAAAGTCGCCCGGATTGGTGGAGGCGGTGCATCCCGATCCGCTGTCGCTGGCGGCGCTGACCCGCCTGCTGCGGCACTTGCTGGCCGACGGGATCAGTCTGGCCCATCCGCTGCCGATCCTGTCCAGCCTCGCCATCGGCCTGCAAACCACGCGCGATTTCGATCCGCTGATCGACCATATCCGCGCCGATCTGGGCGGCTGGCTCGTGGGGCAGATCTGCCCGCCGGATCAGGTGCTGGGCGTGCTCACCCTCGACGCTGCACTGGAAAGCGCGATCATTGGCGGAATGCGCGATCCGGGCACCGGGCAGCCGGTGATCGAGCCCGATTGCGCCCGGATGATTGCCGAACGCGTGAACGCCGCGCTGGCCGCGCAGGCCGATGGCCGCGCGCTGGCGCTGATCGTGCAGCCGCCCGCCCGCCGCGCGCTCGCCAGCCTGCTGCGCCAGCGCGCGCCCCATTGCCTGGTGCTGTCCATTGCCGAACTGCCCCCCACCCAGCCGGTGGACGTGGTGGCGGTTATCGGCGGGCAACAACAGGCCCCGCACGCTCTTCCCGACACCAATGACACGCAAGCGATAGCCGCATGAAGCACGACCATTCCCCCTTTGCCGGCAGGACCGGCTCCGTTTCCGCTGCCTATGGCGCGCAGGATATCGTGGCCGACCGCATCCGCCGGTTCGTGCCGATGGTGAAGAAGGCCGCCTGGCATATCCACGGCACCGGCCGCGAGGGGCTGGAAATCGAGGATCTGGTGCAGGCAGGCTATATCGCGCTCACCGAATGTGCGCGCAACCACACCGGCCCGACCGAGGATGGCTTTGCCGCCTATGCCAAGATCCGCGTGCGCGGGGCGATGTTTGATCTGGTGCGCAGGCAATTGCCCAGCAGCCGCGCCGCCATTCGCCGGCGCCGCGAAATCGACGCGGCGCGCACTTTGCTGCGCCAGCAATTGGGGCGCGAGCCGGGCGATGCAGAGCTGGCTGCGCATCTCGACATCTCGCCCGCCGATCTGGCGGCGGCGGATGCCATGCAAGTCCACCTCGCCCCGCTGGACGAGGCCTATGACGACCATTCCGCCGCCTTCGCCACCGATCTGCCCGATCCCTTTGCCGTCTTGTGCGAACTGGAGGATGCGACCCGGCTCACACGAGCCATGCACGAATTGCCCGAAAGGCTGCAACTGGTGCTGCAGCTCTATTTCGTGGAAGAACTGAACCTTACCGAAATCGCCGAAGTGCTGGAGGTCAGCGTGCCGCGCGTCCACCAGTTAAAGACGCAGGCACTGGTCAAGCTGCGCGACCTGATGCAGGAAGGTGGCGGCTAGGCAATTTCAGGGGACGGCAGTGGGCCTGATCGGGGCGGTGGAAGCGGGTAAGGCAGGAGCAAGCTGCCCCCGTCCACCTGGACGCCTTCTCACCCTGCTGGGACTGCTGGCCGGGCTGGGCCTTCCCGGTTCGATGCCGCTTGCCAACACGCCGCAGGTCTCCATCCTGCCCGAACGCGAATTAAGCTTTGGCACCTTCATGGTGTTTGGCAGCGGCAGCCGCACCGTCAGCGCCACCGGGGCGCTGAGCGATGTAGGGATCATCGCTTTGGAAGGGCGGCCGACCGGGCCCGCGCGCTTCACCATCAGCTATGACCGCGGCAATCAGAGCCGCAACGCGATGGAACTGGAACTCGAAGTCGTGATCAGCGTTCCTCCTCAAGCCCGCATGGGAGGCGTGGAGGCGCGCCTGTCCGCGTTTGAAACCGATCTTCCAGGGGCAATGCGTATTACGCCGGGGCGCCCGTTCCGGCTAATCATAAGCGATTGCCGGACACGCATATGCAGCCGCACTTTTCAGGTGGGAGGGAGACTCGACGTAACGCGCCATTTCGGCGGCGCGCAGCTTGTCCTGCCCATCCCGGTGGATGTCAGCGTCATCGCGATCGACCGGCGCGGGGCATAGCGGCAGCGCTTGCGCTGGGCCTGTGTGCGGGTGGCCCGCCCGCCGTCTTCGCTCAGGATGCCAACGCCTCCGGCACGGCACGCGCGCAGGTGATCCGCCCGATCCGCGCCGCAAGCGTGGCCGACCTGTCCTTTGGCCGGATAGCGCTGGCCGGTGGCGGCGCAGCGGGCGGCATGGTCACGATCGATCCGCGCGGGGGGCCGGGATCCTATAGCGGAGGCGTGCAGCCAGCTTGCGGTGCCGAGCCGGGCTGCCAGCCGCACGCCGCGCGCTTTGCGGTGAGCGGGGAACCGGGCCGCAGCTACCGTGTCATATTGCCCGAAACAGTGGAAGCGCACGGCCAGCGCAGCGCCGCCCGGCTGACGGTGCACGCGCTTACCCTGCACAGCCTGGCGAGCGCCGGAGAGGGCACTGCCCTGCTCGACGCCGAGGGAGAAGGTGCCTTTTCGGTAGGCGGCACACTGACTGTCGTCCGGCACGCTTCACCCGATATTTACCATGCCACCGTGCCGGTGACCGTGACATACGATTGAGGACACGGCCCTAAGAGTATGGGGCAACGCGACTTTTTTCCTCCAGCATCAGCTTTTCATTAACGACTGCGGGATAATACGCAGGCTGACCGAAGGCGGGGCTTAACCATGCCTTGCGGTCCGGGCCCGTTCTTGCGGGAAAAGACAAAGAGACCAGGGGATAATCATGAAGAAGATCGCAATTTTTGCCGCCGCCTCGGCTGCCGTGCTTTCCGTTCCGGCTCTCGCCGCTCCGGGCAACCAGTCCACCGCTGATGGCGCCGCCACCGCCGAAGTCGTCGCTCCGCTGACGCTGACGCATGATGCGGGCGCCACGCTCAACTTCGGCACTTTCGTGCCCGGCACCGTGGGCGGCTCCGTCACCGTTTCGCGTGCGGGCAACGGCACCGCCGGCGGCGATGTGACGCTGATGCCGGGTTCGGTCGAAGCCGCCGACAGCTTCAGCGTGGCCGGTGATGCGGGCCGCCGCTTCTCCATCGTAACCGGTGCCGGCACTGTGTCGTCGGGCAGCAACAGCATGGCCTTCACCACCGATGCACGCGCCAACCACACGCTGGACAGCAGCGGTGCAGCCAGCTTCAATGTGGGCGGCACGCTGACCGTGGGCGCGAACCAGCCGGCCGGCGTGTATACCGGCAGCTATTCGGTAACCGTCACCTACAACTAAGCCCGTTTGGGGGCGCGGTTCTTGGGGATAACATAGCCGCGCCCCCATCCTACGCCTGGGGGTTGATCCATGCCTGACCTGCGCCACCTTAGGCGGGGCTTTGGACTTGCGCTTGCGCTGATCCCGGCCGCCGTCTGCGCCCAGCCGGGCGACAGCGCTACCGCAACGGGCAGCGCGCAAGCCGAAGTGCCCGAACTTGGCCGGTTGGCGCATCTGCGTGACCTGCGTTTTGGTGCATTCATGCAGCCCACGGCGGCGGGCACACTAGTGATCGCGCCGGATGGCACCGCCACCGGAACCGGCCAGATCGCAGCCGGGATGACCATCCCGCAGCCACCCGACGGGCGTGGCCCGGCACTGTTCCGGCTTGACGGGACAGCCAACCGCGCCTTCGTGGCCATTCTGCCGAACCGGATCACGATCTCGAACGGGTCGGCCACGATGCAGGTGCGCAACATCACCACCAATATGCGCAACGGCTCCAACCGTTTCGACGCCAGCGGCATCTTCATGCTGTGGGTGGGCGGCACCTTGCAGGTCGCGGCCAATCAGGCGCCCGGCGAATATTCGGGCGATTTTCAGGTAACTGTGATTTTCCAATAGCCTCCTCTTGCGAGAACCTACGCATTTCCACATAGAAAGGCGGGTTTGTAAGGGGATGTTTACCGTGTTTGTTAACCAAAGGCGCGCTGCCATGCGTTTGCGCCGGATGGCGGCTGCGCTCGCGCCGGCACTGCTGGCACTTCCCGCGCTGGCGCAGGATGCGGATGAGCTGGAAATGCCCGCCCCGCCCGCGCTTGCCGCTGCGCCCGAAGGGGCGGTTGGCGGGATGGGCGACATCAACCTCTATCCCCGCCGCGTGGTGATGGCCGATCGCAGCCGCACCGCCAGCGTGGGCGTCTACAACCGCACGATCAATGCCGGCGAATACGAGATCAGCATTGTCGACATGGTCATGGCGTCCGATGGATCGGTGCACCAGCTCGACAATCTGCCGCCCGGCGTCTCTGTTGAAAGGCTTGCATCGGCCAGCGCGATGCTGCGCTGGTCGCCGCGCCGCGTGGTCTTGCAGGGGAACGAGGCGCAGACGGTGCGCATCATGGCCCGCCCGCCCGCCGATCTGCCCGATGGCGAATACCGTGCGCATTTCATGGCCGTATCCATTCCCGCCGATGTCGATCAGGGCTTCAGCATCGAGGAGGCGGTGAGTGGCGGAAGCGGCGGGCCGAGCAATATCGGCGTCACCATCCGCCCGCGTTTCGGCATCGCCATTCCCGTCATCATGCGGGTGGGTGAGACCACGCTGGAGGTGGGGCTGACAGACCTTGGCCTCGTGCAGACGGCCGATGGCCCCGCCATTTCCGCGACCATCACGCGCAGCGGCACGCGTTCGGCCTTTGGCGATATCGTGGTCACGGTGCCGGGCAGCGATGTGCCGGTGGCAATGGCACGCGGCATCGGGATCTATCCCGAAATCGACGCGCGGCCTGTGCTGCTGGCACTCAACCCGGCGTTCGACCGGGCGCTGCTGCGCCCCGGCACGCGGTTGACGCTCACCTATACCGATGATGACTTTGCGCCCGGCACCGTGCTGGCGCGGCAGGAATTCACCGTGCCGTGACAACGGGCCGCAGGCTCCGCCGGTTTGGCCCCCTTGCCATCGGGTCGGCGCTGGCCGGCGGCGCGGTGCTGGTGGGCGGATCGCTGCTGTGGCTGGGCACGGCCGACACCCCCCCGCCATTACGCGAATGGACCGGCCCGGACGGCGAGGACGTGGCCGCTTTGGGCCGTGAGGTGCTGGCGCGGCGGGCCCAGCCGAACCCAGCACCCGTCATCGCTGCACCGCCGGAACCGGGCGAGGCGCCGGTGCCAGCCGCTTCCCCGTCGCGGCGGGTCAAGGCAGGGCTTGCACACAGCGCCAGCGATCTCGCCCTCGCGCGCGGGCAAGCCGGTATTCTTGGCGCGGCACTGGCGAAGGAAGCCGATCTGCGCGCCGCGGCCGCGCCGCTGCTGGCAGGCGATGCACCGGCGCTTGCCCGGCCCGATGAAGCCGATCTCCCGTCGCCTGCATCCGCGATGGCAGCCTTGCCCGTGGCGGCCGAACCGCCGCTTGCAGCGCCCGCGCAAGCTGCGCCGCCGAATGCTGCGCTGACCAGAGAACCCGCCATGCAGCCTCTCAGCGCGGCGGAGCTGGCGGTGATCGGCGCGTCGCCGGCACAGGCAGGGGAGCTTGCCGTTCCGGCTCCATCGGCGCCATTGGCCCAGCCGCTCGCCCAGGCGCGGCCTCTCGTGGTTACCCCCTTACCGCCGCCGCCTGCGCCCGCCTCGCAACCGGCACAAGCCCCCATTCCCGCGGCCAGCGAAGCCGTAACCGCGCTGGCCGCGCTGCCGGCCCAGCTGCCCGATGCCAGCGCAGCGGCCCCGCCAGCGCCGCGTGCGGCATCCTCTGCCCCCGCGATGGCCCCGACATTGGCGGCCACCCGCACCCCGCCGCGCGGCCTTGCGCCTGGCCAGCCGGTCTTTCCCGCAGCCGAGGGCGCGCCGCTGTTCAGTGCGCAGGACGAACTGATCCTGCAACTGCGCGTGGCAGGCGTGCAGGCGAGCGATACGATCATCGCCTATGGCACGCGCGCGGGCCTCTACCTGCCGCTGGGGGAACTGGCGCAAATCCTCGATCTGGCAATCCGGGTCAGCGACGGGGGGCAATTTGCCGGGGGATGGTTCCTGGCCGAAGACCGGGTGATCGAGATTGACCTCAGGCAAGGTACATTGACGACGGCCGCGGGAACAGTGCGCTTGCCCCCCGGCATGGCGCAGGCGTTCGAAGGCGATCTGTATCTGCGCAGCGATTTCCTTGCCAGCCTGCTGCCGATCGATATTGCGCCCGATTTGCGCGCGCAGGCGGTGCTGCTGACCACGCGCGAGCCTTTCCCCTTTGAAGAGCGGATGCGGCGCGAGGCGCTGCGCGCGCAATTGGGCCAGCGCGGCGGCAACGGCACCCATGCCGACACCTTCCCGCGCGAGGAGACGCCCTGGCGCGCATTGTCGGTGCCGATGGCGAGCATGGAACTGCGCGGCGTGTCCGATTCCGGCAAGGGCACCCGCGCCGAAGGCGATCTGTGGCTGGCGGGCGATGTCGCCTTCATGACCGGGCAGGTGTTCCTGGGCGCGACCACGCGCGACGGGCTAGTGGCGGCGCTGGTGGAACTGGGCCGCCGCGATGCCGATGGCGATCTTCTGGGGCCGCTTGGCGCAACCGAGTTTCAATTGGGCGATGTCGCCACGCCCTCCCTGCCGCTGGGCCTGCGCGGCACGGCAGGGCGCGGCGGCTTCGTCACCAATCTGCCGCTGGAACAGGCATCGGTGTTTGACCGGATCGATCTGCGCGGGGTCTTGCCGGACGGGTTCGAAGTGGAACTCTACCGCAACGACATTCTGCTCGGCTCCACCGCGCGGGCCGTCAACGGGCAATACGAATTCCTTGAGATTCCGGTGGATTACGGCCTCAACATCTTCCGCCTCGTGTTTTACGGCCCGCAGGGCCAGCGGCGCGAGGAAGTCCGCCGCATCAGCGTGGGTGACGGGCGTCTGTCCGCCGGCCAGCTGACGTACAGTTTCGGCATGGTGCAGCGCGGCACCAATCTGCTGGGGGTGGAGGGGCCGGATTTTCGCCCCGGCCTGCGCTATGGCGATTGGCAGGCAACGGGCGAGCTGGCCTATGGTCTCAATTCCGATTTCACCGCCGTGGCCAGCGCTGCGTGGTATCAAGACGGGCTGGATCAGCGCTGGCTCGCCTCCACCGGCCTGCGAAGCGGGATCGGCGCGCTGGCGATCCGGGGCGATGCGGGGCTTTCGGGCGGCGCGGCCAGCGGCATGGCGCACGCGCTGGGCATGGGAATGGGCGGCCCGCTCTTGGGCGGTTCCTTTGCGCTGACGCATTTCGAATATGGCGGCGGCTTTGTGGACGAGGTGCACAGCCTCGACACCGCCGCCATGCGCCGCGCCAGCGAGGTCGATTTCAACACCGCCCTGCAACTGGGCAGCGCAGAGACCGGTGTGCTGCTGCCGCTGTCCGCGCGGCTGCGCAGGGCCGAATATGCCGATGGCCGCACGCGCCTTGCCGCAGGTGTGCGCGGATCGGCACGGCTGAACGGGCTGCTCCTGTCCAGCACGCTCGATTACCTGCGCAATGCCGCGCCGGGCGGAATCGGCTTTTCGCAACTGGTCGGCAATTTCGATCTCGCCAGCATCGGGCGCGGCGACACCCAGCTGCGCGGATCGCTGGGCTATCGCCTGCTGCCCGATGCGGCGCTGGTGCAGGTGGGCGGCAATCTGGCGCACCGGCTTGACCCGCGCACGCTGCTGAGCGCGACGGCGGCCTATGCGATCGAGGCAAAGGATCTTGCGCTGGGCCTGTCCGCCGCGCGATCATTCGACAGGTTCAGCCTGTCGCTGGACGGTCAATACGCGTTTCGCCAGCGCAGCTATGCCGTGGCGCTGCGGCTTGGCCTCAGCTTCGGGCGCGATCCCTTGCGGCGGGAATTCTTTGTCGACCGGCCTGGCCTTGCCACATCAGGCGGGGTGGCGGTGCAGGCCTTTCACGACCGCGATGGCGATGGCGTGTTTTCCCACGGCGACATGGCTTTGCCCGGTGTCGATTTCGCGGTGTTCAACGCTGCGGCCACGACCGACGCAAACGGCACGGCGCGGCTGACCGATCTGGGCCACGGCCAGCGGGTGAGCGTGCAGATCGACCCTGCCACCCTGCCCGATATCGCCATGGCTCCGGCACGGCGGGGCATAGAGATCGTGCCGCGCGCCGGGCGCATCCATGTCGCCGCCTTTCCGGTGGTGGAGTTGAGCGAGGTGGAAGGCACAGTCAGCTTTGTCGGCGGGGAAGGCAATCGCGGCGTGTCGGGCCTGCGGCTGCACTTGCGCGATCCGGCGGGCGAAGTGGCGCACACCGCGCGCACCGAACGCGGCGGCTATTACTTTTTCGAACAGGTGCGCCCCGGCCCCTATGCGTTGATGATCGATCCGGCGCAGGCGGAACGGCTGGGCATTTGCCTTGCCAGCCCGCAAATGCTGCAAGTGCCCGTGCAAGGAACGGTGATCGCCCGCGATCTGGTGGTCACCACCTGCGCGGAAAATCCCGCGCAGGTCGCCGCCAGCTTCACAGCTTCTGAGTGAGTTCCGGTACCGCGGTGAAAAGATCGGCCACAAGGCCATAATCCGCCACCTGGAAAATCGGCGCATCGGGATCCTTGTTGATCGCCACGATCACCTTGGAATCCTTCATCCCCGCCAGATGCTGGATCGCGCCGGAAATACCCAGCGCAATATAGAGTTCGGGCGCGACGATCTTGCCCGTCTGCCCCACCTGGTGATCGTTGCCGATAAAGCCCGCATCCACAGCCGCGCGGCTCGCGCCGATGGCCGCGCCCAATCTGTCGGCCAAAGGCGTGACCAGCGCGGCAAAGGTATCGGCATCCTTCAGCGCCCGCCCCCCGGACACGACCACGCGCGCGCTGGTCAGTTCGGGCCGCTCGCTCTTGGTGGCTTCAAGGCCGACGAAGCTGGAGAGGCCGGCATCCGCAGCCCCGCCAACCGCCTCGACCGCCGCCGAACCACCCTCGGCTGCCGCCTTTTCAAAGGCGGTGGTGCGCACGGTGATGACCAGCTTGGCGTCGCTCGATTCCACTGTGGCAATGGCGTTGCCCGCATAAATGGGCCGCGTAAAAGTCTTTGGCCCTTCGACCGAAAGGATATCGGACACCTGCATCACATCGAGCAGCGCGGCCACGCGCGGGGCGATGTTCTTGCCCGTGCTGGTGGAAGGGGCGAGAAAGGCGTCGTAATTCGCCATCAGGCGCGCCACCAGCGGCGCGACATTTTCCGGCAATTGATGGCTGAGCGCCGCATCGGCGGCGTGCAGCACCTTGGCAACGCCGGCCACCTTCGCCGCCTCGGCGGCCACAGCATCGCTGCCGCCTGCGACCAGCAGGTGCACATCACCGCCCAATTGCACCGCCGCCGTCACCGCTGCCAGCGTTGCGGGGCTGAGCTTGCCGTCATTGTGTTCCGCCAGAACCAGCGCGTTCATGCCACAACTCCCTTTGCCTTCAGCTTCGCCACCAGTTCATCCACCGATGCCACCATCTCGCCCGCCTGCCGCACGGGCGGCTCCACCACCTTCAACGTGGCAAGGCGCGGGGTGATATCGACGCCGTAATCTTCCGGCTTCTTCACCGCGAGCGGCTTGGACTTGGCCTTCATGATATTGGGCAGACTGGCATAACGCGGCTCGTTCAGCCTGAGATCGGTGGTTACCACGGCGGGCAGGGCCAGCTTCACCGTTTCGAGACCGCCATCGACTTCGCGCGTGACGGCCACGTGATCGCCTTCGATGGCGACCGCACTGGCAAAGGTGCCCTGCCCCCGGCCCCACAGCGCGGCGAGCATCTGCCCGGTCTGGTTGCTGTCATCGTCAATCGCCTGCTTGCCCATCACGACAAGACCCGGCGCCTCTTCGTCCACGATGGCTTTCAGCAGCTTGGCAACTGCCAGCGGCTCAACCTCGGCATCGGTTTCGATCAGGATAGCGCGGTCAGCCCCCATGGCGAGCGCGGTGCGCAGCGTTTCCTGTGCCTTGGCGGGGCCGATGGACACGGCCACGATTTCGGTCGCCGCGCCCTTTTCCTTCAGGCGAATGGCTTCTTCGACCGCGATCTCGTCAAACGGGTTCATGCTCATCTTGACGTTGGCAAGATCAACGCCTGACCCGTCCGCCTTGATGCGCGGCTTCAGATTGTAATCGATCACCCGCTTGACAGGCACCAGTATCTTCATGGCTGCAATCCCTTTTGGGCTTCATGGTATTGGTTGATAAGATCGGCGCAGATGGCGGCGGCAGGCCGCACGCCCTGGGTTGCGCCCACGCCGTGCCCGGCGGACCAGATGGTTTTCCATGCCTTCGCCTCGTCCGACAGGGCAAGTTCGCCGTGGCCGGTGCCGGGCAGGCTGGCAGCATCGAGGCTGGGCTTCAGGAAGTTTGCGCCCACGCCTGTTACCGTGTCGGTATAGGCGATGTCAGCGGCCTTCGCCTCTGCCATCATCGCCTTCTGTGCCGCGCTTGCCATGCTCTCCTCCGCGGCGATGAAATGCGATCCGATATAGGCGAAATCCGCCCCCATCATCCGCGCCGCCGCAATGTGGCGGCCATGCGTGATCGCACCTGCCAGCGCAAGCGGGCCATCAAAAAAGGCGCGAATTTCTGCCGTGAGCGCAAAGGGGCTGAGCGTACCGGCATGGCCGCCCGCGCCCGCACATACGGCAATCAGGCCATCCGCCCCCGCGCCGATCGCCTTTTGCGCATGGCGCACCGAAATCACATCGTGCAGCACCATCCCGTCATAGCTGTGCACCGCCTCGACCACATCGGGCACCGCGCCGAGCGAGGTGATGACAAGCGGCACCTTGTGCTTGACCAGCAATGCGAGGTCTTCGCTCACGCGCGGATTGCTCTTGTGCACGATCAGGTTCGCGCCAAAAGGCTTATCCCCCAGCCGCTCGCCCATCTCGCCCAGCCACTGGTCGAGCGTATCGGTCGTGCGCGCGTTCAGCGTCGGGAAGGTGCCGCAAAGCCCGGAGGTCGAGCACGCGACCACAAGGTCAGGGCCCGATACCAGGAACATCGGCGCGGCGATGGCAGGCACCGCCAGCCGCGCGGCAAAATCGGCGGCCTTGGCGCTCAGAACGCCTCCTCCGCCAGCGCCATCATGCTCTTCTTGCCGGCCTTGATCGACAGGAAGTGGGCCGACACCTGCGGCAGCAGCCGTTCGAAGAAGAAGGTCGCGGTGGTGATCTTGGCCTTGTAGAAGTCCTTGTCCTCGCTGCCGAAGGCAAGGCGAAGCCCGGCGATCTGGGCGCTGCGGGCAAAGCAGTATCCCATGGCGACAAGGCCAAACAGGCGCAGATATTCACTCGCCGCCGCGCCCGCTTCCTCCGGATCGGCAAGGCCACGCTGGGCAATGGTGGCGGTGGACAATTGCAATGCCCCAAACGCCTTTTCGAGGCCCTCGATCATCGGCTTCATCGGGCCATCACCCTTATTCGCTTCGATAAAGGCGGAAACGGGGTGGAAGAAGCTGCGCAGCAGGCGGCCGGTATTGGCCCCCAGCTTGCGGCCCACCAGATCCAGCGCCTGAATGCCGTTGGTGCCTTCATAGATCATGGCAATGCGCGCATCGCGGGCATATTGCTCCACGCCGCTGTCCCAGATGTAGCCGTGCCCGCCATAGACCTGCACCGCCAGATTGGCATTCTCATGCCCCAGATCGGTGAACAGCGCCTTCACGATGGGTGTCATCAGCGCCACGAAATCCTCGGCCCGTGCACGCACTTCGGGTTCTTCGCTCAAGCGTTCGGCGTCCAGAGCGCGGGCAACCCATGCGCCCAGCGCGCGGCAGCCTTCGTTGTTGGCGCGCATGATCATCAGCATCCGCCGCACATCGGGGTGGACGATGATCGGATCGGCCGCCTTGTCCGGATATTTCGCGCCCGATAGCGCGCGGCCCTGCAAGCGGTCCTTCGCATACCATGCAGCGGACTGATACGCCGCCTCGCCAATGCCGAGGCCCTGAATGCCGACCGAAAGCCGTTCCGCATTCATCATGGTGAACATCGCGGCCATGCCCTTGTTCACCTCCCCCACCAGCCAGCCGGTGGAATTTTCGAACTGCATCTGGCAGGTGGCGGAGGCTTTCAGCCCCATCTTGTGTTCCAGCGCCGTGCAAAGCACGCCGTTGGATGGGCCGGGCGTGCCATCTTCCTTCGGCAGGAATTTGGGCACCAGAAACATCGAAATGCCGCGCGTTCCGGCAGGCGCATCGGGCAGGCGGGCCAGCACCAGATGCACGATATTCTCGGTCAGGTCATGGTCGCCTGCGGAAATGAAAATCTTCGCGCCAGTGATCTTGTAGGTGCCGTCGTCCTGCGGCTCGGCCTTGGTGCGCAGCATCCCCAGATCGGTGCCGCAATGCGCCTCGGTCAGGCACATCGTGCCCGACCATTGGCCACTGGTCATCTTGGGCAGGTAACGCTGCTTCAATTCGTCGGTGCCGTGCGCTTCCAGCGCCAGCGCGCCGCCATGCGTCAGGCCCGGATAAAGGCCGAAGGACAGATTGGTTGAGCAGGTCATTTCCTCCACCAGCTTGTTCACCCGTTCGGGCAAGCCCTGCCCGCCCCATTCGGGGCTGGCGGCAAGCGCAGACCAGCCGCTTTCGGTGAACTGCCTGTAGGCGTCCTTGAACCCCTTGGGCGTGCGCACCACGCCGTTTTCCAGGTGGCACCCTTCCAGATCGCCCGGCTGGTTGAGCGGCAGCAGCACTTCGCGGCTGAACCGCGCGGCTTCCTCCAGAATGGCACCCGTCAGTTCGCTGTCGAACTCGGACAGGCCGGGCAGATCGCCAAAGCCATCGTCCACCCACAATTCGTCCAGCACGAAACGCATATCGCGCAAGGGAGCGTCATAGACCTGCATTGCTCGTGTCCTCTCTCGCTTATCTTCTCAATTCCGCGCTTAGTTTCTCAGGGGCTTGCCGGTGGCCAGCATATGCTCGATCCGGTCCATGCTGCGCGGTTCGTGCACCAGTTCCATGAACTCGGCCAGTTCCAGCGCCAGCAATTGCTCTTCGGTAACGGTCTGGGTCGGGTCGGTATCCCCGCCGGTCAGCACGCGCGCCAATTTGCCTGCGACCACTTCGTCATAAGGCGTGGCAATGCCGCGCGCGCGGAAGCTCTGCACCGCCAGATCGAGCGCCGTCTTGCCGCTGGGGCCGGGCAGGCGGAATTCGGGCGGCGCGGGCGGAGCATAGCCTTCGGCCAGTTTCAGCGCGCGTGCCTTGGCATCGGCCAGCAGCCGGTCGCGGTTCATGGTGATGCCGTCCGAAGCGCGCAGGAAACCCAGCTCCTTCGCCTCTGCCGCCGATTTGGCCACCGTGGCGGTGGAGACGATTTCGAACACTTTGGATACCGCCGGCATCGGCCCCTTGGGCATTCCGGGCATATCGCGCCAGCGCTCCAGCATCTCGCCGCAGCCGCCCCAGCCGGGGATCAGCCCCACGCCGGTTTCGACAAGGCCGATATAGGTTTCGGCATGGGCCTGCACGCTGTCGGAATTGAGCACGGTTTCGCACCCTCCCCCCAGCGCCATGCCCGAAGGCGCGGCAACCACCGGGAAGGGGGCATATTTCAGCGCCTTGAACGCCGCTTGCCCGCCGCTCACCAGCTTCTCGATCTCGCCCCAGGCGGCAATGTTCACCGCAAACAGGGCAAGGCCCAGATTGGCCCCCGCGGAAAAATGCGTGCCTTCGTTATAGATCACCAGCGCCTTGAATTTCTCCGCCACCAGCGGGATCGCCTCGCCGATCAGCTTCATCACTTCGTTGTCGAGCGCGTTCATCTTGCCGGTAAACTCAAGGCAGGCGACCCCGTCGCCCACATCCCACAGCGCAGCCGAACCGTTCTTGAGGATGGGCTGGCTCGCCAGCTTGATATCGGCCAGCAGCAGCACGCCATCGGCCCGCACCACATCGTGATACTGGCCATCAGTGCCGAAGAACTGCCGCTTGCCGCCTTCCACGCGGTAGAAGGTGCCATCCCCCACCGCCTCCAGCAGCGGCGGCACGGGCAGACCGCTTTCGCCCAGCTTTGCGCGCAAGGCGGAAGGCCCGATCTTGTCGATCATCTCGAAGGGGCCAGCCTTCCAGTTATAGCCCAGCTTCATCGCGTCATCGACTCCGACGATGGTCTTGGTGGCTTCGGGAACGATGGAGGCAGCATAGGACAGCGTCGGGCCAAGGATCGCCCAGGCATAGGCGCCCACCGTGCCCTTTGCCGCGATCAGCGCAGCCAGATCGCCCTTGCCCGCCGGGCCGGAAATCTCGGGCGCGCGGCCAGCTGGCGCATATTCGCCGGTCGCTAGGTCGATCGCTTCCTTGACCTTCCCGCCGCCTTCTTTGTTGATGCGGTAGAAGCCGCCCTTGCCCTTGCGGCCGGTATAGCCTTCGGCAATCAGCTTTTCGATCAAGGGCTCGCTGCGGGCAATCGCCTGATAGGGATCGCTGGCCGGCAAGGTGCTCGTCAGGCTCTTTTGCAGATAGGGCATCAAGTCGAGGCCGATCAGGTCGATCAGCCCGAAAATGCCCGTCTTGGGCACGCCCATGGGCCTGCCTGCAATGGCATCGGCCATTTCCACCGAAACGCCCATGTCGAAGGCGGCATTGACCGCCGCCTGAATCCAGAAAGTGCCGATGCGGTTGGCGATGAAGCCGGGGCTGTCCTCGGCATCGACCGGCGTCTTGCCCAACACGCGGTCAGTAAAATCGCGTATCCGGGCAACGGTGGCGGCATCGCTGTGCGGGCCGGCCACAATTTCGATCAGCCGCATATAGCGCGGCGGATTGAAGAAATGCGTGATCAGGAAATCGCGCTTGAACGCATCGCTGCGCCCGTGGGTCAACTGCGCCAGCGGGATGGTAGAGGTGTTGGAGGATACCGCCGTGCCGGGCTTTCGCACCGCGTCCAGCTTTGCGTAAAGATCCTGCTTCAGATCCAGCCTTTCAATGATGGCTTCCACCACCCAGTCGCAATCCGCAACCTTGGCCAGATCGTCCTCGATATTGCCGACTTCGACCAGATTCGCCGCGCGCTTGCCCATGAAGGGGGCGGGATCGGTCTTGAGCATCCGCTCCACCGCGCCGCGCGCCACGCTGTTGCGATCTGCGGGATCGCGCACGATGTCGAGCAGCAGCACGGGCACGCCGGCATTGGCGACCTGCGCCGCGATGCCAGCGCCCATCGTGCCCGCGCCGATCACGCAGACCTTCTTGATACTGTCGTGCGCCATCAGATCGCCTCCAGCACGGTGGCAATCCCCTGCCCCCCGCCAATGCACTGCGTGGCGAGCGCATATTTGCCGCCCTCGCGCTTCAGCAGCGCCGCCGCCTTGCCCACGATGCGCGCGCCGGTCGCGCCCAGCGGGTGGCCGATGGCAATTGCGCCGCCGTCAATATTCACCGTGGCCATGTCGAGCCCCAGATCGCGGATCACCGCGATGGACTGGCTGGCAAAGGCTTCGTTCAGTTCCACCACGTCCAGATCGGACACGGTAATGCCCGCGCGGGCCAGCGCCTTCTGGCTGGATGCGACGGGGCCAATGCCCATGATTTCGGGCGCGCAGCCCGAAATGGCGACCGATCTGATGCGCGCCAGCACCGGCAGATTGTGCTTGGCGGCATAGTCTGCGCTGGCCACCAGCACAGCCGCCGCACCATCGGTCAGCGGGCTGGATGTGCCTGCGGTTACCGTGCCATCGGCGCTGAAGGCAGGCTTCAGGCCCGCCAGCGCCTCGGCCGTGGTATCGGGGCGCGGGGTGCCATCGGCCTCCACGCCCGCCACCGGCACGATCTCGTCCGCAAGCTTGCCCGCAGCAATCGCATCGCGTGCCTTCTGCTGGCTCAGCACGGCGAATTCCTCCTGCTCCGCACGGGACAGGCCATAGGCTTTCGCCACATTTTCCGCCGTGTCACCCATGCCGATATAGGCCTGACTGGCCTTCGCCAGCGCGGGGTTGGGCATGGGGTTGAAGCCCATCATCGGCACCCGGCTCATCGATTCGACGCCGGCGCAGATGAACACCTCGCCCGCGCCCAGTTGGATTTGCCCGGCGGCGTAGTGGATCCCGCTCATCGACGAGCCGCAGAAGCGGTTGATCGTCATCCCGCCCACGGTGAGCGGCAAATCGGCCAGCAGCCCGACAAGGCGCGCAATGTTGAAGCCCTGCTCGCCTTCGGGGAAGGCGCAGCCCATCAGCAGGTCCTCGATATCGGCGGGGTTCACGCCTGTGCGATCGACCAGGCCGCGCACCACGGCGGCGGCCATGTCATCGGGGCGGACACGCGCCAGCGCGCCCTTGCCGGCAAGGTGAAACGGGGACCGGGCATAGCCCGCAATGACGACGTCGCGCATCGATCAGCCTCTCCAAATCGCGCCGGGAATCAACCCCGGCCATTTCTATACCCTAATGGTGAACCGATTTCCCTATGCGTCAACCAAAAAATGTGCAGAATGCGATTCGCCAAGGGGCACTGCAAAGACCCCGGATAGCCACGTTGGGAGATGGAGAGATGACAGCGTTGCGGCGCAAGGGCGGCAGCCTGAAAGGCGGGAAAGGATTGGCGGCATGATGGTATCGCCTCCTGACACGCTGATACCGGCAGCGGAAGGCCCGCCGCTGCCCTATCACGCCGATGCCGACGGGCAGCAGGTCTTCCCAAAGCGCCTGCTTACCGACCTGATCGAAAAAGCAGTGACGCATTGGCCCGATCGCATCGCGGTCGATTATTTCGGGCGCTGCTGGACTTACCGCGAAATCGGCGCGCTGGTGGATCGGGCAGCGCGCGGGCTGCAGGATGCCGGGCTGAAGCCGGGCGACCGCTTTGGCCTGTGCACCGGCAATTCGCCCTATCACATTGTCCTGTATTTCGCGGCGCTGAAAGCCGGGCTGGTGGTGGTCAACCTCAACCCGCTTTACACCCCATCAGAGCTGGAACATCTGCTGAAGGATGCCGGCGTGCGCATGGTCGCCGTGCCCGAAGTGCGCTTTGTGCATGAGAAGTTTCAGGAAGTCGCCCGCCAGTCGGGCGTGGAACGCCTGCTGCTGTGCCGGATGAAGGAAATCCTGCCCTTCGCGCTCAATATCGGTTTCCGCCTGCTGCGCCGCGCGGATCATATCCGTATCACCGACAAGGCGCTGCATCTGGAACTGACTGACCTGCTGGCCAATGCGGGCAATCCCGCGCCCGTCGCGCGCCAGCCTGATGATGTGGCGGTGCTGCAATATACCGGCGGCACCACCGGCCTGCCCAAGGGTGCCATGCTGACCCATGCCAGCCTTGCCGCCAACAGCGCGCAGATGATCGCCCATGCAGGGGGTTACATGGCCACGCAGCAGCGCACGTTGGGCGTGCTGCCCATGTTCCATGTCTTTGCGCTGACCTGCGTGCTCAATTATTCGATCGACACCGGTTCCGAGCTGGTGCTGCTGCCGCGTTTTGAAATGGACAAGCTGCTGGCCAGCATCAGGCGCAAGCCGCCCACACAATTCTTCGGCGTGCCCACCATGTTCAACGCCATCAACCAATTGCCCGACAGCAAGATCCCTGATCTTTCCCGCGTCATCTGCTGCATTTCGGGCGGCGCGCCGCTGCCGCTGGAAATCCGCCAGACGTTCGAGGAACGCACCGGCGCGCGCGTGGTCGAAGGCTATGGCCTGTCCGAAGCCAGCCCCATCATCACCTGCAACCCGCTGTTCGGTCTGGTGAAGGACAACAGCTGCGGCCCGGCTTTTCCCGGCACGATCATCGAAATCCGCGATCCCGAAAACCCGGCACGGCTGATGCCGCAGGGCGAGCGCGGCGAAGTCATGGCGCGCGGCCCGCAGCTGATGAAGGGATACTGGCAGAAGCCTGCCGAAACCGAAGCGACCTTTTACGAGGGTGCGCTGCGCACGGGCGATATCGGCTTTCTGGACGAGGACGGCTATCTGTTCCTGGTCGACCGCATCAAGGATCTGATCCTGCGCGGAGGTTACAATGTCTATCCCCGCGTTATCGAGGATGCCGCCTATCACCATCCGGAAGTGAAAGAGGCGATCGCAATCGGCATCCCTGACGATTATCTGGGCCAGGTGCCCAAGCTGTTCGTGGCGCTGGTTCCCGGCTCCACGCTGACGGCAGACGCGCTGGCAGAGCATCTGGCCACGCTGATAAACAAGCTGGAAATGCCGGTGGAAATCGAAATCCGCGACACCTTGCCCAAGACGATGATCGGCAAGCTGTCAAAGAAGGAACTGGTGGAAGAGGAGCGCATCAAACGTGGATGACAATCGGGGGATGGATGCCGGCACGCTTGCCGATGCGGGCATCATCACGGGGAACGGGGACCATCGCGGCATTCAGGATGTCGCGCGCGAACTGGGCATAACGCCGCGCACCTTGCGCTTTTACGAGGATAACGGCCTGATCAGCCCGCAGCGTGTGGGCAGCACGCGCATCTACTCGCGCCGCGATGTGGGGCGGATGCAGCTGATCCTGCGCGGCAAGCGGCTGGGCTTCACCATCCGCGAAATTCGCGAGTTTCTGGATCTGTACGATACCGATCCCAGCCACCGCGAACAGATGGAGCATCTGCTGACCCGTGTGCGCGAAAGGCTGGACAGCCTGATGCAGCAACGCGCCGCGCTGGAGGAAACGATGGCGGAACTCAGGCAGATCGAAGCCGAGGCGCTGGAAAGGATTGCGGGCAAGGGGCTGCGCAAGACGGGGTAGCAGTTGCCTTTTGCCTTCAGCCCTGGACCCGCACTTCACGTGCTTTCCGGTCAATGCTGACCCGCACCGATCCAAGACGAAAGGACAGCGCGTGGCTTTCGCCTGATTGCCACTCTTGCGCCGTCAATTCCGCCCCTCCCGCCCCGCGCCAGTGCCCGTCAACGGGAAAGCGCTGGAACACTTCCAGACGGCCCGCCCGCCACGCCGCCAGCCGCGCGACATGGGCCTCCAACTCGCGGTCGCGGTTTTCCCAATCGAGCCAGCTTGTCGGATTGTCCTGCGCATAGGCGTTGTTGTTGCCGCCCTGCGTGCGGCCAAACTCGTCCCCCGCTGTCAGCAGCAGTGTGCCGGTGGAGGCGAACAGCGTGCCCAGCATCGCCTCTACATCGGCCTTGCGCGCGGCCTTGATGCGCGGATCATCGCCTGGCCCCTCGACCCCGTGGTTCCAGCTGACTTCGCCGCCGTGCCCGTCGCGGTTCTCCTCGCCATTGGCAAGGTTGTGGCGGTGCGCATAGGTGACGCAATCGGCGAGCGTGAAACCGTCATGCGCGGCAAGGAAATTGACGCTGCGGCTCGGCCCGGTGCCGAACACATCGGACGATCCCGCCAACCGCGTCGCCAGCGTGCCGATGGTCGCATCGCCGCGCCAGAAGCGGCGCACATCGTCGCGGAAACGGTCGTTCCATTCGAGCCAGTTGTCAGGAAACCGGCCCAGGGCATAGCCGCCGGGCCCGATATCCCATGGCTCGGCAATCAGCACTCGGTCGGCCAGCAGCGGATCGGCGGCGATCTCGGCAAAGATCGGCGCGGCGGGGTCAAAATCCGGTGCCTCGTTTGATCCTCTGGCCAGCACGGGGGCAAGGTCGAACCGGAACCCGTCCACGCCGGCATGGCGCACGAAATGGCGCAAGGTAGCGAGTGCCAGCGCGCGCATATGCGGCTGCCCGAAATCCAGTGTGTTGCCGCAGCCGGTGACATTGCACAATTGCCCGTCCGGTTCCTTGGCATAGTGGCTGTCATCCAGCCCGCGCAGGGACAGCACGCCGCCATGCCGATCGCTTTCACCGCTGTGGTTGAGCACGATGTCGAGGATCACCCCAATGCCTGCTTCGTGCAGCGCAGCGACCGCGCCGCGCAGTTCGGCCACGCCGCCGGGGCAAAGGCCCGGATCGAGCGCCATCATCGCCACAGGGTTGTAACCCCAGGCATTGCTAAGGCCCAGCGGCGGCAAATGCCGCTCGTCAATCCAGGCCACGATCGGCATCAATTCCACCGCGCTGACGTGCAGCATCCTCAGATGAGCGATCACCGCCGGATGCGCCAGCGCCGCCACCGTGCCGCGCATGGCTTTCGGCACATCGGGATGCTGCATGGTGAAACCGCGCACATTCACTTCGTAGATCAGGCCGCCGCGCTGAAACACAGGCGCCATCTGCGGGACTTCAGGCAATGGCCCTGTCACGCGGGCGCGCGGCACGATGGGCGCGGTATCTGCGCCATATTGGCCAAGCGAGGGATGCTGGCGAAACCGCCTGTCCAGTTCCACCGCATAGGGATCGACCAGCAATTTGGCCGGGTCGAACCACAGCCCGCGTTCCGGCGCCCATTCGCCATCGGCGCGGTAGCCATATTGTGCGCCGGTGCAATCGCGCGGCAGCTGTGCCACCCACAGATCACCTGCCCGCTCCATCACGATGGGCGCATCGTCCAGCACCAGCGCCACCGCACGGGCTTGCGGCGCGCGCACGGCAAAGGTCGTGCCGTCGGGCGTGACGGTCACGCCGGGGGTGATATTCACGCGCGCACCAATTGCCGGTAGAGCGCGGCATATTGCGCGGCGCTGGCGTCCCAGCCGAAATCCGCCGCCATCCCGGTTTTCTGGATGCGCGCCCAGCCGGCCTTGTCCTCGTAAAGCCGGATCGCGCGGGTGATGGCGAGCGAGAGTTCGTCGTAATTCGCCTCGTTCAGCACCACGCCGGTGGCGGTGCGCGCAGCGAGAGCGGCGGGGTTGGCATCGATCACCGTATCGGCCAGCCCGCCGGTGCGGGTGACGATGGGGACGCAGCCATAGGCAAGCCCGTAAAGCTGCGTGAGGCCGCAGGGTTCGAACCGGCTGGGGATCAGGATCGCATCGCCGCCGCCCTGCATCAGATGGGCCAGCGGCTCGTCATAGCCGAATTTCAGCCCCACACGCTGCGGATGGCGCTGCGCCGCCTCAACCAGCCCAGCCTCCAGCGCCAGGTCGCCCGCGCCCAGCAGTGCCAGCCTGCCGCCAAGGCCAACCAGATGGTCGATCACTTCCAGCAGCACATCAATGCCCTTTTGCCAGGTCAACCGGCTGATGACGACAAACAGCGGCCCCTCGCCCTCCTCCAGCCCGAAAGCGGCCTCCACCGCGCGCTTGTTGGCCTTGCGGCGGGCAAGGTGCTTGGCATCGAAGGGCGCGGCCAGATGCGGATCGACGGCGGGGTTCCATTCGGCGCGGTCGATCCCGTTGAGGATGCCATGCACCAGATGGCTGCGCGCGCGCACCACGCCGTCCAGCCCCATGCCGAAACGGCCCGTGTGAATCTCGCGCGCATAGGTGGGGCTGACCGTGGTGATCGCATCGGCGCAGACCATGCCGCCCTTCAGCATCCCGACGCCGCCGTGAAACTCCACCCCGTCAAGGCTCCACGCGGCATCGGGCAAGGCAAGGCGCGCGAACACCTCTCCGCCGAAAAAACCTTGAAACGCTATGTTGTGGATGGTGAGAACGGACGCGGCCTGGCTGCCCCGATAGCGCATATAGACGGGCGCCATCGCCGCCTGCCAATCATGCGCGTGCACCAGATCGAACTTGGCCGACACTTCCTGCGCCGCCAGCCCCAGCGCGGCAAAGCGGCGCCAGTTGTCGTGCCAGTCTGCCCCGTTTGTGTCGCCATAGGGGCCGCCTGCCCGCGCGAAATAATTGGGCGCATCAAGCACCAGCAGGCGGCGTCCATCGTCCAGCCGGGCCGACAGAATGCGCGCCGGTTCGCCCAGCAGATTTTCGATACCCGGCACCTTGCGCGGCTTGCGGATCGCATCCAGCACCGCCGGAAAACCGGGCAGCAGCGTGGTCATCTCCACCCCCTGCCCCGCCAGCGCGGCCGGCAAGGCGCCCACCACATCGGCAAGACCGCCGGTCTTGATGAGCGGCACCGCTTCGGAGGCGACGGAGAGGACTTTCAACGCGGCCACCCGGTCACCCCAGCTTTGCAATCATGTCCTTGGTAATCAGGCACACGCCCTTTTCGGTGCGCCGGAAGCGCGCCGCATCCAGCACCGGGTCTTCGCCCACCACCAGCCCTTCGGGTATCCGCACCCCGCTATCGAGAATGACATTGGTCAGCCGCGCGCCGCGCCCGATATTGCAATAGGGCAGGATCACGCCGCGCTCCACGTTGGAATAGCTGCCCATTTTCACGCCGGTAAACAGCAGGCTGTTGCGCGCCAGAGCGCCCGATACGATGCAATCCTGCGAAATGAGCGAGGATATGGCATGGCCGCGCCGCCCGTCCTCGTCATGCACGAATTTGGCGGGCGCGGCCACGATCTGGTCAGTCCAGATCGGCCAGTCACGGTCATACAGGTTCAGCTTGGGCACCACATCGGTGAGGTCAAGATTGGCTTCGAAATAGGCGTCCAGCGTGCCGACATCGCGCCAGTATTCCTCGATCTCGTCCGCCGCGCGGATGCAGCTGGCGGTGAAGCGATGCGCCTGCGCCTTTCCGTGCTTGACGATGTAGGGGATGATGTCCCCGCCAAAATCGCGCCCCGATGCGGGATCGGCGGCATCGCGGCGCAACTGGTCGAACAGGAAGGCGGTCTCGAACACATAGATGCCCATGCTGGCCAGCGCCATGTCGGGCTGATCGGGGATGCCGGGGGGATCGGCGGGCTTTTCGACAAAAGCGGTGATCGCATCGCTTTCATCCACGTGCATCACGCCAAAGCCGGTCGCCTCTGCGCGCGGCACGACCAGACAGCCCACCGTCACATCCGCGCCGCTGTCCACGTGCTGGCGCAGCATCAGCTCGTAATCCATCTTGTAGACATGGTCGCCCGCCAGAATGACCATGTATTTGGGCGCGTGCGCGGCGATAATGTCGATATTCTGGAACACCGCATCGGCGGTGCCTTCGTACCACTGGCTTTCGCTCACGCGCTGGCTGGCGGGCAGGATGTCAAAGCTTTCGTTCCTTTCAGGCCGCATGAAGTTCCACGCGCGCTGCATATGGCGGATCAGGCTGTGCGCCTTGTATTGCGTTGCCACGCCGATGCGGCGAATCCCTGAATTGATCGCGTTGGACAGGGCAAAGTCGATGATGCGCGACACGCCGCCGAAATAGACCGCGGGCTTGGCGCGGTTGTCGGTCAGCTCCTTCAACCTGCTGCCCCGCCCGCCGGCAAGGACATAGGCCATGGCATCGCGCGCCAATGGCTGGGTGCTGGAATCTCTCATTCGGCCCGCTCCTGTTTATCTTTCTCAGTCTGCCCCAAACTCAACCTTGATGCACGAACATCAGCGTGGAAAGCGGCGGCAGAATTACATCCGCCGCGCCGTGATGCGCCGTCACCGCGCCCAGATTGCCCTGCCCGCTGCCGCCATAGATTGAGGCATCGGAATTGATGATTTCCGCCCACACGCCATCCATCGGCAAACGCAGACGGTAATGCGAGTGCAGCGCAGGCGTCATGTTGCTCACCACCACCACCGGCGGATGGCCGGGCGCGCGTCGCACCCAGGCAAACACGCTGGCCGCCGCATCATCCACCACCAGCCATTCGAACCCCTCGCCCTCGCAGTCGCGCGCGTGGAGCGCGGGGTATTGGCGGTAGGCATGGTTCAGATCGCGCACCAATGCGCGCACGCCGGCATGGGCGGGATCGTCCAGATGGTGCCAGTCGAGGGCGCGGTCCTCCGCCCATTCGCGGCTCTGCGCAAATTCCTGCCCCATGAACAGCAGCTTCTTGCCGGGATAGCCCCACATGAGGCCGTAAAGGCTGCGCAGATTGGCGAATTTCTGCCATTCATCGCCGCTCATCTTGGTGAGCAGGCTGCCTTTGCCATGCACCACCTCGTCATGGCTCAGCGGCAGCACGAAATTCTCGGCAAAGGCGTACATCAGGCCAAAGGTGATGTCGTCGTGGTGAAACTTCCGGTGGACGGGATCGCGCGCCATGTATTTCAGCGTGTCGTGCATGAAACCCATGTTCCACTTGAAGCCGAAGCCAAGGCTTTCGCGCGGGCCGTCCTCGTAAGCGGGCAAAGTTACGCCTGGCCAGGCGGTCGATTCCTCGGCAATGGTCAGGAAACCGGGATGGCTGGAATAGACCGCGCGGTTGACCGCGCGCAGGAAATCCACCGCTTCCCAGTTCTCGCGCCCGCCCGCCTCGTTGGGGATCCATTCGTCTGCTGCGCGGCTGTAATCGCGGTAAAGCATCGAGGCGACCGCATCCACGCGCAGGCCGTCGACATGGTATTGTTCGGCCCAGAACAACGCATTGTTGACCAGAAAACTCGCAACCTCGCGCCGGCCGAAATTGTAGATCGCGGTGTTCCAGTCCGGGTGGAAACCCAGCCGCGGGTCTTCATGTTCATACAGCGCCGTGCCATCGAACCGGGCAAGGCCGTGTTCGTCCACCGGGAAATGCGCGGGCACCCAGTCGATCAGCACGCCAATCCCTGCCCGGTGCGCCCCATCGACAAAGCGGGCAAAGCCATCGGGGGCGCCAAAGCGGGCCGACGGGGCATACAGGCCGGTGGTCTGATACCCCCAGCTGGGGTCATAGGGATGTTCGGACACGGGCAGAAACTGGATATGGGTAAATCCCATCTCCACCGCATAGGGGATCAGCCGTGCGGCCATTTCGTCCCAGGTCAGGAACCAGCCGTTTTCGTCGCGTTGCCATGAACCGGGGTGGACTTCGTAAATCGAAATCGCCTCGCGCCGGGGATCGACGCTGGCCCAATGCGCCCGGTGAGCGGCATCGCCCCAATCGGGTTTTGCGGGCCGCGCGGTGAGCGAGGCGGTCTTGGGCCGTAGTTCGCTGGCAAAGGCAAAGGGATCGGCCTTCAACGGCAGAACCGTGCCATCGGGGCCAATGATGCGGTATTTGTAGGCTTCCCACTCGCCGATATCGGGGACGAAAATCTCCCACACGCCAATATCGGTGCGGCGGCGCATCTGGTGGCGCGCGGCATCCCAGCCGTTAAAATCGCCCACCACGCTGACATGGGCGGCATTGGGCGCCCAGACGGCAAAATGCACACCGCTCGCGCCCTCATGCTCGATCAGATGCGCGCCCATCTTGTCGAACAGGCGGAAATGCGTGCCTTGCGCGATCAGCAGATCATCGAGCGGCCCCAGCACCGGGCCAAAGGAATAGGCATCGCTCACCCACCAGCTGTGCGTGCCCGATGTGCATTTGTATTTGACGGGGCGCGGCTTGCCCTTGACCAGCCCTTCGAACAGGCCGCGATCATCCACCCGTTCCAGATGGCCCAGAAACCCGCCCTTCAGGCTGAAGGCGCTCGCCCTTTCCGCCCCCGGAAGGATCGCGCGGGCAAAGGTGCCCACCGGCCCCGCATGGGTTCCCAAAAGCGAGAACGGATCGGCATGGGTGCCATTCAGCAGCGCCTCTATCGCCGATGCGGGTGGTTGCAATGACAGGTCCTAAACTCCCCAGATATCCCGCGCATATTCGCCAATCGTGCGGTCGGATGAAAACCAGCCGACATTGGCGATATTGCGGATGGCCTTTTCGCGCCACAATCTCTGATCCTGCCATAGCAGGTCCACCTTGCGCTGGGCAGCGCAATAGCTGTCAAAATCGGCTGCCAGCATGAACCAGTCGCTGTTCAGCAGCCCTTCCATCAGGTCGCGGTAGCGGGCGGGATCATCGGGCGAGAACACGCCGTTGGCAATCGCGTGCACCGCCTGCGCCAGTTCGGGCGAGCTTTCGATAATCGACCGCGGATCGTAACCGTTCGCGCGCTTTTCCGCCACTTCATCGGCCGAGAGGCCGAAGATGAAGATGTTGTCCGCGCCCACCCGCTCCATGATTTCCACATTCGCCCCGTCCAGCGTACCGATGGTGAGCGCGCCGTTGAGCGCGAACTTCATATTGCCCGTGCCGGATGCCTCCATCCCGGCGGTGGAAATCTGTTCGGACAAATCCGCCGCCGGAATGATCCGTTCGGCCAGGCTGACATTGTAATTGGGGACGAACACGACCTTGAGCAGCCCGCCGACCGAGGGGTCGGAATTGATCCGCCGCGCAATGTCGTTCGCCAGTTTGATGATCAGTTTGGCATTGTGATAGCTGGGCGCGGCTTTCCCTGCGAAAATCTTGACGCGCGGCACCCAGTCGCGTTCGGGGTGGCTGCGGATCTGGTCATACAGCGCCACCGCCTCCAGCAGGTTGAGCAATTGCCGCTTGTATTCGTGGATGCGCTTGATCTGCACATCGAACAGCGCATCGGGGTTGAGGCGCAGGCCCATCTCGCTTTTGAGGTAATCCGCCAGCGCAATCTTGTTCGCCCGTTTTACTTCGGCCACGCGCTCGCCCAGCAGCGGATCGGCGGCCAGCGCGTTCAGATCGGCCAGCTTTTCCGCATCATCCAGAAAGCCATCGCCAATCGCATCGCGGATCACGCGGGTGAGCTGCGGATTGCACTGCATCAGCCAGCGGCGCGGGGTGACGCCGTTGGTCTTGTTGTTGATGCGCGTGGGGTAGAGGCGGTGGAGATGCGCAAACACCGTCTGCTTCATCAGATCGGTATGCAACGCAGCCACCCCGTTGACGCTGTGCGCCCCGGCAAAGGCAAGGTTCGCCATGCGCACGCGCCTCTCGCCGCCCTCGTCGATCAGGCTGATCGCGGCAATCGCTTCCTCGCCTAGGCCCGCCTTGCCCGCTTCGCGCAGCACGCGGCTGTTGATGGCATAGACGATCTGCATATGGCGCGGCAGCAGCCGTTCGAACAAGGGCAGCGGCCAGCTTTCCAGCGCTTCGGGCAGCAGGGTGTGGTTGGTATAGGCGACCGTCTTCTTCGTCAGCTCCCACGCCTCGTCAAATTCCATCTGGTGATCGTCCACCAGCAGGCGCATCAGTTCCGCCACGGCCACCGCCGGATGCGTATCATTGAGCTGGATCGCCACCTTGTCGGGCAGGGTGCGAATGTCCTTCTCATACTGGACATGGCGGCGCACGATGTCCTGAATGCTGGCGCTGGAGAAGAAGAACTCCTGCCGCAGCCGCAATTCCTGACCCGCAGGCGTGCTGTCAGCGGGATAAAGCACGCGCACCAGGCTGGCTGCGCGCGCTTCGTTTTCCAATGCGCCCACATGGTCGCCTGCGTTGAACGCGTCGAGCCGGATGGGATCGAGCGCGTGCGCGGTCCACAAGCGCAACGTGTTCACGCGTTTGCCGCGCCAGCCTACCACGGGCGTGTCCACCGCGCTCGCCTCGATCACCTCGGCCGGGCGCCATTCCACCCCGCCATCGGCTGATGCCACCACCTCGCCACCAAAACCGATGCGATAGGCGCTTTCGCGGCGGTCAAATTCCCACGGATTGCCATGGCTGAGCCAGGTTTCGGGCAATTCCACCTGCCAGCCATCGTCAATCCGCTGGCGGAACATCCCGTTCACATAGCGGATGCCGTAGCCGTAAGCCGGGATGTCCAGGCTGGCGAGGCTTTCCATGAAGCACGCCGCCAGCCGCCCCAGCCCGCCATTGCCCAGCGCTGCGTCAGGCTCCAGATCTTCCAGCACCGCCAGATCGAGGCCGTTTTCCTTCAGCACCCGGTCCATTTCCTGCGTCAGGTCCATATTGTTCAGCGCATCGCGCAGCAACCTGCCGATCAGGAATTCGAGGCTGAGGTAATAGACCCGCTTGCTGCCCGCATCATAAGTGCGCCGGGTGGATTCCATCCAGCGGTCGATAATCTTGTCGCGCAGGGTCAGGACGGTGGCGGTATACCAGTCATGCGATTTGGCCGCGCGTTCATCCTTGCCCACCCGGTGGCGCAGGACATCAATGATAAGCTCCTCAATAGGGGCGCTGCTGGGCTGGGCATTGCGGGGCATGAGCATTTCCTCACCAATTGCGCGCTGCCATACCGCAGCGGCGGTTGCGGTTCTCTCCCACGGGCGACCGGTCTTGTCTGCTGATCCGGCGGGCGGTTCCGCCATCCCCCGAAACGCCAGCGCGCCTGCCGGACCGCGCGCCTCGGCCAAGTCGTAGGACGCAAGTTGCAGATCGACAAGGCTTTCCATGCAACCAACCGCAACATTGTTGCAATGCAGCAAAACTGCTGTGTCTGCGGTGCTTTCATGATAAGAACGGCTTAGCGATTTTCCCGGGGGGACGCGCCATGTTGCACGATACGGCCGACCAGAATAGGACATCCGCGCCGTGGTGGCGCGGAGCGGTGATCTACCAGATCTATCCGCGCAGCTTTCAGGACAGCAATGGCGACGGCGTGGGCGATCTGCCGGGCATCACCGCGCGCCTGCCGCACGTGGCCGATCTGGGCGCGGATGCAATCTGGATATCACCCTTCTTCGCCTCGCCGATGAAGGATTTCGGATACGACATTGCCGATTATTGTGCGGTCGATCCCATATTCGGCACGCTGGCCGATTTCGATGCACTGGTCGCGCGCGCGCACCAGCTGGGGCTGAAAGTGCTGATCGATCAGGTCTATGCCCACACATCCGATCAGCACGCCTGGTTCGCTGCCAGCCGCGCCGCGCGGGTGGGGGAGATGGCGGACTGGTATGTCTGGGCCGACCCAAAGGCAGACGGCACCCCGCCCAGCAACTGGCAATCGGTATTTGGCGGCCCGGCATGGACGTGGGATGCACGGCGCGGCCAATACTACCTGCATACTTTCCTGAAAGAGCAGCCGCAGCTCAACCTGCATAACACGGCAGTGCAGGATGCGCTGCTGGATGTGGCGCGGTTCTGGCTGGATCGCGGCGTGGACGGGTTCCGGCTTGACGCGCTGAACCACGCAATGGTTGATCCGGCGCTGCGCGACAATCCGCCCGCCGCCCCGGTGCCGGGCAAGGTGCGCACGCGCCCCTTCGATTTTCAGGACAAGATCTACAGCCAGTCGCAGCCTGAAATGGTCTATTTCACCGAAAGGCTGCGCGGTGTGGCGGACGAATATGGGGCAATTTTCACCATGGCCGAAATCGGCGGCAGCAATCCGCTGGAGGAGATGAAGGCCTTTACGCTGGGCGATCACCGGCTGAACAGCGCCTATGGCTTCGACTTCCTTTACGAGCCGCAGATGACCCCTGCGCTGGTAGCCAAAGCCATGGCCGAATGGCCGGGCGAGGCCGGCGAAGGCTGGCCCAGCTGGGCGTTTGAAAACCACGATGCGCCGCGCGCGCTGTCCCGCTGGTGCGCCGAGGGAGACCGCGAACTTTATGCCCCGCTCAAAATGGCGCTGCTGCTGTGCCTGCGCGGCAATCCGATCCTGTATCAGGGCGAGGAGCTGGGCTTGGTGCAGGACGATATCCCCTTCGAATTGCTGCAAGACCCCGAAGCGATTGCCAACTGGCCGCTCACCCTTTCCCGCGACGGCGCGCGCACGCCTTTTCCCTGGACTGACGAGCCGCAGGGCGGCTTCACCACCGGCACGCCATGGCTGCCGCTGTCCGATGCGAACCGCGCACGCGCCGCGCAGGTTCAGGAGGCTGCGCCCCATTCGCTGCTCAAGGCCACGCGCCGGCTGATCGCCTTAAGGCAGGGGAATGCCGAACTGCGGCTGGGCCGGTTCGAACTGGTGCAGGCGAACCGCCATGTCCTGATCTTCCGCCGCACCCTGCCGGGAAGCGCGGTGCTGTGCGCCTTCAATCTGGGTGCGGATGACGCGGCCATGCCGCCGATGGCGGGCGGGATGGCGATGCTTGCGTCCATCAACGGCGGCAGCAGCGCGGCGCTTCCCGGCCTGTCAGCGTGGATCGGCCGCACCCCGCGCTAGGGCGGCGAACAGGTAAAAGGCAGGCAGGCCCAGCGCCAGCAGCACCAGCCCCCAGGCCACCGCCTCGCCGCCTGCGCCATAGATCGTCCAGGCGGAATAGAGCACCGCCAGCGCCGCCACGGGCGGCAGCCATCTGCGCGAGGCAAGCGATCCGTTGAACCGCAGCACCAGAGCTGCTGCCATGCACACCAGATACATGAACAGGCTGGTGCAGGTGGCGATCAGCAGCAGGAAGCCGAAGATTTCCGCCGCGCTGCTTTGAAAATTGAGCAGCATCACCACGGTCATCAGCGCGCTCGACACCACCAGTGCGCGCGCGGGAACCCCGGCGCTGTTGGTGGCGGCGAACCAGCGCGGAAAAGTGCCGTCGCGCGCCATGGCCCAGGGCAGTTCGGCCTGCACCAGAATCCAGCCGTTGAGCGCACCGATGCAACTGATCGCGGCAAAGCCGGCAATCGCCAGGGCAGGGCCAGGCGCCCAGAACCGAGCCACAAAGTCCGCAAAGGGCGCCGCAGAGTTCGCAACCACCTCCACCGGCATCAGCAGGATGATGGCCGAACAGGTGACCAGATAGAGCAGGCCCGTGATCGCGGTGCCCACCAATGTGGCAAAGGGCACATTGCGTTCCGGATCGGCAATGCTGTCGGCGGGAACCGTGGCCGATTCCAGCCCCAGCAAGGCCCACAGCGTCAGCGTGGCGGCGGCAGTCACCAGCCCGGCTTGCAATCCGCCTGCCTCACCCAATCCGGGCAGCGGCGGCAGGCTTGCTTCGCCCGATCCCAGCGCCATGCCCGCCAGCGCCAGCACCAGCACCAGCGGCACGATCTTGATCAGCGTTGTGACCAGCTGGAACCCGCCCGCCGAACGCGCGCCGCGCAGATTGAGCAGCGTCAGCGCCCAGATCATCACCACTGCCGCCAGCGCGTCCCCGCCCTGCATCGCCGCAAGCCCCGGCACGAAAGCACCCAGATAGCTGACGCCCGCCACCGCAATCGCGGCATTGCCGATCCACAGGCTGATCCAGTAGCTCCATGTCACCAGAAACGCCGTGAGCGGGCCGAAAGCGGCGGCGCTATAGGCATAGGGGCCACCCGCCACCGGCATCGCGCGGGCCAGCCAGGCAAAGGTTGCGGCAAGGCACAGCCCGCCCGCAATGGTCAGCACCCAGCCCAAGGCGGAGTTCCAGCCCAGCGGGGCGAGCGCGGCGGGCAACAGAAAAATGCCCGATCCGATCATATTGCCCACCACAAGAGAGACCGCCATCCAGCGGCCCATCTTGCCTGCCGTGGTGCGGGCAGCCACGGGCATGGCTTCGCTCAATGGCAAGACCATGCCCGCACCTCGCGCTGGCCGATCACCTTAATAGCGATACCCCACCCTCAAGCCGAGAGTGCGCGGCTGGTTGGGCACCTGGTAGACGATGCCATTCACCGGATTGGCGCAGACCGATGTGCCGCACTGGGTGGACAGATACGCCTCGCCCCGCGTGTCGGTGACATTGGTGACATAGGCTTCCGCCCGCCAGCCCGAATTGCCATTGGTAATCCCGAAGGCCAGATCGATCGTGCCATAGGGATCCTGCCGCCCGATCAGTGCATCATCGGCATCGCGCAGTTCGGCGCGGATTTCAGTCTGGTACACGCCGGCAAACTGCACATGGGCACGCAGATCGCTGTCCATGTCCCACTCATACCGCACGGTCAGATTGCCCTTGAAATCGGGCGAAGCCGGAAGCCGCGTTCCCGCCGGAGCCTGCGGATTGGGGCACACCGTCACCGGATCGCCATTGGCATCGGTGAAGCCGCAGTAATTCTCGCGCAGCTTGGCATCGAGGAATGTCACCCCTGCCCCGATCGACAGATTGTCATCCGGGCGCAGCGTCAGGTCCGATTCCAGCCCGCGAATGCGCGCCTGCGCCGCGTTGCGGATTTCGGTCAGGCCGTTGGGGCCAAGGATGGCGAACTGGAAGTTGTTCCAGTCGAGCTGGAACAGCGCCGTGTTCCAGCGCAGCGCGCCGTCCATGAAAGTGTGCTTCATGCCCAGCTCGTAATTGGTCAGATAGTCCGCCTGATAGCCGAACAGACCGCCGCGCCGGTTGGTGCCGCCGGGGCGGAAACCGCGCGACCAGGTGGCATAGACCATGTTGTCGGGCGTGAACTTCCAATCCAGATTCAGGCGGTGGATCAGGCCATCATCCTTTGACCGGCGCGGCGCAACCCCGCCGCCCGCAACCGGCACGCCCAGATTGGTGCAGGGCGCGCCGTCGGTGCTGGCCGGGCCGAAACAGGCGGCCACCCCGGTCGATCCGCTGAACCCGTCCGAATAGCCGAAGAAGCCGATGAGCGTGTTGTTATAGCGGAAGTAGCGCAGGCCGCCGGTGAGCGACAGCTCGTCGGTCAGCGCCACGGTCGCCTGCCCGAACACGGCAAAGTCGCGGTCCACGCGGTCCTGCTTGGTCAGCCAGATCGTGTCGTTCCAGCCGGGAACGGAGATGAAATCGGCAATATCGTCAATGATATATTGCTGCTGGATATCATGCGTCTGCCGCTGGTAGAATACGCCGGTCTGGAACTGGATCCGGTCACCGATATCGGTGGAGATGCGCAATTCCTGGCTCAGCTTGGTGAACCGATCCTTGCTGGCGAAATATTGCGACGGGTTCACCATCGGGCAGCTGAAATCCTGCGCCGGGCAATCGCCCACGAAATAGGCGCCATAGCCATACAGCACGTCGTAGAAATAGGCGTAATCCGCATAATCGGTCAGCGCATCGATCGACCGGTCCAGATAGGCGCCCGAATAGACCAGATCGAAATTGCCGATCCGCCCTTCGATCAGCAGCGATGCCTGATACCACTCGTCATCGGCAAAATTGTCGCGGTAAACCTGCGTCTGCAGATCGCCCACCGCCGGGTTGAACGAGAAGGCGCCGTCGGTGTTCTGCCGCTGCGCCATGACGGCCGGGGTGACGGTCCAGTTGTCGTCCAGCTCGATCCCCAGCGCGATGCGCGCGCCATAGGTTTCGACATCGTTGAAATCGTCTTCCACCAGCGCCTGATTGTCGTCGGTCTCGCCGCTGGAAGGGAAGGTGCGCACGCCGCGCACATTGTCGATATAGCCGCCATCGCTGATGTACCAGCCCACCACGCGCAGCGCTGCCCGGTCGGACAGCGGCAGGTTGACCATGCCTTCCAGCGAACCGCCCGGCTCCCCGCCGTCGATCCAGTTCACCTCGGCATCCGCGCTCATCGCAAAACCGGATGCATCGGGACGGTTGGTGATCAGGCGGATCGTGCCCGCCTGGCTCGATGCGCCGAACAAGGTGCCCTGCGGCCCGGCCAGCGCCTCGACGCGGGCGATGTCATAAAGGTGGACGTTGAGATTGCCCTGCGCCGTGGTGATCGGCTGTTCGTCCAGATAGGTGCCCACCGACGGCAGTGGGCCGGAATGGTTGCCGTCCCCGCCGCTCGCCACACCGCGCATATATACCAGCTGGCTGAACGGCCCGCCCAGGTTCTGCGTGGTGACCGAGGGGAGGAACTTGACGTAATCTTCCAGGCTGGTGACCTACAGATTGTCGAGCTGCTCCTGCCCCAGCACCTGCACGCTGAGCGGCACATCCTGGAGGTTTTCGACGCGCCGTTGCGATGTGACGAGGATGACATTGGGGTCAACCGACGCCGTTTCGGACACCTCCTCCTGCGCGGCGGCGCTTCCGCTTGCCAATATGGTGGAGCCCAGCAGAACAGCCGTAGCCAAGCGGCGGGCGCGAATGCAGCGATGTGCGGAAAACTTGCTACCCATGTCGTGATCCCTCATTGCCGAATGCGCGGGGCCGAGGCCACTTCTGTGCCTTGCAGGCTGCCCGCGAATGTCGGTTGGTCGTCGTAACGCATTCCCCCCTGGAATGGCGCGGAAGTCCCTGCCTTGCGGCAGGCTTCGCTTGTTGAACAACTGTAAGAGAACTGTAATTCAGCGGGCTGTCAAGTTCCGGGCGAAACCGGTTCGCAATGCCGGCCTGCTATGGCAATTGCATCACACTGCGCCGCAGCGATCAGGTGGCAAACGGGTAATCCACCAGCGCCGGACCCAGCGCGGCTTTGAGCGGCCCCAGCCATTCCTGGTAATGTCGCCACTGGTTCAGCCCTTCGCGGAAGATCGGCTGGCGCACCTGTTCGGAACTGGCGGTGCGCACCGCCCGCTCGCTGGCGTGATAGTTGAGGCAGGCTTCCTCGAACGGCAGGCCCAGAAAGCCGAGCAGGCGGCGCACTTCGCCTTCCAGATCATCCACCACCGCCTCGTAAAACACGCGGTGCACCGCGCCGGGCTGGACGGCGTCGAAATGGGCCATCGCCTGCGTGTAGCCAAGGCAATAGCCGCCCAGTTCGGCCAGATCGTAACTGAACGCCTGCCCGCGCGCGAAATGCTGTTTGAAATTGGAAAAGCAGCAGGCCAGCGGGTGCCGCCGCGCATCGATGATCTTCGCCTTGGGCAGGATCAGCCGAATGAGGCCGATATGCAGGAAATTGTTGGGCATCTTGTCGATGAAAAAGGGCGCATCGGTCTTGCGCTGGATGCGGGTGCGTTCCAGATATTCCTCGCCCAATGCCGCACATTCCTGCGCCGACAGATCAGCGAGGATTTCGGGATAGGCGCTGTCCTGGCTGCGCAATTTGCGCCCGCCCAGCCGCGCGGCGATCTGCGGCAGGTCGGGCAGTTCCATCGTGCCTTCGACAAGCGAATGGCTGGCAAGGATCTGCTCGATCAGCGTGGAGCCGGCGCGCGGCATCCCCAGGATGAAGATCGGATCGGGCGTGGGGCAGCCGTAACCCTGCCGCGCGGCGAAGAAGGCGGGTGTGAACAGCGCGGCGCTGCGGGTGACATGGGTGGCAATCTCGTCTGGATCATACCGCACCATTGCGCGGCGCTGCGCATTGCCTTGGGCGTAATGGGCGAAGGATGCGGCGTAGTCGCCCGCATCTTCCAGCGCCTTTCCCAGCGCGAAATGCAGGTGGAAGCGGTCGTCGGCTGACAGGTCGTCCTGTTCCAGCGCGCCCTGCATGGCCGCGATATCGGCGGCATCGAAGGTCACGCGCTTCAGATTGGCGAGGCTCCACCACACCTCCCCCATGCCGGGTTCCAGCGCGATGGCGCGGCGATAGGCCTCCACCGCATCGCCCTGCCGCCCCACGGTTTTGAGTGCATGGCCGTAACTCATCCACACCTTGGGCTGCGCCGGCTGGCGTTCCAGCACGCGGGCATACAGATCCAGCGCGTCCTCATACTCGCCGATCCGGCCCAGCACCGCGGCTTTCAGATTGGCGAGCGCTGGATTGTCCGGCTCTTCCGCCGCCAGAATGTCGATCTGCGCCAGCGCATCGCCCGCGCGGTTCTGCCGGTGGAGCACCAGCGCATAATTATGCCGCGCGGCGCGGAAACCGGGTGCCAGTTGCAGCACGCGGGCGAGCAGCTTTTCCGCATCGCCATAGCGGCCAAGGCGGCTGGCAAGTTCGGCCAGCATCCGGATCGCCGCCACATCGGTGGGGGCACGTTTCAACCGCGCGCGCAGGATGGGCTCGGCCACCGCCAGCTCGCCCGCCACCAGCGCATTGGCCGCTTGCAGCAGTTCAGGGTCGCGGGTGGCGGCGCGGATGCTTTGCGCATAGGCGGCATCGGCAGCGGCCATGTTTCCGCGCGCCGTCCACGCATCGCCCAGCGCGCGCCACCCATCGGCCGATTGCGGATCGCGCGCGACCTGCGCTTCGAGGCGGGCGATCGTGTCCGATGCGGTCATTGCTGGCGCAGAATCTTGGCCAGCGGGCGGCCCTTTGCCAGCTCATCCACCAGCTTGTCGAGCACGCGGATGTCGCGCATCAGCGGTTCTTCGACATTTTCCACCCGCACCCCGCAAACCACGCCGGTCACATCCATGCGGGCAGGGTTGGGCGCGGGCGCGCTGGCAAAGAAGGCCCCCATATCGCGACCGTCCTCCACCGCCTGCGCAATTCCGGTGGCGTCATAGCCGGTCAGCCAGCCGATCACCGCGTCCAGTTCGGCCCGGTTGCGCCCTTTGCGCTCCACCTTTGCCAGCAGTGCCGCATGGATACGGGCGAAAGTCATGGCATAGATGCGGTGGCTCATTGCCTCATTATGCCGCGTCCAGCGCCGCCTGCAAGGCTTCACGCCCCGGATGTTCCACCTCCGCCGCGATCGGGATGGTGGCGCGCATCCGCTGGGCAAAGGCGCGCAGGCAGATCTCGTTCTTGCCCAGCGGCCCCGTCTTGAAAGGCGTCGTGCCCATCCCGTCCTGCACCCGCTCGATCAGCGTCTTGTCCTCGGCATTCACATCGCGGTTGATGCGCTGGTTGAGATAGCGCGCCGCACGCATTTCACGCCGGCTGTCCGGCAAGGCATAGGCCCCGTCGCGCAGGATGCAGCGCGTGGGGCTGATGGGGATGAACTGCATGAAGTCGATCTGATCGGGATAGACATCGAACATCAGGCCGGGAAACAGGCGGAAGTATGTCCACATATTCTGCCGTTCTTCCGGCAAGTAATCGACGCGCGGCAGCATGGCACGGTAAGCCGTAACGCTGGCATGGGCGCTTTTGCCCGCGCCTGCATCGGCGAAGATCTTGTCCACCCCGCGATCGACGGAGAGGCGGTAGGTATCGCGCACCAGGCTGCTGAGCCCCGGATGCGCCACGCGCACATGGAGCGCATCGACATAATTGTCGCAGGCATTCTTCCAGTTCACCTCTCGAATGCGGCTGCGGATGGGGCCGATCGGCTCCATTTCGGCAAATCGGTAGAGGCCCATTTCCTCGGCAATGGGGCCAAGATATTCCTCCAGCGTCTGCGTTCCGGAGCCGAAGCGGACATAGACGAAACCGTGGCTTACCCCGTGTTCCAGCGGGAACAGGCCGAAATCGGCCTTGTCGAAATTCTCGTATTCCTCGATGAACGGCACGGCCAGCAGCTTGCCGTCCAGCGCAAAGCTCCACGCGTGATAGGGGCAGGTCATCCGCCCGCCGCAATTCCCGCCGCCATCGCCAAACGCGTCGCCATCCACCAGCCGCGCCGCGCGGTGCGGGCAGACATTGTGGAAGGCGCGCAACTGCCCGTCACGCCCTCGCAGGACCAGTGCGCGCTCGCCCATCATGGAGAAAGTGCGGTAATCGCCGGCACGCGGCAGATCGGACACATGGCAGACCAGATGCCAGGCGGGCATGAAGATATGCTTCCTCTCCAGCTTCTGGAAATCCTCGTCATAATATGTCCATGCGGGCAGGCTCCAGCCGGACTGGTCAGCGCTGAACGGGCGCGGCGGCGTGGTCATCAGATTCATGGGTGTGCTCCGGTCAATTGCTTGCGCCGCCCCAAACGCAAAGGGGCGCGGGATTTCATGTCTTTCAGGATTTCGCGCGCGGCGTTGTGGCCGGGAATACCCGTCACGCCGCCACCGGGATGCGCGCCCGATCCGCACAGATAGAGGCCCGGCACCGGCATACGGTAATCGGCATGGCCCACTGCGGGCCGCGCGCTGAACAATTGATCAAGCCGCAGCGAACCGTGGAAGATATCGCCGCCGACAAGGCCCAGCTTCTGTTCCAGATCCAGCGGGGTCAGCACCATGCGCCCAAGCACGCTGGCGCGGAAATTGGGGGCGTAGCGCGTGATCGTGTCAATCACCGTATCGGCCGCTGCCTCGCCTTGGTCAGTCCAGCTTCGCCCGTCGGGCAAAACAGGAGAAAAGCCCTGACAGAACAAGCTGGCGACATGGCACCCCGGCGGGGCGAGCGAGGGGTCGATCGTGCTGGGGATATGCATCTCGATCGCCGGTTCGCGCGCCCAGCCCAACTGGCGGGCATCGTCAAAGGCGCGTTCCAGATAGCCGAGCGAGGGCGTGATAAGAATGCTGGCGCGGTGGTGCCGCCCCTCGCCTTGCGAAGGCAGGCAGGTGAAGCGCGGCAATTCAGACAGCGCCACATTCATGCGCAAGGTGCCGCTGGCGCAGCGCCAATCACGCATCCGCCGGGCGAAGGCGGGCGGCACGGCCGCATCAGGCAGCATCTGGCCGAACAGCAGCTTGGGGTTCACATTGGCCGCAACCACCGGAGCGACGATTTCCTCACCGCTTTCCAGCCTTACGCCTGCCGCCGCGCCCTCTTCGCGCAAAACCTGTGCCACCGGCACATCGGTGCGGATGGTGACGCCCGCTTCTTCGCACGCCCGCGCCATGGCCTGCGTGATCGCGCCCATGCCGCCCATGGCGTGGCCCCAGGCACCGTCCACTCCGTTCACCTGCCCGAACACATGGTGCAGCAGAACATAGGCCGTGCCGGGGGTATAGGGGCTGGCGTGATTGCCCGTCAGCGCGTCGAAAGCCAGTATCCCTTTCAGCGCGCCATCTTCAAACCAGGAATCAAGGATTTCGCCCGCACTCTTGCCAAACAGGTCGATCAGATCGCCCTGCCCTTCCAGCCCCAGTTTCCGCAGCCGGTTGCCCAATGTCAGCGCGGGCGGAAGCTGCGAGAGACCACCGCCCAGATTGGGCGGCGTTTCGTGCAGGCTTGCGCGCAGCAAGGCCGCCAGTGCATCCAGCCTGCGGTTGTATTCAGGCCATGCGGCGGCATCGCGCGGCGATCGCGCGGCAATGGCGGCGAGCTTTTCCGCAGGCTCCTTGGGCAGCAGGAGATAATCGCTATCCCCCAACGGCACGAAATAGCCCGCCTCGCGCAATTTCACCGTCAGGCCGTGGCGGGCCAGATCCATGTCGGCAATCACCTGGGGGCTGAGCAGGCTGACCGAATAGCTGGCGGTGGAATTGCGGAAGCCGGGGTGAAATTCCTCGGTCACCGCTGCGCCGCCCACGATGTGGCGCCGCTCCAGCACACAGACGCGCTTGCCCGCCCGCGCCAGATAAAAGGCGCAGGTCAGGCCGTTATGCCCGCCGCCGATCACGACGGCATCGTAATGCGCGGCAGATGCCAAAGCCTTTCCCTATGTGACCGGCGGCTTGTTTAACAGATGTAAAACAGGCTTTCAATCGAGGGTCGAAACCGCCTTTGCCAGATCATACCAATAGGCGACCGACCGCTGATAGGCGCTGATCGCAATCCGTTCGTCCATGCCGTGCGCGCGGATATCGGCCGGGTCTTCCAGAATGGCGCTGATCCCGTAAACCGGTATGCCGGCATTGCGGATAAACGCCCCGTCCGTGGCCCCGGTGCTGAGTTCCGGGATGACCGGAATATTGCCGAAATGCCGTTGTGCCAGCGCGGTGACAGGGCCAGTGACATCCTCGCGCGGCAGGCTGGGCGGGCTGGCCATATAGGGGAAAACCGTTTCCACCTGCACCCCGTGCGGCGCGGCCAGCGCGGCAAGGCGCTGCTCCACGCTTTCGGCGCTTTCCTGCGGCAGCACGCGGCAATTCACCACCGCGCGCGCGGTTTGCGGCAGGGCGTTTTCGGCATGGCCCCCGGCGATCTGCGTGGCGACGCAGGTGGTGCGCGCCAGCGAGTTGTAATAAGGGTTGGCCGCCAGCCCCTCCGGCTCCGTATCGCCCGGCTGGTATGCCGCCATTGCGCCAAGCAGCGCGCGGTCTTCGGGCGGGGCGACCACGCTCCAATTGCTGAAAAAGCCGCGCGATATTTCGTTGAGATTGATGGGAAAGTGGTAATCCTCCAGCGCCACCAACGCGCGCGACACGGCGGAAATCGGGCTGTCCGGCTTGGGCAGGCTGGAATGGCCGCCCGGATCGCTGGCGGTGAAGGCATAGGTGACATAGACCTTCTCCGCCGTCTGCATCACGAAGGCGAGCGGCGCGCCATCCTCGCCCGCAATCACCCCGCCGCCATCGGTGTTGAGCGCAAAATCGGCCGCAATTAGATCGCGGTGCGTGGTGCCGAGCATATTGGCGGAAAGGCCGTTCGTTTCCTCGTCCGCCGTCAGCATCAGGATCAGGTCGCGGTCAGGCGCGAAGCCTTCGCGGTGAAGCGCAATGAAATTGGCGACCAGCATGGCAACACCTGCCTTGTTGTCGGTGGAGCCGCGCCCGTAAATCCAGCCGTCCTCCTCGGTCGCCTGATAGGGGGGATAGGACCAGTCGCTTTCCAGCCCCTCCACCACGTCGATATGCGCCATCATCAGCACCGCGCCCGCCTTGGGATCGGGCGAACGGTAGCGGACGACGAGGCTGGGCAATTCTTCGGAAATGCCAACCACATGGATGTCGCTTTCGGGGAAGCCTTCGGCGCGCAGGGCATCGACCAGCAGGCCCACCGCGTGGCGCGTGTCCGGCCCGCCGCTGGGCGCGGTATTGCTGGCGATGAGGTCATCCAGAAGCTGCCGCGCCAGCGCCTGATCGGGCGCGGCCTGGGCCGGAAGCGGCATGGCACCCAAGGCGACACAAAGCGCCCCAAGCGATGCACAAAGGCGGATTCTCATCGGCAAACTCCCCCGGCGGCTGCCAAAAATGGCGCAGCTTTCACTCGTCACACTTGCAACAATCTGCCGAATGGCGCAGCCAAGTCCACCACAAATCGCAAATCCGGGGACTCTATGAGGAAGGCCGCCTTTATATCCGTTCTGGCGCTGGGTGTTGGGCTGATGGCGAGCCCGCTGGCCGCGCAGACGCCGTTTACCAGCGACGATATGCTGCGGATCGAGGAATTGTCGCAACCGGTCTTTACCGCCGATGGCAGCGCCATCACCTATGTCCTCACCGGCCCCGGCGATGGCGATGCCTTCCAGTCCGATCTGTGGCAGGCGCGCTGGGATGGCAGCGGCGCGGCCCCGCTGTTCCCCACGCTCGACCGCGATGAATCGAGCCCCGCCTGGAGCGCGGATGGAAGCGTGCTCGCCTTCCTGCGCAGCGGTGCAGCAGGCGAGGCGACGCAATTGTGGGTGAGCGAAGGCGGCGCACCGCCGCGCAAGGTGAGCGACCTGCCGGCAGGCGTCAGCCGCTACACCCTCGCCCCCGATGGGCGCAGCGCGATTGCCGTGTCCGAAGTGGGCGCAAACATCTCCGCCACCCCGCCCGCGATTCCCGCGCCCATCGTCATCACCCGCTTCGCCGCGCGCGAGGATTACCGCGGCTGGGTGGACGACCGGCGCACGCACTTGTTCCGCATCGACATTGCCAGCGGTGTAGCCACACAGATCACCAGCGGCGATTTCGATGTCGATCTGCCCGCCTTCTCGCCCGATGGCGCGCAGATCGCCTATGTCAGCCGCCAATGCGATCCGGTGGGCCGCCTGCGCTGTTCGGACGTATATGTGATGCCTGCACATGGCGGTGCCTCGCGGCGCATCAGCACCTTTGAGGGCGAGGATGCCGATCCAGGCAATGAAGGCGGCGGCCCGCAATGGTCGCCCGATGGCACGCGGCTGGTCTGGCTGCGCAGCGGCCCGCCGGAGGAGACGTGGTATAACCCGCTGCAATTGGTGGTGGCCGATCTTGCCACGGGCCGCGAAACCCTGCCGGCGCAGATTGACCGCTGGTTCTATTTCCCGCGCTTCACCGCCGATGGGCGGCACATTCTGGCGCTGGTGGAAGGCGACCGCGATACCTGGCTGGCCCGCATCGATCCCGCCAGCGACAGCGTGGACTATCTCACCCATGGCCAGCGTTTCGCCTATGGCTTTGCGCAAAGCCCGGATGGATCGCGCATCGCGGTGCTGGATGGCGATGTGATGACCCCCACGGCGCTGCACACGGTGGAGGCCGCCCCGCGCACCCTGTCGCCGCACAATGGCTGGGTCGCCACGCGGCAACTGGCGGCAACGCGCGATGTCAGCTTCATCAGCGACGGGGTCGAAATCCATGCGATGCTCCTCCTGCCGCCGGGGCAGGAGAACGCACGCAATCTGCCCCTGATTGTGCGGTTGCACGGGGGGCCGGTCTACCAGTTCAGCCACGAATTCATGGCCGATTGGCAGGTGTTCGCGGCGCGTGGATACGCCGTGCTGGGCATCAATCCGCGCGGATCATCGGGGCGCGGCGCGGGTTTCGCGCAGGCGCAGATGGCCCGCTGGGGCGGCCCGGATGCCGCCGATATCAGCGCCGGGATCAGCTGGGCGATCGACAACGGCATCGCTGACCCGTCGCGCATTGGCGTTGGCGGGTGGAGCTATGGCGGCATTCTGTCCAATTACATGATCGCCAGCGATCCGCGCGTATCCGCCGCGGTATCGGGCGCAGGCATGGCCAATTTCATCGGCGGCTTCGGCGTTGACCAATATGGCCGCGATTATGTGCTCGAACTGGGCAAGCCGTGGGAGAATGTGGAGCGCTGGCTGGAAATATCCTACCCCTTCTTCCGCGCCGGCCAGATCACCGCGCCCACGCTGTATATGTGTGCGGAGCAAGACTGGAACGTGCCGTGCGAAGGATCGCTGGCCATGTATCAGGCGTTGCTGACGAACGAGGTGCCCACCGCGCTGGTCGTCTATCCGGGGCAGAACCACGGGCTGACCGTGCCCAGTTACCTGAAAGACCGGATCGAACGCAGCCTTGGCTGGTATGACCGCTATCTGCGCGGCATCGGCGCAGAGTAAGGGGCAAGCCGGGGTGTGGCTGTCCGCTGTCACCCCGGCCTGAATGCTTAAATCCCGTCTACCGCCTTGCTGACGAGGATGTTGACCGCCACACGCCGGTTCTGCGCACGGCCCGCAGGGGTGGAATTATCCGCCAGCGGATCAGACTCGGCCATCCCGGTGGGCGTCAGCATCCGCCACGGCGCCCAGCCGCATTGCTGCTGCAAATGGTTGACCACACGGCCTGCGCGCCGCTCGCTCAATTGCTGGTTGAACTCCGCATCGCCCACTGCATCGGTATAGCCGACCACCAGCAGCAGCGCGTTGTCCATCGCCTCGGCCTGCCGCGCGGCCCCGCACAATTGCGCCTGCGCGGCCGGGCTGATCTGCCAGCGGCCGGTGTCGAAATAAACATTGGTGGTGTCCTTGATATTATACTGGTCGATACTTCCCACACGCCCGCGCAGAGCTTCTGTCGCGGCGGCGTTCTGCTGGATCGCCATCTCGTTCTCGCCAAAACGCTGCGCGGTGCCCGTCTGGATCATCGCCGCGGTCTGCCTATCGGCATCGCGGTAACGGATGCGGCTGGCGACAAGGCCGCCATTCCATTGCACCGTCTGAACCGTTACCGGCAGGCCGTTCATCAGCGCCGCAGCGCTCGCCTCGGTTCGGCCAAGGCCCAGAAACCCGCCGCGTCCGCGCACCTGCGTTGCATCGCTGATATACACCGTGGTGGCGGTGCCATCGGTGCCGGTAACCTGCAGCGTTTCAAACCCGCGCGCGGAAATCAGCCCTTCGATCTCCGGCCCTGCGGCCAGCCCTTCCAGATCGGCGGGCGCGCTGCCCTGCACGGTAATGCTGTTTTCATCCCAACCCGCGCCGGCCTGCTGCGCCAATGCCGTGCCCGACAGGGCAAATGCAGTCACTGAAACAAGAAAGCCCGCATACTTGATGCCAGATCGACTATTCATAAAGAAATCCTTCCAATTCAATCCCGCCCAAGCAACAAATATCCCAATCCCGCAAGCACCATAGCCTGGGGGACAAAGCAAAACCTGCCATGCAGGTGATCTCAACTCACAAGGATCGAAATGTATCCAATTGTGTCGGTTGAGCCGACTTTTCGCCATCAACCTGTCTGGCAGATGAACACTTTGGATACATCAGCCGAAAGCGAGGTCGGCAGGAGGCTTCGCTGCGGTGAACCGATCTTCGGCCGCCGCATTTTCGCCGCAAGCAGGTGCAGCGACTCAGCGCACCAGGGCGCCGCCCCTCATCACATGGGTGATGCGTTCCAGCGCGGTGATATCGGCCAGCGGATCTTCGGCCACGGCGACCATGTCAGCAAAACGGCCCGGCGCGATTGCGCCCACTTCCTGCGTCATCATCATGTCGGCGACGCTGATGGTGGCGCTCTGGATCGCCTGCATCGGCGTCATCCCGTGGGCCACCATATAGGCGAACTGGCGGGCGTTCTCTCCGTGCGGGAACACGCCTGCATCGGTGCCAAAGGCAATGCGCACGCCCGCCGCCACGGCGCGGCGAAACCCGGCGCGCTGTTCGTCGGTCGTCTCGCGGTTCTTGCGCAGCATATCGGCAGGCCAGCCGTCGCGCGTGCCCACCTCGTCGATGAAATCGCCGTTATAGACATCCATCACCAGCCATACGCCCGCATCGCGCGCCATGCGGATGCCTTCGTCGTCGATCAGGCTGGCGTGTTCGATACTGCGCACACCCGCGCGGATAGCGGCCTTGATCCCTTCGGCCCCGTGGGCGTGCGCGGTGGCATAGCTGCCATAGCCGCGCGCCACCTCCACCGCGGCGCGCATTTCGGCCTCGGTCAGCTCCATCGCGCCGGGTTCCGTCCCTTCGGCCAGCACGGCGCCGGTGGCGATCAGTTTGAGGAAATCGACGCGCTGCTGGAACAGATACCGCGCCGCCACGCGCATCTCATCGGCATTGCGCACCACGCCCACGCGCATATCTTCGGGCACGGTGACGCCATGGGCAAAGCCGGTCACTTCGCCCCCGCCGCCCGGCACGGTGAGATAGGCGCTGGCCACCCACATCCGCGGCCCCGGCACCCAGCCGCGCGCAATCGCATCGCGCAAGGCCACATCGCCAAAGGCGCGGAAGGTGCCGACATCGCGCACGCTGGTAAAGCCCGCCTCCAGCGTGAGACGCGCGTGATGTGCGCCGATCAGCGCGATTTCCTGCGGGCTGTGCAGCAGCGGTTCGGCCACATTGTCGGTCTGCCCCCAATCGGCCAGATGCGTATGCGCGTCAATCAGGCCGGGCAGAACGGTGAGCCGAGACCAGTCGATCACGGTGGCGCCTTCCGGCGGCACGCGCCACGGCTCCACCGCCGCGATCCGCTCCCCCTCGATCGTGACGCGCTGATCGGCCAGCACGCGCCCTTTCTGCACATCGACCAACCGCCCGGCATGGACATAGATGGTCTGGGCCTGCACTAGCGGAGCACCCAGCAGACCGGCAAAAGCCGCAACCGCCGCCAAAATCCGCTTCATCGCCCGATCTCCTTGATGCACAGCCTTGCTTGCCGCAGCCTACTGTCTTACGAGTGTAAAACAAGCAAGGATCGCCGCCGATTATGACCAAGACTTACGATGCCCTGATTATCGGCGGCGGCCATAACGGCCTCACTTGCGCCTTCTACCTTGCCCGCGCCGGTTTGTCAGTGCGCGTGCTGGAGGCGCGCAGCGTGGTCGGCGGCGCGGCGGTGACCGAGGAGTTCGCACCCGGCTTCCGCAATTCCACCGCAAGCTACACGGTCAGCCTGCTGCAACCCAAGGTCATCGCGGATATGCGGCTGGCCGATTACGGCTACCGCGTTATCGAACGCCCGATCAGCAATTTCCTGCCGCAGGAGGACGGGCGCTACCTCAAGCTAGGTGGAGGTTTGCTGAAAACGCAGGAGGAATTCCGGAAATTCTCCGCTGCCGATGCCGAAGCGCTGCCCGCCTATTACGACGCGCTGGATCGCATTGCCGACATTCTGCGCAGCCTTGCACTCAAGGCGCCGCCCAATGCGGGCGAAGGCCTGCGCACGCTGATTGCCGCCGCGGCACAAGGCCGCCCGCTCGCCAGCCTGCCGCTGGAAGCCAAGCGCGACCTGCTCGATATGTTCGCCAAATCGGCGCGCGGGATGCTCGACCAGTGGTTTGAAAGCGAAGCGGTGAAAGCCGCTTTCGGCTTTGACGCGGTGGTCGGCAATTACGCCAGCCCCGATACGCCGGGCAGCGCCTATGTCCTGCTGCACCACGTCTTTGGCGAGGTGAACGGCAAGAAGGGCGCATGGGGCCACGCGGTGGGCGGCATGGGCGCGATCACGCAGGCCATGGCCAAGGCTTGCGCAAAGCTGGGCGTGGATATCAGCCTGGAAAGCCCGGTGGCGCAGGTGCTGGTCGATGGCAAAAAGGCCGTGGGCGTCAAGCTGGCGAGCGGCGAGGAAATTGCTGGGACCATTGTTGCCGCCAATGTCGGGCCGAAACTGCTCTATGACCGGCTGATGGCCCCCGCTGATCTGCCCGATGATTTCCGCCGCCGGATGCGCGGGTTCAAGGCGGGCAGCGGCACCTTCCGCATGAATGTGGCGCTGAGCGAGCTGCCGCGCTTCTCCTGCCTGCCGGAAGCCGGCGAACACCACCAGAGCGGCATCATCATCGCCCCCACGCTCGATTACATGGATGAAGCCTTCCTCGACGCCAAACGCTATGGCTGGTCGAAACGACCCATCGTCGAAATGCTCATTCCCTCCACCGTGGACGACAGCCTTGCCCCGCCGGGCCAGCACGTCGCCAGCCTGTTCTGCCAGCAATTCGCGCCCGAACTGCCTGATGGGCGAAGCTGGGATGACGAGCGCGAGGCAGCGGCCGATTGCATCATCGACACCGTCGAGGCGCACGCGCCTGGCTTCAAGGCCAGCGTGATCGCACGGCAGATCCATTCGCCGCGCGATCTCGAACGCAAGTTCGGACTTGTTGGCGGGGACATCATGCACGGCAATATGGGGCTGGATCAGCTCTGGGCCGCGCGCCCGATGCTGGGCCATGGATCCTACCGGGGGCCGGTGAAGGGACTGTATATGTGCGGTGCAGGCACCCATCCGGGCGGCGGGGTGACCGGTGCGCCGGGGCATAACGCGGCTGCCGCCATTCTGGCCGACCGCAGCCTGTTGGGCCGGTTGCTAGGCGGCTGATCGCCGCGCCAGCATGGCATCGAGCCAAGTCAGCGCCAACTTCTCCGCCTCGGCCGGGCTGAACGGTCCGCGTTCATCGAGACACAGTTCCAGCCACAGCCCATCGACCAGCGCATTGATGGCAATCGCGGCAAGCCGCACCTCGTCATCGGCGGCGCCTTTGCCCCAATATTCGCGCAAGTGCGTTTCCAGACCGCGGCGGAAATCGGCGTAGAGTTCGCCATGCACCTCGGCCACCTGGGGATCGCTCTTCATCAGGCTCCAGAAGGCGAGCCAGGTGGCGAGTAATTCGGGATCCAGCACGGGCGGGCGAAAGCTGGCGGTGACATAGGCTTCCAGCCTTGCGCGCGGGTCATCGCCCGCATCGGCCACTGCGCGGGCAACCGCATCGGCCACCTTGCGGCCCGTGTCCCGGTATGTCGCCAGGATGAGATCGCCAATTCCGTCGAAATAATGCGTCAACAGGCCCGCCGAAACCCCGGCGCGCGCGCAGATCGACCGCACCGAAACACCCCGCGCGCCCTGTTCCGCCAGACACGCGGCCGCTGCCTGGATCAGGCTGTGCCGCCGGGTATCGGCATCTTCGCGGACAAAGGCGGATCGGGCCATGGGGGTTCCCTTGGCACCTGATGAAGCCAAAGGGAACCCCCGCCGCAAGCCCTGCGACCGGCTCGCGGCTATCGGAAGCCCCGTCAGAAGCCCATGCGCAAGGTTCCGCGCAGCGTCAGGGCGACATCGCTGTTGCGCTGTTCCGCGCCCAGTTCGCCGCCCAGTTCGAAGATGCGGTTGCCGCCCACCGCGCGGGCGCGGGCAAACCAGCCGCCTTCGCGGTCTTCCGGCGTGATGGTGAAGGCGGTGCCGCCTTCAAAGCGCGCGGTGGTGGCACCCAGCGATCCGCCGACGATCTCGCGCCAGCCGCCTTCGCCTTCCACGCGGAACCAGTTGGCATCGCGCGGGCCGGTGCCGGTGAAGTCGATCCCCACCGTGACCCCGCCATTGACGGCAAATTCATCGCTTGACCGCTTGTCGACCGTCAGGTTCAGCGCCTTGCCGCCTCCGGTATCGGTAAAGCCCTTTTCGGACAGGCTGAGATAATCGAAACTGACCGCGGGCCGCACGAAGAAGATGCCGCCAGTTTCGTAGGAGACGCCGCCGCTGGCGCTGGTGAAGGTGCCGCTCCAGTCGCCCGTGGCGGTGCGTTCCACCTGTGTGGTGCCCAGCGTGCCGCGCAGGATGCGCTCACCCTTGAAATTGGCCTTGCCGACAGAACCGCGCGCAAAGGCGGAGAAGCCATCCCACTGGCCGCGCCAGTAGAGCGCCAGTTCATAGCTGTGCGAATAGACCGAGGCGAGATCGGTGCCCTGGTCGTAATCGCTGAACATCCAGCCCAGCGACAGACCGACAGCGCCAAGGCCCGTATCCACTTCCGCCGCCGCCGATGCGCCCAGCCCGGACAGATCATACCCCGCGGTTGCGGCCGCATCCTTGCCGCCGTTCCAAACGGCCGCGTTGAGGATGATGTCGAGCCCACCCAGCGAATAGACCGGGCCGGTCGCCTCTGCCTGCTGCCGGGCCAGCGTGCGCAGCCCCAGGCTCAGGCCGTCAAAAGTGCCGCCCGCGTGATCGGGCAGCATCTGGTTCACCGCCCGCCGGAAGCCATCCGCATCAGTGGTGGCGAGGAACAGATCCTCAATCTGCGCATCCTGCTGCAAGGCGGCGAAGATGGCGCTGTAGGCGCTGGTCTGCGCCGCGTTAAGGCCCAGTTCGGTCGCGTTGCGGCGCGCAATCGTTACCGAAAGGCGGTTGGCCAGCGTATCGGTGCCCAGCGTCGCCTTGAACAGGAAAGGCAGCGTGGTGTTGGTGATCTGCAGATTGTTCGCGCCGGTCAGCGTGCCTGCCTGAAGAATGGCATAGGTGCCCTCCGCGTCGTCCAGATTGGCCACGCGGAGCGCCAGTTGCGCGCCCGTTCCGAAGCTGGCTTCGCCCGCCACGGTCAGGAACGTGCCTTCGCCCGCATCCTTGTCGAGCGTGGCGACCAGCACCGATGTGCCGCTGACATTGAGCGAGGCGATGGTGGCAGGGGCGGTGACATCGAGCACGCCGCCCGTCATCGTCACCGCCAGGCCACCCGAATTGGCCAGCGTGCCCGAAAAGCGTGCCGTGCCCGCCAGGGTGAGGATATCGGCCCCGCCGCCAAAATCTGCGGCGCCCGAAAAGACCGATGTGCCGGCAAGGCTCAGCGTATCCACTCCGGCGCCAAAACGCGCCGTGCCGGTGAACACGGCATCGCCGCTCAGCGTCAGCCGATCGCTGCCGCCGCCGAAAATGGCCGTGCCCTTGTAGGTGCCGTCGGCAAGGTCGAACAGGTCGTTGCCCGTGCCAAACTTCACATCGCCTTCGATCGAAGGCGCGGTGATGCCCGCCCCCACAACCGTCTGGCGCAGCGTGGCCCCGGTCGTATTGGCCGAAAGATCCACCGCCACATTGCGGGTGGAGGTGGCGGTGGCCCCGGTCGCGGCGATCAGGCCGCTGTTCTCGATCAGCGTGACATTGCCCGACAGGTCGATGATCGCGGTGGCGGTGCCGTCTGCGCCGACGGTCGCCCGCACCCGGCCCGCATTGCGGATGGTCGGGACATTCGCGCCCGCCTCCACGCGGATCGCCGTGGCCGAGGCGCTGGCGGCGTTGTTGGCCGATGCCTCCACCGTGCCGGTCACATGGATCAGCGCAGTCTGTGTGCCTGCACCGATCTTCAGCCCGGTGGCGTTGGCATTGACCGCGGTCGCGCCCACCGTTCCGGCAATTCCGATGCCGTTGGCGATGGTCACATTGCCGCCGCGCCCGCCGATCTGGATGCCGGTGGACGAAACGCCGCTATAGACGCCCGCGCCGCGCACCGTGCCATCCACTTGCAGGCCGTATTGCGTGGCCGTGCCCGCCAGCGGGCCGATGGCGACCGTCCGATCGGTCGCGCCGATCACCATGGCAGGCGCGGCGCCGAAGGACTGGATCTGGCCGCTGCCTTCGCTGGCATCGGGGATGCCGTCCGAATCCTCGTCCGGATTGTTCGCATCGGCATCGCGCGGCGGCACCGCCACCACGATGCCGGCGGTCACATTGCCCTCCACCAGCAGCGCGGGGCCACCCTGCAGCAGATCATCCGCATCGAGCGCGGCGGTATTGCTGGGCGCGGTGGTATTGCGGTAGCCGGTCGCGGCCAGCGTGCCCTGCAGTTCCAGCCGCCCGGTGATATCACCTGCCAGATGCGCGCCGATGGCATCCTCGCCCCGCACGGTAACAGTGCCGGCTATACGGACATTGCCTGCCACATCGTTGAGCGCAATGCCCACCGTGTCGTTGCCCAGCACATTGATGGTGCCGTTATTGATGACATTGCCGCTCTGCGTGCCGCCCAGCGCGATGCCGTAGGAATTGTTGCCTTCCACCGTAATCGTGCCGGTATTGGTGATCGCGCCGCTATGCGCGCCCAGCGTGCGGATGCCGTAACGCCCGCTGCCCAGCGCAAAGGGGCCGTCCAGATCGCCGTCATTGTCGCCATCGGTGGCGGTGTAGTTCTCGTCCACCGTGATGGTGCCGGTATTGGTGATCGTGCCGTTCGTGCCCGCATTGGCGGCAATGCCAACGGCGTTATCGGCATTGCTGATGCGGATCGTGCCTTCATTCAGCACGGTGTGGTTGCTGTCCTGCGTCACCGCTGTGCCCGCGCTCACGGTCACCGATCCGGTGGAGGTGATGCGCAGATTACCCGGTGCGCCATTGGCAATTGTGGAAGTGGCCGCAGGCGTGGTGCGCGCGGTGGTAATGTCCTGCGCCGCGGCGCTGCCAGCAAAAGCGGGCAGTGCAAGAGCGGCGGCCATGGCAGAGGTGGCAAGCAGGTGACGATGCATGAATGCTGATCCTTTTCAGGGTAGGGTTGCCCTGAAGACGGAGCCGTCCACCCGCAGCCTTGGCCGCAGCCTGCAATTTTGCCTAAAAACGTGCGTCCAGCCCCAGCCGCACCGTGCGCGGGCGCAGCGGAGTGATCTGGTCGCGGCCGGTCGCAAAGGGGGTGCCAAGCGCAAAGCGGTTGCCCACTTCGTCCGCCAGATTGGTCACGCCCAGCGTCACGCCCAGGTCGGGCCTTCCCAGGCGCACGGTCAGACCGCTGTCGAGGTAATTGCCCTGCGGATCGCCCAGTTCAGGGCCGATGCCCAGCCGCGATTTGCCCACATAGCCCGCCCAGCCGCGCGCGGCGATGTCCCAGCCATTGTCCAGTGGCTGCGCATATTCCACGCCCACCCGGCCCGCCACGCGCGCCACATTGGGCACTTCGGTCAGCCGCAGCGTTGAAAATTCGGGCCGCGGCTGGTCCACCCGGCTGTCATTATAGGTGATGCCCGCATCCACCCGCAGCGCGCGCGTTATGCGCCACCCGGCGCTGAAGCTGGCGGTCCACACCTCGCCATCGCCGATATTGGCGGTGCTGGGAAAGCCGCCCGCATCGATGAAATCGGCCTGGATGTCGCGCCAGGTGGTGTAGGACAGGCTGGCCGCCATCTCGAAGGGAGAGGAACCGGGGGTGCCGTGCCGCACGCCCAGCTCAAAGGTGGAATTGCGGTCATTCTCGAAGCGGCGCACCAGCGGCCCTTCGATCGCCAGCCCGCCGGGGCGGAACCCCTGCTGATAGCGCAGGTAAAGCTGCGTGGCAGGCGTCACCCGCGCCAGCAGCGAAGCGGCGGGCAGAAACGCGCTTTCGCGCCGCGCGGCGGTAATCCAGGCAATCTGCGCCAGCAATTGCGGGGCCACATCCTCGCCCTCGCCGCCAAGCCGCGCATGGGTGAAACGCCCGCCCGCGCTTGCCACGAGCGCATCGAACAGCAGGGCGCTGACCTCGCCGTAGGTGGTGAATTCGCGCACTTCGTTCAGCACACCGGTGGATGCGGCGCGCTGCCCCTCTCCTTCCAGCGCACGGGTCAGCCGCGTGGTGTTGTGCGTGTAGCTGACGCCCAGCACCCAGCCAAAGCGATCTTCCAGCGGCTGCCACAACCGCGTTTCGTTGGCGACCATGCTGGTATCGTTCATCTGCACGAACCGGCGCGGCGGGCCGCCGGGCAATGTCGCCTCGTATTTCTCCTCCAGTTGCTGGCCCACGATCCCGGTGGTGGAACGCAGCCGCACATCGCCCAGCCTGCCCGACAGGACGAGCTGGCCCTGCGCGTAATCGGCATCGGCCCCTTCTTCCACGGCGCTGGAGCGTGTCAGCGGCGGGCCATCACGGTCGGCATATTGGCTGTCCTGCGCGCGGGTGGATTGCGCCACGCCCATCAGGTCCACCGTCCAGTCGGGCGCGATTTCATAACGCAAGGTGGCGCGCCCGCCGAAAATCTGCGTGCGGTTGACATCGCGCCGCCCCAGCAACGGCTTATCAATGTAACCACCCTCGCTGGCCGTATCGAGCGAGATGCGCAGCGCCGCATCGTCCACCAGGAAAGGCAGGTTCAGCACCAGATTGGCGTCCATTCCGGCCGCGCCGTGCCAGGTCTGCGATCCGCCCAGAATGGCCGCGCCATAGGTGACGCCCAGTTCCGGCGCATTGGGCACCATGCGGATGATCCCGCCCATCGAGCCGGAGCCGTAGAGCGTTCCCTGTGGCCCTTCGAGCACCTCGACCAGTTCCATGTCGGACAGGCGCAGATCGGGATCGGGCGCGTTATAGGTGAGGCGCAGATCGCCCAGATATTGCCCCACCGTGGCCTGTGTCGGCCCGGTAAAGCTGGAATCGGCAATGCCGCGAATGAACAGCTTGTTGCGTCCGCTGCCCAGATGCGTGGAGGATAGCGTGGGCAGGCGCTGCATGATCCGCTCCGTCCCGCCAACCCCGCCGAATATCAATTCCTCGCCCGGCAGGAAGGAGGCTTGGCCTGCATATTGATCGAGCGAGAGATCGCGCTTGCTGGCGGTGACGACGATCTGTCCGGGTGCCGCTTCGGCAGGTGGTTCCTCAACTGGCGGCGGGGCGCTGCGCACGGGAGGTGACGGCGCGGCATTGGCACGCGACGCCGCCGCGGGCGCGGCGGGAATGATCCGCCACGCGCCATCGCCGGCGCGCACCAGCCGCCCGCCCGATGCCTGCGCCAGCCGCCGCGCGGCCTCGTGCGGTTCCATCCGGCCGCGTATGGCGGGCACGCGCCGCTCTGCCAGCGCGCGGTCGGCAATCACGATGCTGCCGCCGGTCTGCCGCGCCAGCGCAATCGCCGCGCGTCCGGCTTGGCCTGCCGGGCTGTCCACCAGCACGGGCCGGGCAAAGGCAGGCCCTGCCCCGGCGAGCATGGTCAGGGCAACAAGGCTGCAAAGGCGGTGGATCGCGCGCCGCATGGCCTATTGTCCCGCAATCTCCCACCCTTGCCCGCGCGGGCTGACGCGCACACCCAGCAACCCCTCCAGACTGCGGGGATTGGCGATGACGGGGGCCAGCAGGATGCTGCCCGAAATCCTCTGGCCACGCCCCCCGTCGCGCGCGGTAAAGGCAATGCCGGTGGCGCGCGTCAGGTCTTCGGCCACTTCAGGCAGGGGGGCCATGTCGAAGGTCAGCCGCCCTTCGCGCCATTCGCCCACGAGTTGCGGGTCAAGCGCGGCAACGACCGGAGCGCTTCCGGGGCGCGCGACAAGGCCATTGCCCGCATCCACCCGCAGATTGGCCGCTGCCGGATTGTAGATCACCGCCCCTTCAGACACGCCCAGCGTCAACCCGCCGCTGCCCAGCTTCACATCGAACACCGTGCCCGCATCGACCAGCCGGTCAGCTCCGGCCATCAGCACGAAGGGATCGGCATCGTTGTGCACGATGGTGAACAGTGCCTGCCCTTCGCGCAGCACGGCTTCGCGTGTGGCAGTGCCTTCGGGCAATTCCAGCACGGTGCCGCCCGCCAGCTCAATCGTGCTGCCATCGGCGAGCGCGATCAGCTGCGTTTCGCCCGGGGCGGTTTCGTAGAGTTCCGCTCCGCCCGGCCGGTTCCACACGCCCACCAGCGCGACCACAGCCAGCGCGGCAGCAATCGCCCCGCCCAGCCAGCGGCGGCGGGTGACAGGCAGGAGGGGCGCGTCATCATTGGCAGGAGCCGCCGCCAGCACCTGCGCTGCGTCGGCTATGGCACCTGCCACCGCGTCATAGGCGACGGCGTGCGCAGGATCGGCCTCCAGCCACGCGGTGAAGCCTTCCCAATCCGCAAAAGCGGGATCGCCGGTGCGTAATGCCCAGGTCAGCGCCTGGTCGCGGATCTGCTCATCTGCCTGCATCATGCGGTCCCTTCACGCAGATAAGACGGAGACATGGCGCTCAAACCTCATCCTGCGCCTCCCGAAAAGCGGCCAGCGCGCGGTAGGCCTTGCGCAGATCAGCCTCGATCGTGCTCAGGCTCACGCCGAATTCGGCAGCGAGATCGCGCTGCGCCACGCCGTCCACACGGTGCCGGCGAAACACCTGCGCCACGCGCGGCGGTTCCAGATCGTTCAGCAATTGCTCGACCAGAGCGGCCAGTTGGCGCGCGGCCACCAGCCTTTCGGCATCAGGCGCGTCGCTGCGGCCCGTGGCGATGTCGAACTGGGTCGCGGTCCATTCATGCTCGCGCGAAGCTGCCGCACGGGCAGACCGGTAGCGGTCGATCATCAATCGGTTGGCCACGGCATAAAGATAGGCCAGCGGCGCACCCACCGGCCCGGCGGGGGCGCTGGCGACTTTCAGCCAGACCTCCTGCAACAAATCCTCTGCCGCGTCGCCCGCACCGCGCGCGTGCAGAAAGCGCAGCAAAGCCGCGCGGTTTTCCAGAAATGCTTGTTCCAGCCCGCTGCCGGACTTGCTGTCTTCCATCACCCTTGCCGTTCTGCCCCGGCGCGGGGAATAGGGCGGTCGGGCGCGCTTGGGAAGTCCCGCCCTGCGCTAACGCCCAAACCTAGCGCATGGTGGGCATGACGAAATCCGCCCCGCCGCCTGCGCCCTTGGGCCAGCGCGTGGTTACCGTTTTCAGGCGCGTGTAGAAGCGGAAGCCCTCCTCGCCATGCATATGATGGTCGCCGAACAGGCTGGCTTTCCACCCGCCGAAACTGTGGAAAGCCATTGGCACGGGGATCGGCACATTGACGCCCACCATGCCCACTTCGACACCTGCGGCAAAGCGGCGCGCGGCATCGCCATTGCGGGTGAAGATGGATGTGCCGTTGCCAAACTCGCAGCCGTTCACCAGCGCCAGCGCGTCCTCAAAACTATCGCGCCGCACCACGGACAGGACAGGGCCGAAAATCTCCTCGCGGTAGATATCCATCTCCGGCGTCACATGGTCGAACAGCGTGCCGCCCAGAAAAAAGCCGCCCTCGTGCCCCTGCATCGAAAGGCCGCGCCCGTCGACCAGCAGGCGGGCCCCCTGCGCCTCCCCGCTGGCGATGAAGCCGGCCACCTTGTCGCGGTGCGCGGCGGTGATCAGCGGGCCCATCTCGGCCTCCGGATCGGTGCCGGGGGCGACCTTCAGCGCGGCGACGCGGGGGGCGAGCATCTCCACCAGCCGCTCCGCCGTCTCCGCGCCCACCGGCACCGCCACGGAAATGGCCATGCAGCGTTCCCCGGCAGAGCCATAGGCCGCGCCCATCAGCGCATCGGCGGCTTGTTCCATGTCCGCATCGGGCAGGATGACCATGTGGTTCTTCGCCCCGCCCAGCGCCTGGCAGCGCTTGCCGTGATGCGCGGCGGTTTCGTAGATGTAGCGGGCAATCGGGGTGGAGCCGACGAAGCTGATCGCCTTGACATCCGGCGCGGTCAGCAGCGCGTCGACCGCCTCCTTGTCGCCCTGCACCACATTGAACACGCCTGCGGGCAGGCCCGCCTCGGTCAGCCAGCGCGCGATCAGCAGCGAGGCGGAAGGATCGCGCTCGCTCGGCTTCAGGATGAAGCAATTGCCCGCCGCCAGCGCCACGGGGAACATCCACATCGGCACCATGGCGGGAAAGTTGAACGGGGTAATCCCCGCCACCACGCCCAAGGGCTGGCGCACCGCGTGGCTGTCCACATCGCGGCCGACATTTTCGGTGATCTGGCCTTTGAGCAATTGCGGCGCAGCGGTGGCGAATTCGACCACTTCCAGCCCGCGCTGCACCTCGCCGCGCGCATCGGACAGCACCTTGCCATGTTCGGCCGTAATGATGGCCGCCAGCTCACCCGTCCGCTCCTCCAATATGCGCAGGAAGCGGTTGAGGATGCGCGCCCGCTGCAAGGGCGGGGTGGCAGCCCAGCCGGGAAAGGCCGCCGCGGCGGAGCGCACTGCCGCACCCACCTCGGCAGCGGAGGCGAGCGACACGCTGGCACTTTGTTCGCCCGTTGCCGGATTGAACACCGGCGCCTGCCGCCCGGCGGGCGAGGCGATGTCGCGCCCGCCGATATAGTGCCCGATGCGCCGCATCAGCCCAAAACGTCCGCCGGATCGGTAAAGGGCAGTTCCAGCGCTTCTGCCACCGGCGCACAGGTCACCTTGCCGTGCGCGACATTCAGGCCTGCCAACAAGTGCTTGTCGCGCTTCAGCGCCTCGCGCCAGCCCAATCCGGCCAGTTTCAGCACGTGCGGCAGCGTGACATTGCCCAGCGCATAGGTGCTGGTGCGCGCAACGGCGCCGGGCATATTGGCCACGCAATAATGCACAATGCCATCGACCACATAGGTCGGCTCGGCATGGGTGGTGGGCTTGCTGGTTTCAAAACAGCCGCCCTGGTCGATCGCCACATCCACCAGAACCGCGCCCGGCTTCATGGTGGACAGCATTTCGCGGCTGACCAGTTTGGGCGCTTCGGCACCGGGGATCAGCACCGCGCCGATCACCAGATCCGCCTCTGCCACGCAGGCCGCCAGATTGGCGCGGTTGGAAAAGCGCGTTTTGGCGCGGGCTTCGAAATGAACGCCCAGACGCTCCAGAACTTCGGCGCTGCGATCGAGGATCGTCACATCCGCGCCCAGCCCTGCCGCCATCTGCGCTGCGTTGAAGCCGACCACGCCGCCGCCGATAATGGCGACTTTGCCGGGCAAGACCCCCGGCACCCCGCCCAGCAGCACCCCGCGCCCGCCATTGGCCTTTTCCAGCGCGGTCGCCCCCGCCTGGATCGCCATGCGCCCGGCCACCTGGCTCATGGGTTTGAGCAGAGGCAGGCCGCCGCTGGCATCGGTGACGGTTTCGTACGCGATACAGACCGCGCCGCTTGTGATCAGGTCATGCGCCTGATCGGGATCGGGGGCGAGGTGGAGATAGGTGAAGAGCACCTGGCCCTCGCGCAGCATGGCGCGTTCACCCGCCTGCGGCTCCTTTACCTTCACGATCATGTCGGCAGTGGCAAAGACCTCGGCCGCCGTGGGAATTATGCGCGCGCCGGCCTTGGCATAGGCTTCATCGCCCGCGCCGATGCCCTGCCCCGCGCCTGCTTCGACCAGCACATCGTGCCCGGCAGCGACCAGTTCCTGCGCGGCTTCGGGCGTCAGGCCCACACGGAATTCGTTGTTCTTGATCTCGCGTACGGTTCCAACGATCACCGGCCTTACTCCCCGATTTCGCGCAGGGCGGGCAAGGCCTCGTCCAGCGACTTGGCGATGATGGCGATCATCTCGTCAATCTCGTCATGCGTGATGATCAGCGGCGGGCACATCACGATGGTGTCGCGGATGCCGCGCACCATCAGGCCGTTCCTGATGCAGATATCGCGCACCACCGGCCCGGCATTGCCTTCCTTGCCGCCCCAGCGTGCGTTGGTGCCCTTCTCGCTCACGATCTCGACCGCGCCGAGCAGGCCGATCGAGCGGACTTCGCCCACCAGTTCATGGCCCGCAATCCGCTGCAAGGCTTCGGCCAGATAGGGGCCGGTATCGGTGCGGGTGCGTTCCACCAGCCCTTCGCGCTCGATGATCTCGATATTGCGCAGCGCAACCGCGGCGGAAACCGGATGGCCCGAATAGGTGAAGCCGTGGACGAAATCGCCGCCGGTTTTCAGCACCTCGACAATGTCGCTGGAAACGGCGGTGGCACTGATGGGCAGGTAACCGCTCGACAGCCCCTTGGCCATCGCCACCATATCGGGGGTAAAGCCGTAAGTCTGGTGGCCGAACCATTCGCCCGTGCGGCCAAAGCCGCAGATCACCTCGTCCGCCACCAGCAAAATGCCGTATTTCCGGCAAATCGCCTCGACCTCCTGCCAGTAGCCCGGCGGCGGGATGATGACCCCGCCCGCGCCCTGCACCGGCTCACCGATGAAGGCAGCGACATTTTCCGGCCCCACGGCCAGAATCCGCTCCTCGATCGCGGCGGCGCAATCCTTGCCAAACTGGACGGGATCGGTGCCGAAGCCTTCGCCGAACCAGTAAGGCTGGCGCACGTGTTCAACCCCCGGCACGGGCAGATCGCCCTGTTCGTGCATGAACTTCATGCCGCCCAGGCTCACCCCCGCAACGGTGGAGCCGTGATAGGCGTTCCAGCGGCTGATGAAGACGGTGCGCTTGGGCTCCCCCTTCACTTTCCAGTAATGGCGCACCATGCGGAACACGGTATCGTTCGCTTCCGAACCGCTGGCGTTGAAGAAGATGTGCTGCAACTTGTCGCCGGGTTTCGGCGCGGTATGCGATGCGATCTTCTGCGCCAGCAGCACGGTGGGCGGCGTCACCGTCTTGAAGAAGGTGTTGTAGAAGGGCAGTTCGCGCATCTGCGCCGCCGCCACATCGGCCAGCTCCTCGCGCCCGTAACCCACATTCACGCACCACAGCCCCGCCATGCCATCAAGGATGCGGTTGCCGTCGCCATCGTGGATATAGCAACCGCTGGCATGGGTGACGATGCGGCTGCCGCCCATATCCTCGATCAGCTTGTAGTCCTGCTGCGCAGGCAAATGGTGCGCCACGTCGAGGCGCTTCAATTCCGCGATATCGTAATTGCCGGGCATGATGTCTTCCTTGGAAAATTGAATCTGGGGGAACGGATGGCGCAGCGCCCTCTCAGGGCGAAAAGCCGATCCGGGCCAGAAAGCGGTTGGTGCGCATAATGGGCATCATATCCCCCGCAATGTGTCGCCCATGAGGCGGAAAAAGGCCTGGCTGTCCGGGTTGTTTTCCGGCTGCCATTCCGGATGCCATTGCACCGCGATGACGGGCGCATTGCCAATGGTGGTGGAATAGGCCTCCACCAGCCCATCGGGCGCGGTCGCCTCCACCGTCAGCCCATCGGCCAGCCGGCCCACCCCCTGAAAATGCACCGAATTGACGGTGAGCTGTGCCTTGCCCAGCGCACGGTGCAGCACGCCATCGGGATTAAGGGAGACGGGATGCGCATGATCGAACATGGCATCGAACGCCACGCCATCGCTCGCATGGTGGCGCAGCAGATCGTCACTGGCGGAGACATCTCGCCGCAATGTGCCGCCCAGCGCCACGTTGATTTCCTGAAAACCCCGGCAAATGCCAAACACCGGGCGGCCGCGCGCAGCCATCGCATCCACCATGGCAAGCGCAATCTCGTCCCGGCCGGGATCGAACGGGCCTTCTCCTGCCTCCTCGCCGTAATGATGCGGGCCGATATTGGACGGGCTGCCCGTCAGCAGCACGCCATCCAGCCGCCCCGCCACCTCGTCCGCGCTCATCAGATCGGGCAGGCTGGGGATGATGAGGGCTGCCACATCGGCATAGCGCATCGCGGCGCGGATATAGCGTTCGATCACCGCCTGCGCAGGCTCGGTGCCGACCTGCCGCTGGCAGGCGATCACTCCAAGAACCGGGCGCGCATTCGTCATCGGATCAGTGCTTTATCATCACATGGCGCGTGGTCATGTAATGCTCCAGACTGTAGATCGACAGATCCGAGCCATAGCCCGACGATTTCACCCCGCCATGCGGCATTTCGGTGGCGTTGACCGAATGGGTGTTGATCCATGTCACGCCATATTGGAGACGCGCGGCAAATTGCGCTGCCTTCCCCACGTCGCGCGTCCAGACCGAACTGGCGAGGCCGTATTCGCTGTCATTAGCCCAGCCCAGCACCTGCTCATCCTCGCCAAAACGGGTGACCGAAACGACCGGGCCGAACACCTCCTTCTGCACGATCTCATCCGCCGGGCCGGCACCCGCCACCAGCGTGGGGGCATAGAAGAAACCGGGGCCATCGGGCACATATCCACCGGTCACGATTTCCGCATCGGTATCGGCGGCGGCACGGGCGACAAAGCCGTCCACCCGATCGCGCTGGCGCGGGGTAATCAGCGGCCCCAATTGCGTGGCAGGATCGGCGGGATCGCCCATGGCGATATTCTGCACCGCACTTTGCAGTTCAGCCACCAGCCGGTCGTATACGCTGGCATGCGCGAACACGCGGCACGCCGCGGTGCAATCCTGCCCGGCATTGTAATAGCCGCCTTCGGCAATCGCGGCGACCGCAGCGGAAATGTCCGCATCGGCCAGCACGATCACCGGCGCCTTGCCGCCCAGTTCGAAGTGGGTGCGCTTGATCGTGGGGGCGACTGCTTCCAGAATCTTGCGCCCCGTTGCCACATCGCCGGTAAGGCTCACCATCCGGACCGCGCGGTGCGCCACCAATTGCGCGCCCACACTGGCCCCGCTGCCGGTCACGACATTGACCACGCCTTCAGGCAGGAATTCGGCGCAAACCTCGGCCAGTTTCAGCGCGGTGAGCGGGGTGTGTTCGGAGGGCTTGAGCACGATGGTGTTGCCCGCCGCAATCACGGGCGCGATTTTCCACGCCGCCATCATCAGCGGATAATTCCACGGCGCAATGCCCACGCACACGCCCAGCGGATCGCGCCGCAGCATCGATGTGTGGCCCTTGCGGTATTCCCCCGCCGGAACCCCCGGCACGGTGCGCGCCGCGCCAGCGTAAAAGCGGAACACGTCGATCGTGTTGCCCACATCCACCGCGCGCACGGTGCCCACGGGCTTGCCGCAATTGAGCATTTCCAGCGCGGCGAAATCGTCGGCCATTTGTTCAATCCGGTCAGCGATTTTCAGCATGGCGCGCGAACGGTCGCCCGGAGTCATCGCGGACCAGACGGGAAAGGCCGCCTGCGCCGCCGCCACGGCCGCATCCACCTGTGCGCGGCTGGCACTGGGCAGATTGGCGATCTGTTCGCCGGTGGCTGGATTGAACACCGCTTCGGGCGATTCGCTGCCATGTGCGGCTTTTCCGCCGATAAACTGGCTGTGGCTGTCGATCATTTCCGCTTTCCGGACATTGGGATTCACTTCGAAAACCCTAGGCCCGCCGCCCGTTCCGGAGAAATAGGAAAGGGAAAGCGAATGCTATCGGTTTTCCCGATGAACAGCGCCCCCGCTCACCCCAGCAACACCACCGGGCTGTCCGCGCGCCAGTGCATCGACACCTTGTCGTCCCAGGTGAAATCCTCCTGGTCGCGGCGCGACAGATTGGGGCGCGAGACACGCAGCAGCGCGCCGCTTTCCAGCTTGATGTCGAACAGGGTGATATCGCCCAGATAGCTCATCCCCTTGATCGTGCCGCGCGCAAAATTGTAGCCGTCGGGCGCATCTTCGGCCGCACCGCGCACCGCCTTCCCGTCTCCCGGCACATGGAGGTAGATCTTCTCCGGCCGGATCGCCACCCACACATCCGCCCCATGCGGGCCGGTGACGCCGTGGTTCAGCCACACCTTGCCAAGACCGGGGCAATCCACTGCCGCACGGTCCGGCTCGTCCAGCGTCAGCTTGCCTTCAAACAGGTTCACCGAGCCAACGAAATCGGCCACAAACCGGTTGGCCGGAAATTCGTAGAGGTCGGACGGCGTGGCCAATTGCGCCACTTCGCCCTTGTTCATCACCGCGATGCGCCCCGCCATGCTCAGCGCCTCGTCCTGATCGTGGGTGACGGTGACGAAGGTGATGCCCACCTCGTCCTGCAAATCCGCCAGCTCGAACTGCATCTGCGCGCGCAATTTGGCGTCGAGCGCGGAGAGCGGTTCGTCCAGCAGCAGCACCTTGGGCCGCATCACCAGGCTGCGCGCCAGCGCAACGCGCTGCCGCTGCCCGCCCGAAAGCTGGTTGGGCATCCGGTCGGCAAAGCCATCCAGCTTCACCAGTTCCAGCGCCTCGGCCACGCGTGTCCTGACCTCATCCGCGCCCACGCGCGCAATTTTCAGGCCGTAGCCGACATTGTCTGCCACGCTCATATGCGGGAACACGGCATAGGACTGGAAAACCATGTTCACGGGCCGTTTGTTGGGCGGCACCCGCGCCATGTCCTGCCCATCGATGATCACCTGCCCCTCGGTTGGCATTTCGAACCCGGCAATCATGCGCAGCAGCGTGGTCTTGCCGCAGCCCGATGGCCCCAGCAGCACGAAGAATTCCCCCGGCATGATATCCAGACTGACATTGTCCACCGCGGTGACCGGGCCGAACCGCTTGGAGACATTCTTGATCTGGATGATCGGCTGCTTGGTTTCCATGGCCTCAGTGCCTTTGGGTGATCTGGCCCATGCGGCTTTGCAGCTTGAGCGCAATCGTGGTGAGAATGACGGTGATGGCGATGACCATGGCCGATGCCGCGTTTACCTCTGGCGTGACCGAGAAGCGCACCATTGAATAGACCTTCACCGGGAAAGTGATCGTATTCGGCCCGCTGGTGAAGAAGGTGATCACGAAATCGTCAAGGCTGAGCGTGAAGGCAAGCAGCGCGCCTGCGATGAGGCCCGGCTTCATATGTGGCAACAGGATGTCGCGGAAGGTCTGCCATTCACTCGCGCCCAGATCCTTGGCGGCCTCCTCCTCCTCGCGGTTGAAGCTGGTCAGGCGGCTGCGCACCACCATCGCCACGAAGGGGAAACAGAAGGTGATATGCGCAATCGTGATCTGCCCCAGATTGAGCGGCCAGGGCAGGTTGGAGGGGAATCCGATGCGGGCAAAGTACACCAGAAATGCGACCCCAAGGCAGATTTCGGGCACCACGATGGGCAAGGCCATCGCGCCTTCCGCCCCCGCCTTGAACGGAAAGCGGAACCGCCACAGCATCACCGCCGCCAGCGCGCCCAGCACCACGCTGACCACAGTTGCCAGCGCGGCAATGGTGAGCGAATTGAGCAGCGCCTCCATCAGGCTGGCATTGTTCAGCGCGCGTTCGTAGTAATCGAGCGTGAAACCGCGCCACACGATATTGCGGCGGCTGTCGTTGAAACTGAACGCGATCAGCGTGATGAGCGGCGCATAGAGGAAGAACAGCACCAGCCCCACCCACAGCCGCATCGATGTGCGGCGCGAATATTCGAGCGGGGCAATCGGCGTGCGCCGTTTGCGAAAGATCATTGCCGCCTCTCCGCCTGGCGCGATTTCATGGCCTGAATGGCGATGGCGATAAAGGTTGCATACATCAGCAGGAAGGACAGCGCCGCGCCAAACGGCCAATCATTCGCGCGTTTGAACTGCCGCTCGATCACATTGGCGATCATCTGGCTGTCCGGCCCGCCCAGCAGATCAGGCGTCAGATAGGCGCCCAAGGCAGGCACAAAGGTGATAATGACGCCCGAAATAATGCCCGGCGCGGCCAGCGGCGCGACTATCGTCAGCAATGTGCGCACATGGCCCGCGCCCAGATCAAGGCTCGCCTCGATCAGCGATTTGTCCATCCGGTCAAGCGCGGCATAAAGCGGCAATACCATGAACGGCAGGTGCACATAGACAAGGCCGAAGATCACCGCGAAATTGTTGTAAAGCAGTTCCAGCGGCTCGTAAGCGCCGGGGGCCGGCAGGCCCACCAGCACCATCAGATTGCCGTAATGCTCGTGCAGCCAGCCCAGCGTCTGGTTCACATAGCCTTCGCGCCGCAACACCGCGATCAGCGCATAGGTGCGGATCAGCAGATTGGTCCAGAACGGCAACATGATCGCCAGCAGCAGCCACGGCTTCCACTTGTCCGCCGCGAACACGATGGCCAGCGCCACGGGAAAACCCACCACCAGACAGATGCCCGTGGTGGCCGCCGCCACCAGGATCGATTTCCACAAAATGCCCAGGTAAAGCGGGTCTAGCGCGCGGGCGTAGTTGGAGAAGGTGCCCGAAATCTCGATTTCGGTCAGGCTGGTATTGGTGCCGAAGCTGTAAAGCCAGACCAGCGCAAGGGGAAACAGGAAAAAGACCAGAAGCCATGCCATGGGGGCCGCGGCAATCGCCGCGAACACGCCCTTGGCATTTTTCCAGTTCTCCATCCGGTTCCCCCCTTGGGCCTGTCAGGAAAAGGCGCAGGCGATCAGGTGCGATCAGGCCGCGCGGATGCGGGTGAAGGCTTCCTCGTAAAGCGGCTGGTTGGTGGCGTTGTAGGCCGCGTATTCGCACTTGGCGAGAAGGTCGGCAGGCGGGAAGATGACCGGATTGGCGGCATAATCCGCCGGCATCAGCGCCTTGGCCGCCGCATTGGGCGTGGGATAGAGGATCGTCTCGGTGATCTTCTTGCCCACTTCCCCGTCGAGCAGATTGTTGATGAACATATGCGCATTCTTGGGATGCGGCGCGCCCACCGGAATGCACAGATTATCGGAATTGAGCTGGCTGCCTTCCTTGGGAATCACGAAATCGATATCGTCATCCTCGGTCATGATCTGCGCGATGTCGCCATTATATTCCATCACGACATCCACTTCGCCCGACAGCAGCAGATCCTGCCCGTTATCCTCGTGGAAGGTGCGGATGAACGGCTTCTGGCGGATCATCATCGCTTCCACCTGCGCAATGATTTCGGGGGTGATCGCGTTCACCGAATGGCCCAGATATTTCGCACCAAGTCGCATGACATCGCCCGCTTCGGAAAGCAGCGCGATGCGGTTCGCATATTCGTTGGAGTCGAACAGCACCTTCCAGCTGTCGGGCACGCTCGAAACCTTGGACTTGCGGTAACCGATTCCCAGCGCCAGCCAGGTATACGGCATCGAATGGACCCGGCCCGGATCATAGCTGACATCGATGAAGCTGGGGTCGATATTCGCCATGTTGGGGATCAGCGTGTGGTCGAGCGGCTGCACAAGTTCGGCCTGCACCATGCGTTCGACAAAGTCGTTCGACGGAACGATCACATCATAGCCCGGATTGCCCGCGCGCAGCTTGGCGAACAGTTCGTCATTGGTGGCGAACAGGCTCATATTCACGGTGATGCCACTCGCTTCGCGGAAGTCGTCGAGCGTGGTTTCGCCGATATAGGTGTCCCAGTTGTAGAAGTTGAGCGATGCCTCCTCGCCCGTGCTGGCAAGGCCGCCACCGGAATCGCTGCACGCGGCCAGCCCGCCGAAACTGATGCCGACTGCGGCCACGCCCAGCCCCTGCAGAAGCGAGCGGCGGCCCATTTGCAATTGCCGGATGTCGATGGTGATGTCCCTGGAGTTGCTCATGACGACAGGCCCCTTGTTGTTGGCGCCAGAAACTTCAGATGCCAGCCCGAAACCGGATGCGGAACAGTGGCGAGTCCCTGCGCAGTCGAATCGTGATGCTACCCCAGCCTGACATTGCTGCAAGTGCACAATTGCGAAGAATGCCCTGATTCCGCGCGCGCGCCAGTCGATTATGCAAAACGATAGCTATCGGAAAATCCGCTTGCTAGAAGATGCACGCCCATGAACATCACTTTGCGCCAGCTCCGCTATTTCATCGCCGTGGCCGAAGCCCGCTCGGTATCCGGCGGATCGAACGCAGTGGGCATTTCCCAAAGCGCGGTGACCGACGCGATCCGCACGCTGGAACTGGAAACCGGCCTTACCCTGTTCAACCGCCATGCCAAGGGCGTCTCGCTCACCCGCGAAGGCAGCCAGTTCCTGCGCAATGCCCGCGCGATCCTTGATTCGGTCAACAATCTGGCGGTGGGCGTGGCGCAGGGGGAAGACCAGACCGAAGGCCGCATCCGCATTGGCGCAACGCCGCTGGTCACAGGCTATTTCTTCGCCGATCTGCTCTCGCACTTCCGCCGCCTCTATCCCCGGATCGAGGTGAGCCTGGTGGAGGACAAACGCCCCTATATCGAACATATGCTGGTGGGGGGCGAGCTCGATCTGGCGCTGCTCAATGTTTCCACGCTGGAACAGCGCAGCGCGATCGATTTCGAAGTGCTGCTGCGCAGCGAATGCCGCGCCTGGCTCGCGCCCAGCCACCCGCTGGCGCAAGTGGATGGGTTGTCACTGGCACAGCTGGAGAACGATCCGGTGGTGATGCTTTCCCTCGACGAGCTGGAAGGGCTGGTCGAAGGCATCTGGGCGCATTTCGACCATCCGCCGCGCGTCGCCTACCGCACCTCCTCGGTCGAAGGGGTGCGCAGCCTGGTCGGCACGGGCGCAGGCATCACGCTGATGCCCGATCTGGTTTACCGGCCCTGGACACTGGAAGGCGACCGCATCCTCGCCAAGCGAACCCGCGAAAGCCTGCCCACGGTCGATATCGGGATTGGCTGGCGGCGGCTGTCGCGCCATTCCGGCCCGGTGCAATTGTTTCTGGAAACCGCGCAAAACCACCGGCGGTAAGGCCCACCCCAACCCCTCCCGCAAGCAGGAGGGGAGCACAACGGAACTACGCGTTGCGCAAATACCAGTCGTAATCGGCCTCGGTCACTTGCGCCATGAAATTGGCCATCTCCACCCGCTTCACGGTGGCGTAGTTCTTCACGAAGCGTTCGCCGAGGTAGCGGTTCATTTCCGCGCTGGCTTCAAAGGCGTCGATCGCGGCGGCCCAGTTGTTGGGCAGCTTCACCTTGGCTTCGGGATGCTCATACCCATTGCCCACCACCGCCGGGCCGGGATCGATCTGGTTGGCAATGCCGTGCAGCATCCCCGCCAGCACTGCCGCGCTCGCCAGCGTGGGATGCGCATCCGCGCCGCACACGCGGTGTTCGACATGGCGCGAGGAGGGCGGGCCAGCGGGCACGCGCAAGGATACCGTGCGGTTGTTCACCCCCCATGTGGGCGCGACGGGGGCATAGGAATTGGCGCGGAAGCGGCGGTAGCTGTTCGCATTGGGCGCGAAAATCGCCATGCTGTCCGCCAGCAGCGCCTTCATCCCGCCAATGGCGTGGCGCAGCATCGGCGTGCCTTCGGGGTCTTCGCTGGCAAAGGCGTTGGTGCCGGCATCGTCATTCATCGAGATATGCAGATGCATCCCGTTGCCCGCCTGGTCGGCAAAGGGCTTGGCCATGAAGGTTGCTTCAAAGCCGTGGCTCATGGCGACACCCTTCACCAGCCGCTTGTACATCACCGCATCATCGGTGGCGCGCAGCGCATCGGCCTTGTGCCGCAGGGTGAGCTCAAACTGCCCCGGCGCGAATTCGGAGATCGCGCTCTCCAGCGGCAGCCCCTGCGCATCGCAGGCGGCGTAAAGATCATCGAAGAAGGGCTTGAAATCCTGCAATTCGCGAAGGCCATAGACTTGGATATCCGCGCCGCGATAGCCGGAAACCTGCCCGCGCGCAGGCAGCACCCGCCCGCCTTCCACATCGACAAGGTAGAACTCCAGCTCCACCGCCATCACCGGGGTCAGGCCGCGGTCGGCAAAGCTGTCCACCACCCGGCCCAGCACATGGCGCGGGTCGAGATCGTTGGGGGTGCCGTCCAGCTCGTAGAAACTGGTCAGGAACTGCGCCGCACCCTTGCCCAGCCACGGCGCGGGCACCAGCGTGCCGGGCACGGGGCGCACATAACGGTCGGCATCGCCATCTTCCCAGACAAGCCCTGTCTCCTCGGTATCGCGGCCGGTAATATCCACCACCAGCACCGATCCGGGCAGAAAGCGCCCGGTTTCATACACCGCGATCACTTCGTGCTGGCGCAGCCGCTTGCCGCGCGGGACGCCCGACAGATTGGTGAAGATGATGTCCACCGCGTCCACATCGGGATGCGCGGCAAAGAAGGCGCGCGCCTCGTCAACAGAAGCGATTGAGTTCGAGCTGAAGGGCGGCTTGGTCATTGAGATTTTCCGATCAGGGTCTTGAGGCAATCGTCGAGAACGTGCGCCAGTCGCTCCACCTGATCCGGGCGGGTGGCGGGGCTGACCAGCGTCATATTGTGGAACGGCGCGATAAGCACGCCGCGATTGATGAGGAAGAGATGCAGCGCGCGTTCCAGCGGCCCCTGCATCGCGGCGCGCGCCTCTGTCCCGTTGCGCGGCGCATTGCTGGCGCAGATGAACTCGCCCCGCGCGCCGATATGCGCCACGTGCCATTCGAGGCCGTTGGCGCGAATGACCTGTGCCACGCGCTCGGCCAGCCGGTCGCCCAGCGCGAGCATATGGGCATAGGCTTCGCGCGTCATCACCTGCGTCAAACAGGCGCGCATCGCCGCCATCGCCAGGGCATTGGCGGACAGCGTGGTGCCGATGCCCGAATGGCCCGTCTCGCCCTCGGCGCGGCAGCGCTCCATTCGCGCGCCCACTTCGGCAGAAAAGCCATAGACGGCGCAAGGCACCCCGCCCGCCACCGGCTTGCCCAGCACGAACAGGTCGGGCATCGGGCCGAAGGTTGCGCTGTGCCCCCCGTAACCGCTCGAAATCGTGTGCGTTTCATCGAAGACCAGCAACGTGCCGTGCTTTGTGCAAAGCGCCCGCATCGCTTCCAGATAGCCCGCATCGGGCAGCACCATGCCCACATTGGTCAGCGCAGGTTCGGTCAGCACGCAGGCGATGTCGCCGGTAGCGAGTGCTTCTTCCAGCGCGGGCAGATCGTTGAATTCGACCACCACCGTATGCTCGCGCACATCATAGACCTGCCCCACCAGGCTGCGGCGCAATTCGGGCACGCCGTCGCGCAGATCGACGAACACATCGTCCACCGCGCCGTGATAGCAGCCGTTGAACACCAGGATCTTGTCCCGCCCGGTAATGCCCCGGCACCAGCGGATGACCGCGCGGTTGGCTTCGCTGGCGCTGGAGGTGACTTGCCAGAAGGGCAGGCCGAACCGCTCTGCCAGCGCGTCGGCCACGGCCACGGCGTCCTCTCCCGGCAACATATAGGTAAGCCCCCGCGCACCCTGCCGGGCCAGCGCCTCGGCAATGGGCGGCGGGGAATGGCCGAACATGGAACCGGTATCGCCCAGACAGAAATCGTCGAAGCGGTGCCCGTCCACATCCCACAGTTCAGCCCCAGCTGCCCGTTCGACAAACAGCGGGAACGGCGTGCCCCAATCGAGCATCCAGTGGAACGGCACGCCCCGGTGCCAGTGCGCAGCGGCCTTCCGGGCAAGATCGGCCGAACGCGGATTGGCGGCGGTGAAAAGCGCGGTTTCCTCGGCAATCACGGCGGCAACGGCGGCATCGGTAATCACAGGCGGTCCTTCAGCGCGTAATAGAGCATCCCGGCGACATAGAGCGGGTGACACAGCAGCCGCCCGCCGGGAAAAGGCTTGCCCGGCAAGTCCGCCAGCAGGTCGAAACGTTCCGCCGTGCCGCGCATCGCCTCGGCAATCAATTCCCCGGCCAGCGTGGTCAGCAGCACGCCGTGGCCCGACCAGCCATGCGCGTGGAACACATTGCCGCGCCGCCCCATCTGCGGCAAGCGGTTGAAGCTGACCCCAACCAGCCCGCCCCAGCCATAGTCGATCTGCACCCCGGCAAGCTGGGGAAAAACCTGCTCCAGATACGGGCGCACAAAGGCGGGAATATCGGGCGGCGGTGCGGGCGTATACTTCTCGCCCCCACCAAAGATCAGGCGGTTGTCGGCGGACAGGCGGTAGTAATTGAGCACGAAACGGCTGTCCGCCACCGCCGCGCCCGTGGGGATCAGCGCCGCCGCCACATCGGGCCCCAGCGGCACGGTGGCGACATTGTAATTGGCGACCGGCATCGTCATCCTGCCCAGTTGCGGGTCAATTTCGCCCATTGCGGTGTCGCAGGCGAGCACTCCAAAATCCGCCACCACCCGGCCGCTATCGGTTGTCACCGCAACCCTTGCGCCGTCCTCCACCGCCCGCGCACGCGAATCCTCAAAGATGCGCACCCCGGCATCCAATGCAGCCTGAGCCAGGCCTAAAGCGTAGTTGAGCGGGTGAAGATGCCCGCCATCCGCATCATACAACCCACCGTAATAGATAGCGCTGCCGACATACGCCTGCACACCTGCTCGATCCACAATCCGGGCACTTTCATATCCCAGCAAATCGTGCAGCAATTCTACTTCGCGTTTCATGGCTTCGAGGTGCGATGGCTTGGCCGCCGCCTGAAAATGGCCGGACTTCAAGTCGCAGGCAATGCCATGGCGGTTGATGCGGCTGCGCACCCGGTCGCCTGCGAGATTGGCAAGCTGAAGCAGGCTGCGCGCGGAATCGCGGCCAAACTTCTGCACCAGATCGGCCGCGCTCCAGCGCAGGCCGGGAATCATCTGCCCGCCGTTGCGGCCTGATGCGCCAAAGCCGATCCGCTCCGCCTCCAGCAGTACTACCGAAAAGCCCGCTTCTGCCGCGTGCAGAGCTGCTGACAGGCCGGCATAACCGCCGCCCACCACCACCACATCGCAACGCACCTCTCCGGCAAGGCTGGGCCGCGGAGTGAAGGGGTTCGCGCTCGCCGCGTAGAAGGACGGCGGGTAAGGCTGCACGGCTCACACCTTCAGCAGCAGATGCTCACGCTCCCACGAGGAGATGACCGACTGGTAAGCGTAAAGCTCGGCATCCTTGATGGCGTGGAACACCTCGAAGAAATCGGCGCCCAGATATTCCCGCACCTTCTTGCAATGGCTGAACCGGTCCAGCGCGCCTTCCAGCGTGCGCGGCAGCGTGCGGGCGCGGTTATAGGCGTTGCCGGTGATTGCCTTGGGCGGCTGCATCCGTTCCACCATGCCGATATAGCCGCAGATGAGCGAGGCGGCGATGGCGAGATAGGGGTTGGCATCCGCGCCGGGCAGGCGGTTCTCGATACGGCGGTTCCTGGAATCCGACACCGGAATGCGCAGGCCGCAGGATCGGTTGTCGCTGCCCCACTGCACATTGATCGGCGCATCGGTATCAGGCCGCATCCGGCGGAAACTGTTCACATTGGGCGCGAACAGCGGCGAAATCTGCGGCAGCAGGCGGGCCAGCCCCGCAATATAGCTGCGGAACAGCGCGCTGTCGCGGCCATTGGCGGTGGAGAACACATTGCGCCCCGTTTCGGCATCCAGCACCGATTGGTGGATGTGCATCGCGCTGCCGGGCTGGTCGGACATGGGCTTGGCCATGAAGGTGGCATAGACGCCGTGTTCCAGCGCCACCTGCCGGACGATCCGCTTGAACAGCATCGCCTCGTCCGCCAGCGCCAGCGGGTCGCCATGCTCGAAATTGACTTCGAGCTGCGCGGCGCCTGCCTCGTGAATCATCGTGTCGATGTTGAGGCCCGCCTTCTCGCACCAGTCATAGGTGTGCTCGATAATGTCCTCGAACTCGCTCAGCGCTTCCAGGCCATAGGGCTGGCTGCCCGTTTCCGCGCGGCCCGAACGGCCGGTGGGCGGAACCAGCGGAAAATCGGCATCGAGGTTCTTGGAAACGAGGTAGAATTCCAGCTCCGGCGCGATCACCGGCTGCCACCCCCGCTTGGCATACAGCGCCAGCACCTTTTTCAGGATATGGCGCGGCGCGATTTCGAACGGCTTGCCCGCCCCGTCAAACGCATCGGCAATGACATAGGCGGTGGGCGTCTTGAAGCCGGGCGCCTCGCGCAGCGTATCCCCATCGGGCACCAGCACCACATCGGGATCGAAGGACGGCACCACACCGTCAATATCTTCGGGGTAGTCGCCCGTGACCGTCACCGCAAACACGCTGCCGGGAATGCGCAGCGTCCGGTCGGTCAGGCTTTTCAGGAACTTGTTCGCGGGCAGCACCTTGCCGCGTTGAATGCCGTTCATGTCGGGGACGATGCATTCGACCTCGGCAATGCCGCGTTCGCGTATCCAGGCAGCGATGTCGTTGGTCATGATCGGTTGTCCGGTTGCGCGGCGGTGGCGGTGGCGGTGGCGGAGGCAGCGCCCGAAGGCCCGCCCCCGCCCCTTTCGTCAGAACGAGAACGCCAGCGAGACAACCGCCGTCGGATCGCCCAGATTGGTGCCCGCGCGGGCAGTGTCGACATAGGCGACCGAGGCGGTGATGCCGCTGGTCACTTCCATGTTCAGGCCCACCAGCCAGTCCACCTTGCTGTTGCCGAACGCGCCATCTTCCAGGCCGATCGTGCCCGACAGCGAGAAGGGCGAATCCCCCAGCGGGATTTCGGTGGAGGCATAGACATAGATGTTGTCGGTATTGCCAAGTGCGCCCTGGCTGGGGGCATAGGCAACGCCCAGCGTCAGGTCGGCGCCGGCCACGGTGGTGCCGATCGAGGAATAGATCTCGGCATAATCGAAGCCGTCATTGCCCGGATACCAGTAATACAAGGCGCCGACATCCAGTGTCAGCCCGCCCAGATCGGTGGTCCAGCCGCCATACAGGTCAACTTCCAGCTCGTCATTGCCACTGCCAAGGTCCACATTGGAACCCCACACGCCGGCATAAAAGCCCGATTCATGCGAAACGGCCAGTTCGGCGGTCAATTGCGGGTTCTTGCCCGACAGCGAGACACCGCGGAAACGGTAGTCCGAAAACGCGGCGATTTCGCCATCGACTTCCCACGGGCCAGCGGCCTCTTCATCATCCTGCGCCAGAACGGGCGCGGGCATCAGGGCGAGCGGTGCGGCCAGTGCCGCGATCTTGAGCAATTTCATGAAAACCCTCATTTATCTTTCGGCCTGCATGACAATCTGCGGACCCCTTGTTGCCATTGCTCCCCCGTGCGCGGCAATGCCGTAGCCGGGTGCGAATGTTCCTCCTGCTGACCGTTGACGGCCTTATTGGCTTGTAATGCAGATGCCATACTGTCCGGTTTCGCCTGAAATCGCCACAGATATTTATGCGCAAGCACCCTATCGGCTTTTCCGATGGGTCGCGGGCGCTTGAACCTGTTGGCGGCGCAGCGGGCCGGGCGATATGGTTCGCGCACGCTGTTGAACGCCCGCGCCGGAGCCTTGCCGTGACCGAACCCAATGACCTTTCCGCCTTCTGGATGCCGTTCACTGACAACCGCTTCTTCAAGGAACATCCGCGGATGTTCGTGGCGGCCAAGGGGATGCATTACACCGCCGCTGCCGGGCATCAGGTGCTTGATGGAACCGGCGGCCTGTGGTGCGTGAATGCCGGACATGGGCGCGAGGCGATTGTGGAGGCGATCCGCCACACTGCCGGCCAACTCGACTTTGCGCCCACATTCCAACTGGGCCACCCGCTTGCCTTCGAGGCGGCGTCGCGCCTGTCGCTGCTGATGCCCGAGGGGCTGGACCGCATCTTCTTCACCAATTCGGGTTCCGAAAGCGTGGACAGCGCGCTGAAGATCGCGCTCGCCTATCAGAAGGCGCGCGGGCAAGGCACGCGCACACGCCTGATCGGGCGTGAGCGCGGCTATCACGGCACGGGCTTTGGCGGCATTTCGGTGGGCGGTATTGTCGGCAACCGCCGCCAGTTCGGCACGCTGCTGACGGGCGTGGATCACCTGCGCCACACGCATGACCCTGCGCGCAATGCATGGAGCCGGGGCCAGCCGCTGCACGGCGCGGAACTGGCGGACGATCTGGAACGGCTGGTGGCGCTGCACGGCGCGGAAACCATTGCGGCGGTGATTGTGGAGCCGGTGGCAGGCTCCACCGGGGTGCTGATCCCACCGGTCGGCTATCTGGAACGGCTGCGCGCCATTTGCGACCGCCACGATATCCTGCTGATCTTCGACGAGGTGATCACGGGCTTCGGCCGCATCGGCTGCGCCACCGGGGCAGAGCGGCTGGGCGTGACGCCCGATATCATCACGCTCGCCAAAGGGCTCACCAATGCCGCGGTGCCGATGGGCGCGGTGGCGGTGCGGCGCGAGGTGCACGACACAATCCTCCAATCCGCCGCGCCGGGGATCGAATTGTTTCACGGCTACACCTATTCGGGCCACCCGCTCGCCGCCGCCGCCGCGATTGCGACATTGGGCATCTACCAGTCCGAAGGCCTGTTTGCCCGCGCTATCGAGTTGGAGGAATACTGGGCCGATGCGATCCATTCGCTGCGCGGCGCGCGTCACGTGATCGATTGCCGCAATATCGGCCTGATCGGCGGAATCGAGCTGGAACCGCGCCCCGGCGCGCCCACCAAGCGCGCGATGGAAGTGTTTCACCGCGCCTTTGATGCAGGGCTGCTGATCCGGGTGACGGGCGATATCATTGCCCTTTCCCCGCCGCTCATCATCGAAAAGCCGCAGATCGACGAGATCGTGGCGAAAATCGCCGCCATCCTGCCCACGGTGGATTAGGCAGGGCCGCGATCAGGCCGGCCGCGCCTCCATCTGCTGCGCCACGATCAGCAATGCGCGGATCACCATCGGCAACAACACGATCGACAGCGCCACCTTGGCCAGCGCCTGCCCCATCAGCAATTCGGCGATCGGGCGCACGCCGTAAAAGGCCACGGTGATGAATATCAGCGTGTCGACCACCTGGCTGATGACGGATGCAACGGCCGCGCGCACCCCCACAAACCGCCGCTTGGCCACTTCCGCCAGGCGGGAAAAGATCAACACGTTCAGCGTCATCGACACGCCATAGGCAATGATGCCCGCGACCATCAGCCGCCAGCTTTGCCCAAGAATGATGGGAAACGCCTCCTTCGCGGGTGCGTACATCCCCTCGTCGCTGGGCAATTGCAGCACCACGAAGGTCAGGAAAATGGCGGTCAGCAGCGGCACGAAGCCGTAACGCACCAGCCGATCTGCCGAAGCCCGCCCGTAAAGCTGCGTCACCGCGCTGGATATCGCCACCAGCATCAGAAAGGGGAAAATTCCCGCTTCCACCGCCAGCGGGCCGATGGACACCTGCTTTGCGCCCAGAACGCCGGCGATACAGGTCATCCCGCCATAGAGCAGGCCGAACAGGAACAACGGGCGCGGAATGGCAGGCGGGGCTTGCGGCATGGGATCGTCGTGCATCGGCGCTTGCTATCGCACGCAAGCGTCCGGGCAAAATGCAAAAGCACGCCCATTTGCCAATTGACCGCGTTCACCCCAACCGCGATTGGTCGCGCTTGTCCCGTGCGGAGGCGTCATGAACCCCCAAGCCATCAGTCTGATCGGCATTGCCGCCATCCTTGCCATTGCGGTTCTGCTGTCCACCGCGCGGCGGCGCATTCGCCTGCGCGTGGTCGCAGCAGCCTTCGCGCTTCAGGCGGGACTGGCGCTGGTGATCATGCGCACCTCGGGCGGACGGGCTTTCATCCAGGCGCTGGCCGACGGGGTGGCGGCGCTTTTGTCCTATGCCAATGCGGGCACGGCATTTCTGCTTGGATCGCCCGATGCCAATCCGCTCGCCAATACCTTTGCACTGGGCGCGCTGCCGGTGATCATCTTTTTCGCCGCCTTGGTATCCATCCTCTACCATATCGGCGTGATGCAGCGGCTGGTGCGCTGGCTGGGTGGGGCGATTGGGTGGCTGACGGGAATCGACCGGGTGGAAGCGCTGGGCGCGGCGGCCAATATCTTTGTCGGCCAGTCGGAAAGCCCGCTGGTGGTGCGCCCCTATCTGGCGCGGATGGCGCCGTCGGGCCTGTTCACATTGATGAGCGTGGGCATGGCGGGCGTGGCGGGCACGATCCTTGCCGCCTATGCCGGGCTGCTGGGCGCGGAATATCTGCCCTATCTTCTGGCGGCGACCTTCATGTCCGCTCCGGGCGGCATATTGATGGCCAAGATCATCATGCCCGACGAACACCGCCCGGCGCACCGAGTCATCGACCTCGTGGAACTGCCCGAAGCGCGGATCAGCGCCGAAGGGCCAGCCGCTCTGGTCGAAGGTGGTGAACGGCCGCACGAAGTCGTCGCCGCCGAAGGTTTCGACGGGGAATCGCGCCCTGCCAATATCATCGAGGCCGCCGCGCAAGGCGCGCAGACAGGCCTGAAGCTGGCCGCAGCCGTGGGGGCAATGGTGCTGGCATTCGTGGCGCTGGTGGCGCTGGCCAATGGTCTGCTGGGTTGGGCAGGCGGATGGGTCGGCTATCCCGATCTCACCTTTCAGGGCTTGCTCGGCTATGTCCTTGCGCCCGTCATGCTGCTGCTTGGTATTCCGTGGGAGGAAGCGCAACTGGCAGGCGGCCTGTTCGGCACCAAGGTGGTGCTCAATGAATTTGTCGCCTTTATCGATTTGCAGGCGCTGTCGTCGGACGCGCTGAGCGAGCGCAGCCGGACGATCGTGATCTTCAGTCTGTGCGGCTTTGCCAATTTCAGCTCCATCGCCATCCAGATGGCGGTAACGGGCGGGCTTGCTCCCAACCAGCGGCCGGTTATCGCACGGCTGGGCATGAAGGCGCTGGCGGCGGGCACGCTGGCCAATCTGATGAGCGCGGCGTTGGCAGGCCTGTTCCTGCCCGGCTGACAAAAGCCGCTTTGCCCGGCACTGCCAGGGCGAATCGCCCCACATCCGTCCTGGCGGCGGGACAGGCCGCTCCCGTATCGCTTCGCATTTGCGAAAAAGCCGGCCATCGGACGTGTTGCAATGCCGCAACATACCGAAAAAAAGCGCAATATTTCATTTTTGTTTCAAAGGAAACAAAAGTGAAATGTGACACCGACGCGGCCGAAATGTGTTCGCCAGCGACTTGGAAGCGTCACACGCACTGCCTAACCGGCCCCCGTCTTACCCCCCCCTTTACGTCAACCGACGGGAGCAGAACCCCCCATGCATATCCGCCATTATCTTGCCGCCAGCCTTGCCACCCTTGCGACCGCCATGGCGGTGTCCAGTCCGGTAGCTGCGCAGCAGATCACGTCCGGCATTCAGGGCACGGTGAACGACGACAGCGGAATGCCGATCGCGGGCGCTCGCGTGACCGTAACCGATACCCGCACCGGCGCCACCCGCACGCTCACCACCGGCACGAACGGCTCCTTCACCATCAGCAACCTGACCGTGGGTGGCCCTTACACCGTCACCGCCAATGCCGATGGCTTCGAAGGGCAGACGCTTGAAGGCGTGACCACCTCGCTCCAGGGCAATACCAGCCTTGGCTTTTCGCTTTCCAGCGGCGGCGGGATGATCGTGGTGTCGGCCGCGCGTGTGCGGCTGGTCGAACTGGCCGTTGGCCCCGGCACCAGCTTTTCCGGTGAGCTTCTCGCCGCTGCCCCCAGCTTCAACCGCGACATCCGCGACATCATCCGCTTCGACCCGCGCGTCAGCCTGGACCGTGACGATGGCGGTTCGGGTGTGGACCGCATTTCCTGCCTTGGTGGAAATGACCGCGGCAATGCCTTCACCGTGGACGGGATCAGCCAGGGCGATATCTACGGCCTGAACGACACCGGCTTCTCCTCGCGCAGCTCCACGCCGTTGCCGTTCGATGCGATCCGTGAAACGCAGGTGCAGTTTGCGCCTTTTGATGTGGAATATGGCAATTTCACCGGCTGCGCGATCAATGTGGTGACGCAATCGGGCCGGAACGACTTTTTCGGCGGCGGCTTCTTCGAATATGCCGATGACGGGATGCGCGGCAACCAGGTGGCGGATCGCCCCGTAGGCCGCATCACCCCGGACAAGCGCTGGGGCGCCTATCTGGGCGGGCCGATCATCAAGGACCGCCTGTTCTTCTTCGGCGCCTATGAACATCAGGAAGCCGGCCAGTCGCAGGACGATGGCCCCGCAGGTGCAGGTTACGCCAATGAACTGCCTGCAATCACGCTTGCCAATTTCAACGAATTCACCGAAATCCTGAGCGATATCTACGGCATCGAAACGGGCGGCCTTGTCACCAGCCGCGATTTCAAGAACGATCGCTATTTCGGCCGACTGGACTGGCAGATCGACGAAGATCACCGGCTGGAACTGACCTATCAGCGGCTGGAAGAAGCCAGCGTGCGCGCCGATGACATCAGCACTTCGGCAACCAATGCGCGCCTCGCGGGCCTCAACACCTTCTATTTCAGCGGCACGAAATCGGATTACTATTCAGGCCGCCTCTATTCGCAATGGAGCGACAGCTTCAGCACCGAAATCCGCTATTCGCGTTCCGAAGTGGTCGACGTGCAGGATCCGGTTGGCGGCGGCGAAGCACAGGATGCCAACCCCATCCCGCGTATCGTGGTGGGCGTGACCAACAACGGCCGCAGCGGCCAGCTGCTGGCAGGGCCGGGCTTCTCGCGTGCGGCCAATGACCTGACGACCGATGTCGATGCGTTCCGTTTCATCGGCCGCTACGAGATGGAAAATCACAGCCTGAAGTTTGGCTTTGAAGTCAACCATGCCAATCTGGCCAATCTGTTCGTCCAGAATGCTACCGGCACGCTGTATTTCAGCAGCCTTGCCAATCTGCGCGAGGGGATCCTGTCGAACGGCACCATCACCAACCCCACCGCGGCCAATCTTGTGGCAGGCACAGCGATCGGTGCGGATGGCAATTTCTCGGCCTCAGGGGTCGTGACAGATGCGGCGGCAGCGTTCTCGCGCACCATCCATTCCGCCTTCATCCAGGATGAATGGACCATCTCCAGCGCGCTGAGCGCGGTGGCCGGTGTGCGTGTGGACTGGTATTCGGGCGGCGCGCCAAAGGACAATCCCAATTTCCGTGCCCGTTATGGCTTCAGCAACGCAGTCGGGTTTGATGATCTTGATCCCATCGTGATGCCCCGGCTGGCCTTGACCTGGGATGCGCCCGATTTCGGCCCCTTCACTGCGCCGCAGATGCGCGCGGGCGTAGGGGTATTTTCCGGCGGCGATCCGGTGGTGTGGTTTGGCAATGCCTTTCAGAACGATGGCCGCGGCTTTGCCACTGGCACGCTGAGGGACGCGCCCTGCCCCGCCGGTCCCGTTGACGTGGTGGTCAACGGCCAGTTCACGGGCCTGCCCGATTGCTTCCGCGCCGCCGGCATTGCGCGTGCGGCGGCAGGCCTGGGTGATACGCAGTCGATCAGCCCGAACATCACCCAGCCTTCGGTGCAGCGCGCCAATTTCGGCTTCTCCTCGCCGTTTGATCTGGCGCCCACCGGGTTCCTGAGCAACTGGAACGTCAATCTCGACTTCATCTACAGCCACCACCGCAATCCGCTGACGATCGTGGACCTGTCGCAGATCCCGAACCCGGCGCGCGGCCTGAACGGGTTCACCATCGATGGCCGTCCCATCTATGCCGCGATCGACCCCACTGTGGCGGGGTGCAACGCGGTGCTGACCGATCTGACGCCTGCCCCCGTTTTTTCGGGTGTCACGGCGGCGTGTTTCAACACCTCGCGCGATGACGAACTGCAATTGACCAATGCGCGCAGCTTTAACAGCTACATCGCTTCGGCTATCGTTTCGAAGACATTTGACGGCGGCGTGTTCACGGAAAACGGATCCACCTATTTCAATGTGGGCTATGCGTTCACCAATGCGCGCGACCGGCGCAATATGTACAATTCCACCGCCGGTTCGAATTACGATCTGACGGCAGCATTCGACCGGCAGGATCCGGCAGCATCGCCGGGCTATTATGCCAGCCGCCACAATCTGACCACGCAGCTCAATTTCCGCGAGGAATTCTTTGCCGATTACGCCACGCGGCTGGGCATCAGCTTCATCGCGCGGTCGGGCCGCCCCTACAGCCTCACCTTTACCGGCAGCGGCATTTTCAACGACAGCGTGTCGGGCGCGGACAATGTGCTGGCCTATCTGCCAACCGGGGTGAACGATCCGAACATTTCGCCCACCTCCAACGTGGCAGCAGTGCAGGAACTGGTTGCCTTCATCGACGGGCTTAAGTGCGCGCGCAAGTTCATCGGCACGAGCATTCCGCGCAACACCTGCACGAACGACTGGTATTACGATCTGGACCTGTCCTTCTCGCAGGAAGTGCCCTTCCTTGGTTCGGTAACCGGGGTGGCGCAGGATCGGCTGCGCCTGTTTGCCACCTTCGACAACTTCCTGAACTTCCTCGACAAGGACGCCAACATCCACCGCCGCCGGGATTTCGCGGGCCGGCAGGATGTGGCCACCGTCAGCGGGGTTGACGCGCAGGGCCGTTACATCTTCACCGCTTTCAATCCGGATTTCGAACTGGATAACCAGATCAACGTCTCGTCGTCGGTCTGGCGGCTGAAGGTTGGCGTAAGCTACAGCTTCTGATGGTGGGCACGGTGTAAATCAGGGCAAGGCCGCAGTTCCGAACGGGAGCTGCGGCCTTTCCTTCGCCGGCAATTGTGCAAGACTGGATGATGATGAAAATTCCCGCCGCCACAATCCTGAGCGCCCTGTCGACCCTGGCGCTTGCCGCCTGTGCAGGCACGCCTTCGCCGCAACTGGCGGATCGCGCCGTTCCGGCCTCGGTGGAACTGCAGATCCTGGCGATCAACGATTTTCACGGCAATCTGGAAATCCCCACTGGCACCACGGCTTATAGCGCGGAGGGCGAAACGGTGCGCGAAGTGCTGGGCGGTGCGGCGCGGCTGGGCGCCACGATGGAAGCGCTTCGCGCAGGGCAAGCGCATAGCGTATCGGTGGCCGCTGGCGATCTGATTGGCGGCACGCCCTTTGTTTCGGCCAATTTCCTTGATGAACCGGCCATTGCCTCGCTCAACCTGATGAAGCTTGATGTGGCGGCGGTTGGCAATCACGAATTTGATCGCGGCATTGCGGAACTGCGCCGCATCCAGAATGGCGGGTGCGAACAGAACACTTTGCGCACCCCTTGCGCGCTGGAACCGTTTGACGGCGCAGCCTTTACCTATCTGGCAGGCAATACGGTGGATGAGGCCGGGCAGACGCTGTTTCCCGGCGGCGTGATCCGCGCTGTTGGCCCGGCACGGATCGGCTTTGTCGGCCTGACCTTGCGCGCCACGGCCACGCTGGTTGCCCCTTCTCAGACTGCGGGATACCGCTTTCTGAACGAGGCGGAGACCGCCAACCGGCTGGCCCGGCAACTGCTTGACCAGGGCGCCGATACGGTTGTCCTGCTGATCCACGAAGGCGCACGGGTGGACCCGGCACAGAACATTTCCGCCTGCCCCAACCTGTCCGGGCCGGTCGTGCCGATCCTGGAGGAGCTGATCCCGGAGATCGGCCTCGTTGTTTCGGGCCACACGCATCAGTCCTATATTTGCCATCTCCCCCGTCCGGGGGCCGGAATGGAAGCCAGCGCGCGCGTCCTGACAAGCGCCGGACGCTATGGCAGTTTCGTTACCGATATCCGTCTCTCCTTCGATCCGGTAAGCCGCGCGGTCGCTTTTGCCACTGCGCGCAATGTGCCGGTGAACGGCGCGGCGGGTGAAAATGCGGTGATTGACCAGCTGGTGGCCCGTTATTCCGCAGCAGCGGCCCCGATGGCCGCGCGCGTGGTGGGCACGCTGACACCCCCGGCCGATTCGGATGCCAGAACACCCGAGGCGTGCATCGAACCGGTGGAAGCCAATCTGGTCGCCGATGCCCAACTGCACGCCGCACGGCAAAGGACCGGCGGGCGCGCGGACATGGCCTTCATGAACATCAGCGGCGTGCGGACGCGCTTTCCCAACGGCTACGATCCGCAGATTACCTATGGCCAGATCTTTGCCATGCAGCCGTTTGGCAACACGCTGCAGGTGCTGGAGATGTCCGGGGCGGATCTGTACAATGTCTTGGAGGAGCAATTTTGCGGGGATGGCTTGGCGCGGCCCTGTTTCGGCCTGCTGGCCCCATCCGCCAATATCCGCATCCGCTTTGACCGCAGCCGCCCACCGGGCCAGCGTGTGCTGGAAATCGAGCATGAGGGACGCGGCATCGACAGGCAGGCGAGCTACCGCGTGGCGGTGAACAATTTCCTTGCGAGCGGGGGAGATGGATTTGCCACCTTCAGCCGCCAGCCCACGCGTGCCGATGCCGGACTGGATCTCGATGCGCTTGAAAACTGGCTGATGTCGGGCGATCGGCAGATGCCGGCCTGCGGGCGGCTGGCTGACCTGACGCCGCCTCAGGTCTGATTCGCAGCAGGATTTTGGCGCAACCGCTCGTAGAGAATGCGCGTTTCCAGCAGGTTGGCGATACGCAGGCTCACCTCGATGATGTCGAAGGGCTTGACCACGAAGTCCTTCGCTCCCAGCGCCAGCGCCCGCCTGCGCGCCTGCAAGGTTGTGTCGGCGGTGAGCACCAGGATCGGGCGGAAGTCGTCCTCGCGCGCATGGCGGGCAAAGGCTTCCAGCAACTGGAAACCGTCCACCCCCGGCATCATCAGGTCGAGCAGGACGATATCCGGCTGCAACGCCAGGAACGTCTCCATCGCGCGCGCCGGATCGGTCAGGTAATGCACATCGCCATAGCCTTCGCGTTCGAGCAGGCTGGCGAGCAGGAGGACATTCGCCTCCTCATCATCAATTGCCAGAATGCGCCGCGCGAGGAGTTCCTCGCGCTGAACGGGCTGCGCCATCATTTTGCGTTTGTCTCCACCGGATTATGTGACTTGGCGGTTGCGGCCTTCCGAGCTGCTTTGCGCGGCCGCATGGCCTTGTCCTCGTCCGCCGGGCGGGCGGCAAGCGGCAGGGTGAAGCGGAACAAGGCGCCCTTGCGACCCGGCGCATAGGCGATCTGGCCGCCCATCGCCTCCACCAGCCGGCGCGACAGGGCAAGGCCCAGCCCGGAGCCGTCCACGCGCATCCGGCTTTGCTGTCCCAGCCGGTCGAACGGGGTGAACAGGCGCGGCACATCGGCAGCAGCGATGCCGGGGCCGTCATCCTCCACCTCCACCACCGCCTCGCCATCCAGCACATGGCAACCCAGCCGCACAAACGTGCCATCGCGGTTATATTTTGCAGCATTGGCAACCAGATTGAGTATAACCTGCGTCAGACGCCGCCGGTCAGCCGTGGCGGCAAGCGGGCCGGGATCGGGCTCCAGCCGGAAATCGAGGCCCGCTTCGGCCACGATCGGCAACGCCAGCGCGTGCATCTCGGCCAGCATCTCGCCCATATCCACCCGCTCCAGCTCCAGCTCCGACCCGCCCGCCTCGATACTGGAAATGTCGAGCAGATCGTTGATCAGCGACAGCAGATGCCGGCCTGCCTTGGTGATCTGCCCGATCGCGGCGCGGTGGCGCGTATCGAACTGCTCCTCGTCCAGTTCCAGCAATTGCCCAAAACCCAGAATCGCGCTCAATGGCGTGCGCAGTTCGTGGCTGGTGCGCGACAGGAATTCGCTTTTTGCCAGATTGGCCGCGATCGCCTCCTCGCGCGCCTGGCGCAGCGCCTCCTCTGTCCGGCGGCGTTCGGTGATGTCGCGCGTCACCTTCGCAAAGCCGCGCAACTGGCCGGCATCGTCATACAGCGCGGTGATGACCACATTAGCCCAGAAGCGGCTGCCGTCCTTGCGCAGCCGCCAGCCTTCGTCCTCTGCGGTTCCCCCCTGCCGCGCCATGTCGAGCATCCGACCCGGCAGGTAATCGCGCGTTTCGGGCGGGTAGAAGCGGCTGAAATGGTGGCCGAGGATTTCCTGCGCCTGCCAACCCTTGATCCGCTGTGCACCCAGATTCCAGCTTGCCACCACCCCATCGGGATCGAGCGCGAAGATGCCGTAGTCCTGCACCCCTTCGACCACCAGACGGAACCGTTCCTCGCTCTCGCGCAGATCCTGTTCGCGCGCGCGCAGCAATTGGCTGGCGAGAGACAGGCGGCGCGCAAGGCGGCCGATCTCGTCCGCATCTTCGGGAAACGGCCCCAGCTCCTCGCCGCGCGCCAGCCGTTCGGCATTGCCTTCCAGCAGGCGCACGCGGCGGACGATGCCGGTGGAGAACAGATAGACTGCGGCAAGGCTTCCCAGCAGCCCCACCAGCGCGCTGATCACGGTGAGGATCAGGAAGTTGCGCTGCACGCTTTCCACCCGCGCCCGCCGCTGGTCGAGCAGCACCGCCTCGCGCCGCTGGATATTGTCGATTTCCGCGCGCATCGAATCGAGCACCACCTTGTTCGCGGCCAGCGCCGCCTCGATCCGGGCGGCGCGCGTGGCCGGATCGCCAGGGCTGTCGGCCAGCGCCACCAGCGTCGCCAGCCCTTCGCGCTTTTGCGCGGTGCGCGCCTGCACCCGCTCGAACCGGGCGCGCACTTCGGCGTCGCGTATATCGGCATCAAGCCGCGCCATGGTGGCGGGCAGATCCGCCTCCGCCTTGCGGTAAGGCTCCAGAAAGCGCTCCTCGCGCGTCAGCAGGTAGCCCCGCACGCCTGCCGCCGCTTCGGCCAGCAGCGCGTGGACGCGGTAGGTGTCGCGCTGGATGGCGAAGGCGCGGCGCACATCGCTTTCGGCCTGCGCCTCCACCCTGCTGGAGATATAGAGCGATCCCAATGCGCCGATCAGCACCGCCAGCGGCAGCGCCACCACCACCAGCCCTTTCCAGGCCAGCGGCTGATTTGCCCAATGGCGCATGATACGTGCCGGACGGGCCGACAAGCGCGTCACTCCGCAAACCCGCTGCGGGTGGCGACAACGGCGGCTTGAGTCCGGTCGCTCACCCCCAGCTTGGAGATGATGCGTTCGACATGGGCCTTCACCGTTGCCGGGCTGATCGTCAGGCTGCGGGCGATTTCCTTGTTGGTCTGCCCCAGCGCCACCAGATCGAGCACCTCGCGTTCGCGCTGGGTCAGGCTGCCCAGCGCCTCTGCCTGCCGGCGGTGACGGGCGGCAGCGGCCGTGTCCTCAGCGCCGCCATCCATGGCCGAGGCGATGAGGTCGAGCGGGATGGCCCCTTGCCCCGCCAGCACCTGCGCCACGGCGGTGCGCAATTCGGCAATGCCGGTATCCTTCAGCACATAGCCCGATGCGCCCGCGACCAGCGCCTCGCGCACATAGCCGGGCATATCGTGCAATGTCAGCATCAGCACGCGCACCGGCAGACCCAGCGCGGTGATGCGGCGCGTGGCTTCCAGCCCGTCGATCCCCGGCCCCAGCCGCAGATCCATCAGCACCACATCGGGCACCAGCCGCTCGGCCAGTTCCACCGCTTCCTCGCCCGTGCCGACATCGGCCACCACGTCAAACCCGCCCGCGCTGAGCACCGCGCGCAGGCCCTCACGCGCCAGCGGGTGATCGTCCACGATGAGGATGCGCGGCAGAGTGGCGGCATCGTCCTGTTCCAACGCGGATACGGTCATCATGCGGATTCTCCTGATGCGTTTTCCTGGGGCACGTGCGGTTCGGGAAGGATGGACAGCCGGTGGCGCGGGAGCGTCGCCAGCACCTCCACCCCGCCGCCGGGCAGGAAGCGCCAGGACAGGCTGCCCCCGATGGCGGCCATCCGCTCGCGCATCACCTCGATGCCGATGTGTTCACCTGGCGCGGCGGACGGATCAGCCGGATTGCGCCCCGTAGCCCCTGCTTCACCGCCCTGCCCGCCAGTGCCGTGATCGCGCACCAGCAATCGCCATTCGGCGTCCTGCTCCCCTGCCATCAGCGCGACCTTGACCCGGCACGGGCCGCCGGCGTGCTTGCGGATGTTCGAGATGGCTTCCTGCGCCACGCGGAAAAAGGCGGTTTCCAGATTGGGGGGCCAGCGCGGCGCGCCCTCGGCAATGTCCTGCTCCACGGCAAAGCCTTCGCTTTTCAGCCCCGCAGCCAGGGCGCGCAGGGCGGCGGGCAGGCCCAGATCGTCAAGGATGGTGGGGCGCAGGCCGCCGATGACCTCGCGCAGCTCGCTCACCAGTTCACGGGCAATGCCAGCCAGCCTGCCGGGCGCAGCAGGATCGCCTTCCAGCATACGGAACAGCGCGGTGGCCTTTTGCGCCACCCCGTCATGCAATTCGTGCGAGACGCGGCGCCGCTCCTCCTCTTGCGCAAAGAAGATGCGGCCCACCAGATATTCCAGCCGTCTTTCGCGTTCCTGCAACTGCTCCAGCAATTGCGAACGCTCCGCCTCGCGGCGGCTGCGGTCGATCGCCGCGCCGAACAGCTGCAGCAGCATCTGCACCGCTTCGCGGTCTTCTGCATCGCGGATCGTGTCGGGCGAGGTGAAACCCGGTATAACGAGCCAGGCCAGCGCCACTCCGCCCAAGCCCGGCGCGAGGACGGGAATTGCGGCGGTTTCTTCCCCATCGGGCAAGGCAAGCGATATTTGCCCGCCGCCGCAGCCCAGAAAATGGGCCAGCCGCCGCGCGCACGTGTCCAGCGCGGCCTGAAACGCCTCCTCCCCGGCATCAACCCCAGCCTGCGCCAGATCACGCCCGGTTTCTGATAGCAGGCGCAGCCGTGCCGCCCGCGCCTCTGCCGCGCGGTAGAGGTCGCGCAGCTCGGCCACGGTTTCGATCTGGCCGGGCAACAGGACAGGCACGGCCCCGGCACCGGCACCGGAACCGGCAACGGCACCGGATGATGCGGCATCGGAAATGCGAGCCTGGTTGGCGGCAAGAGGTTTGGCAGGTGGGGCCATGCGCGCACTCTAACCCGTCAGGCGCAAAGCGCATAGGCCATCCAGCCTAGGCCCGTCAGCGCGCCACGCGGCGGATGGGAAGCGCCGCGTGCTGCCCATATTTTGGCGGCACAGGCAGGGCAGACCGCGCCCTGCCGATCCCCTGCAATTGCTAGGGGATGAGAGTTTGATCACGAAAGGGTTTGCAATGCTGTCTCGCCGTTTTCGCTCCGCCCTTGCCGCTGTGGCCCTGATGGGCGGCAGCCTGGCCATCGGCACCCCTGCCTTTGCCCAGAGCGCGCACCACACCGCAGTCTACGCTCCGATCACCGTCGCCGAAGTGGAAGCCGCGCAGCAGGCGTGGGGGCAGGCGCTGGTCGCCATCGCCACCGAATATGACACCAACGGCCATGCCGCCGCGACCCGCCTTGCCGAGCAGGTGCTCGACAGCGCCTATGCCTATAAGATGGGCCCGGTGCTGTTCAAGCCGACGCTGACCGTGGCACCGCAGACCTTCCGCACCACGCGTGACGGGGCGCTGGCCTATTTCGTGGGGGGCAATTCGGCCTATCCCGACACCGGCTTCGCGCTGAAGGGCTGGCGCAGCTTCCGCATCGAGAATGCCAGCATCGTGATCACCGGCAACACGGCGATTTCGATGGGCAATGTTCACATCTTCGACGCCAACGGGAACGAAACCGTTGTGGACAAGACCTGGGGCTATGTCCGCGATGGCGAGGGCAATCTGCGCATCGTGCTGCACCACTCCTCGCTGCCCTATTCGGGTTAAGCCGGCACACTCACAGCCTTGGCACGGCTGACCGGGCCCCTTCCCCCACCCCCTCCCCAGGGTTCGGTCAGCCGGCCACTACGCCGCCCGCCATGCCTTCCTCTCCCCCTGTGGGAGAAGGGGCATGGCGGGAGGTCAACTCCAAGGAGTCCCCCCAATGACTGCACTTTGTTTCCGCGCCCTTGGCGGCGCTGCCCTTCCGCTCGCCCTCGCTACGCTGACGCTTGCCGCCCCGGCACAGGCGCAGGATGCGGGCACCATCCAGTTCAAGGCGATGGGCACCGCCGTGCTGCCCGATGGCAAGATCACCCGCGTCGACACCGACACTATCGGCCTGCCCGCCCTGTCGCAGACCCGCGCGACCGACAGCCTGATCCCGACCGTGGCGGTGGAATATTTCCTGTCGCCCAATTTCTCGATCGAAACGATCTGCTGCATCACCCCGCACGATGTGCGCGGCACCGGCGGCCTGAACGGCGCGCGGCTGATCGAGAATGCCATCATCCTGCCCGCCACCGTCACCGCCAAGCTGCACCTTGATCTGGGCGGCGGGTTCAAGCCCTATGTCGGCGCAGGCCCGACGCATTTCTTCATCTTCTCCGAAGGCGTGGGCGCAGATGCCGCCGCACTGGGCGCGACCGATGTGAACCTGTCTGATGATCTGGGTTTTGCGCTTCAGGCCGGCTTTGATGTGCCGCTGAACGACAGCGGCCTCGGCCTCAGCGTCGATGCCAAGCGCTATTTCGTGGACACCACCGCCACCTTCCGCGCGGGCAATGCCGTGGCGCTGCAAAGCCGCCACAAGCTGGATCCGTGGGTCATCAGCGCAGGCGTCGCCTTCAGCTTCTGATCGCAGAACGCTCCATCTCTCAGGCCCCTTCCGCGCCTCAGCGGGAGGGGCCTTGGTTCTTTTCAGGTCAGCGGAACGATCCGCCCTGCCCCGGATCGCAAATGCAGACGCACCGCCTGCCCTTGCGCAAGCGGCGCGCCGGGCAAGGGAACCGCAATCTCGCCCAGATCGCAGGCGACAATGGCCGTTCGCGCTGCGCCCACCCGCCGAAGCGTAGTTACCTGTCCGTCAATGCCGGGATGGATCGAGTTGACGACCGCCAGCAGATCGTCCGGGCGCAGCACCAATTGCGCCGGGCCATCGGGCAGGTCGGGCGCGGCTACCCGGCCGAACGGCGTTTGCGCCCCGCCGCCAGCCACCACCACATCAATGCCCATGGCATCGCCCAGCAGCCGGGCAGCGACCAGCGACACCGGGTTGTCATAGCAATCGCCCGGCGCCCCGCTTTGCAGGATGCGCCCCTCGGCCATCAGGATGAGCTGATCGGCGATCAGCATCGCTTCGTCCGGATCATGCGTGACGATCAACACGCTGGTGCCTACGGCGCGCAGATCGGCAATCAGCGACTGGCGCACCTGCGCGCGCAAATGCCCGTCGAGGCTGGAAAACGGCTCGTCCAGCAGCAGCAGGAAAGGCTCGCGAGCCAGCGCCCGCGCAATCGCCACGCGCTGCTGTTCACCGCCCGAAAGCGTGTGCGGGAACTTGTCGGCCAGATGCCCCACCTGAAACCGGGCCAGCAACGCCTCGACCGTCTGCCGGCGCACCGCTGCGGGCTGGTTGCGGATGCCGAAGGCCACATTGTCGCGCACCGACAGGTGCGGAAACAGCGCATTGTCCTGAAACACCAGGCCGATGCCGCGCTGTTCGGGCGGGACGCTGGCGCCAGCACTCGCCACCGTCTCGCCGTGAACGCGGATCTCGCCTTCGTCCACCGGCTCCAGCCCCGCGATCAGCCGCAGGATCGTGCTCTTGCCGCAGCCCGACGGGCCAAGCAGGCAGGCAATCCGGCCCTCTGCCAGATCAAGGCTGGCCTGCTGCACCACGTCGCGCAGGCCATAGCGGCGGGTCACACCGCGCAGGCAAAGGATGGGATGATCGTCCATGTCCGCGCGCTCTAATGGCCGGGGCGCGCCTGCGCAATTCGCCGTGTCAGCCAGATTACCGTGGGCAGCGAAACGGCCAGGATCATCAGCGATGGCGGCCCCGCCTGCGGCAGGCGCTCGTCGCTGGCATAATGGTGCGCCAACACGGCCAGCGTATCGAAATTGAACGGCCGCAGGATCAGCGTGGCGGGCAGTTCCTTCAGGATGTCGATAAACACGATCAGCCCGGCGGTCAGCAACGTGCCGCGCACGATCGGCAAGTCCACCGCCACGGCGGCCTGCACTTCGGTGCGGCCCAGCGTGCGCGCCGCCTGCATCATCGAAGGCGATACCCGCGCCAGCCCGGCATCGATCGGCTCCAGCGCGGCGGCCATCAACCGCGCGGCATAGGCCAGCAGCAGCAGCGCGATGGCAATCGCCACGCCCGATCCCTGCACCACCGACCAGACAAAGCCCGCCGGCGCCAGCAGGCCGATCGCCATCACCGCGCCGGGCGTGGCATAGCCAAGGCTGGCCAGACGCGCGGCCACCGGCAGGCGGCGGGTGCCCAGCGCCAGCAATGTTGCCAGCAGCACCGTCAGCGCCGCGCCGCCGCCCGCCAGCAACAGGCTGTGGCGCAACGCCTGCGTCAGCCGCGCCCAATCGGGCGACAGGCCGAACATATTCCACACCAGCCAGCCCACCGGCAGCAGCAGACCCGCCGTCAGCAACAGGCCGCAGAACAGGCTGGCGCTCCAGCCGCGCCAGCCGGGGAGTCTCTGCCGTTCGATCGCGCGCCAGCGCGCGCGGGCTCCATCATGGCTGCGCCCCTTGCGCGCCGAACGCTCCAGCCACAGCAGCAGCGCCGCCGCCGCCAGCAGCGGCAGGGCAAAGCGCGCCGCGCTGACAGTGGAGCCATAGACCGTCCAGGCGCGCACGATACCCGTGGTGAGAGTCTGCACCGAAAGGAAGCGCACCGCGCCGAAATCCGCCAGCACCTCCATCATCGCCAGCGCCACACCTGCCGCCAATGCCGGCCGCGCCATCGGCAAGGCCACGCGCCGCAGCGCCTGCCAGCCATTGCAGCCCAGCATGGCGGCGGCTTCCAGCGCGGCGGCAGACTGGTTCAGAAACGCCGCGCGCATGGCGAGAAAGACGTAAGGATAAAACGCCAGCGTCAGGATGAACGCTGCCCCGCTAATGCTGCGGATGGTGGAAAAGGGCATATCGAAGCCCAGTTCCGCCCGCATATAGATCCGCAGCGGCCCCGCCACGTCGAGCAGGTCGGCATAGGAATAGGCCATGGCAAAGGCGGGCACGGCCAGCGGCAGCGCCAGCGCCCAGGCGAAGAAGCTCCGGCCCGGAAAGGCGTGCATCGCCACCAGCCACGCGGCCAGCGTGCCGATCACTGCCGTGGCGCATCCCACCAGCAGCGCCAGCCAGGCCGATGTCAGCGCGTAGCGCGTCAGATCACGCGCTGCGATATCCGCCGTGCCGCTGCCGCCCAATGCGGCCAGCACAACGCCTGCCAGCGGCAACAGGACGATGAACGCGGCAAGGGCTGCCATCCCCGCCAGCGGGGATGGCAGCCTCAGGCCTTGTGTAGGAACAAGAGAAGGTGAAGCGATCAGCGCCAGCCGCCTGCGCTCATCAGCGATTGCGCCTGCGGTTGGCGTGCCGCAAAGGCTGCCACCGACATCGGATTGGCGGTGAAGTTCGCATAGGCATCAACCGGCGCAGGAGCAGGCACATCGGGCGATGCCGGGAACTCGTTGTTGTTCGCCGCGATATACGTCTGCGATTCCGGCGATGCCAGGAATTCGAGGAAACGGATCGCGTTGTCGCGGTTGGGCGCGTTTGCTGCTACGCCGCCGCCCGAAATGTTCACATGGGCGCCCTCGCCATTGAGGCTGGGGAAACCGAGCGAGACCTTCTGCGTTACTTCGCGGTCGGCCGCGTCATCGCTGTTTGCCATGCGGATGTAGTAGTAGCTGTTGGTCAGCGCCACTTCACACACGCCGGCCGCCACCGCGCGGATCTGGTCGCGGTCGCCGCCTTCGGGCGGGCGAGCCATGTTGGCAACAACGCCGCGCACCCATTCGCCCGCGCGCTCTTCGCCCCAGGCTTCGATCAGCGCACCCACCAGCGAGAGGTTATAAACGCTGTCGGACGAACGCACGCACAGCTTGCCGCGGAAACGCGGGCTGGCAAGGTCGGCGTAATCGTCGATCTCGTCCGGCTGCACCTTGGCCGGATCATAGGCGACCACGCGAGCGCGGCGCACGAATCCGTACCACAGGCCGCTGGGCTCGCGCAGATTGGCGGGGATGCGGCTGTTCAGCGTTTCGGACGTCACCGGCTGGAAAAGCCCGGCCTGCTGCGCGCGCCACAGCGCGCCGGCATCGGCGGCCACGAACAGGTCGGCCGGGCTGTTGGCGCCTTCGCTGGTCATACGGGCCACCAGTTCATCCGGGCTGCCCTCGATCACATTGACGGTAATGCCGGTCTCCTGCTTGAACCGGTCATACAGCGCCTGATCGCTGTCGTAATGGCGCGCGGTATAAAGGTTCAGCACCCCGCCTTCCTGCGCTGCCTGATCACCCGTGCCCGAACACCCCGCCAGCGTGGCAAGGCCCGCCAGCACCACCCCCATCATCCCGAAACGCGCCATTGCTATTCCTCCTCGCAGGGCCTGCCCGCCATGCCGCCAACCGGCCAGCCGGAGTCGCCCTTGGCGCTTTCAAAAGCAGGGCTCGTTTCGCATTGCAAGCGATTTGTTGCGAATGGTTATCAAAAGCAACAGCGCGCAGGGAGCGCGGCTACAGGTCCAGCCGCAATTCGGCCAGAACGCGGCGGTTGTGGGTGTAGAGCAGCGACCCATTGCCCGACACGCGCCAGCTGTAATTGTCGAACAGATTGGCCACCTGCACGCGCAAGAGCGCGCGCGAATGGGCCAGCGCAAAACGGTAGCGCATCCCGACATCGACCGTGGCCGATGGCGGCACGGCCAGCGTGTTGCGGGCATTGGCGATCCGCCCCGACAGGCTTTCCACGCTCAGATCGAACGACAGCGCGCTTGCGCCGCCATCGGGCCGCCAGTCGAAATTGACGCTGCTGCGTCGTCTGATGCTGCCGATCGGGCGCGGGCCGATCGTGCCGTCCTCCACCAGCTCTCCGCTGACCGAGGCATCGAGCAGCACCGTGCCTGCCACCACCGAAAGGCCGGGCAGCGGATGGCCCGACAGCGAGAACTCCGCCCCCCGGTTCCTGAGCGAACCCAATTCGCGGTACAGCAGCGCATCATCGACATTGAAATAGGGCTTGGTGATGGTGAACACCCCCGCCACCAGCGTCATGCCCGGCAGCACGGCATAACGCAGGCCGAAATCAGCCTGGTTGGTGCGGATCGCGGGTGGTGCTTCACCACGATTGCTGGCATTGGCGGGCGCGGCGGGAATCTCCTCGAAGCCGCGCACATATCCGCCGTAAAGGGTCAGACCTTCAAGCGGCGTGACATTCGCGGTCAGGCTGCCGGTCACCGGCTCGTCCTGCGTGGTGGCAGGGGCCGAAGCTGATGCGAGATCAATCGTCTTGCTGTAACGCGAGGCGGACAGTGCCATATCCACCGCGAACAGGCCGGGGCGCGTCACCGAATAACCGACGCCGAAGGTTGTCTGCGCGCTGCGATCGGCATCGTCAGGGCCAAAGGCAAACACCGGCTGCGGTTTCAGATCCTGAAATTGCAGCGTGCTTTCCCCCAGCGACACGCGCTGCGCCCCGCCGAACACGCGGTTGCCGCGCTTGCCGCGCAGGCTGACGGTCAGGCGGTGGGCAAGGCTGGCCGTGCCGAATACGCGCGCGGCACGCAATTCGCCCGAACTCAGCCGGTCGTGATTGTCGGCATCTATCACCATCACCCGGTCGGGCGTGGTGCCATCGGGCCGGGTGGCGGTGAAGATGTCGGTGAAGTTGAAATCCACCTGCCGCTCCGCCCGGAACAGGCCCGCCTCGAACAGCCAGTTCCCCTGCGGCAGCCGCGCCACCAGCCCGCCCACGGACTGGTTGCTGTCGCGCTTTGACCATTCCTGCCCGATCGTTTGGCGACGGGTGATGCGCGGGGGCAGGTAATCGCCGCCCAGGAACACGGTCGGCGCGGCCTCGTCGTCATACAGGCGGGTGTAACCCCAGAAGCCGGTCAGCGCCGCGCCCTCATAGGGCCGCCAGGTGAGGCCGCCTGTCAGGATATGCGATTTGAACGTGCCGCCTTCGTGCCGGTTCTGCCGCCGGATCGCCCCGCCCGCATAGCCGGTGACATCATCGGCCAGCGCCACGCGCGCATCCAGATTGCCCACCAGCGATCCGTATTGCGCTCGCTCCAGCGACAGGGTGACCAGTTCGCCCGGTTCGGCGGCGGTCAGATCGTAATCGACAATCCCGGTCGGCGCGGGGAAGGGATAGCCCTGTGCGGTCAGCCCCACGCGCACCCGGTTGCCCAATATCAGGCGGCCGGGCGGTGTTTCGATAGGCGCGAAATACAGCCCCTCGATTCGCGTATTGCCCGCATCAACAGGGGAAAAGCCGCGCACTTCGAAGGCGGAATAGATGCCGATCCGTTCATTGCCCACTGATTGACCAAAGGCATCGCTCGCATCGGCAATGGCATTGGCATCAACACCTTGCGCCGCAGCAGGCAGCGACATCAGGGCTGCGCCACCTGCGAAAGTCAGGAGGGGAACAGGCTGGCGCAACTTTCGGCTCATGGCTGGGGCACATTTCCACATAGATGGTTTCAAGGGCTGAGTGGCCGAGGCCTGTGTTGCTGCGATGCAGCACGAAGCATTTTCTGGCAACCCCGTCCAAGGGCGCATCTCGCCAGAAGGCCGCGCCTCCTGCCGCTTTCCAGCCTAGGCCGGGAAGCCTAAAGCGGGCGTATTCCCTTTGACACCAATGCCCCAATCATTCAGGCAGAACCAACGCCCGAACACTCCGAAACAGAGCCAGGACACCATGTCGCCCCGACCCTGTTACCCATATGCAGCCTCGCAAGAGCGCGGATTCGAAATCCGGGAACCTTCTGTCAAAATGGCGCGTTCACCATCGGCTGGACGAGCATGGCATAGGCGCGATTGTGTCCGGTTGCAGCGCCGCGGCCTGCCTGGGGGAGCTGACCTTTGGACCTGATCCTGATTTCGCTGCTCCCGTTTCTGGGATCGCTGGCGGTTGCGCTGGCCGCGCGCGCGCCGCGCGCGGCGCACGCCGCCATTGCCGGCAGCTTCAGCCTCGCCGCGCTGCTGCTGGTGCTGGCAAAGGCGCCCGCCGTGCTGGCCGGACAGGAGATTTCGGCCCGGTTTGAATGGGTTCCCGCCATCGGGCTGAATGTCAGCTATTTCCTCGATCCGCTGGGGCTGATGTTTGCCGGGCTGATCCTGGGCATCGGGCTGCTAATCATCATCTATGCCGCCTTCTATCTCGCGGCGGCCGATTCTTCGGCGCGGTTCCTCAGCTTCCTGATGCTGTTTCAGGGCGCGATGCTGGGCATCGTGATGTCGGACAATATCCTGCTGCTGCTGGTGTTCTGGGAATTGACCAGCCTGTCCTCCTTCCTGCTGATCGGCTTCTGGCGGCACCTGCCCGAAGGACGGCAGGGCGCGCGCATGGCGCTGGCGGTTACCGGCGGCGGCGGTCTTGCGCTGATTGCGGGCATGCTGGTGCTGGGCAATATTGCCGGTTCGTTTGAACTGACCGAAATTCTGGCATCGGGCGAAGTTATTCAGGCATCGCCGCTGTATCCGGTGGCGCTGCTGCTGATCCTGATCGGCTGTTTCACCAAATCGGCGCAGTTCCCGTTCCACTTCTGGTTGCCGCAGGCCATGGCCGCGCCCACCCCTGTCAGCGCCTATCTGCACAGCGCCACCATGGTGAAGGCCGGTGTGTTCCTGCTGGCGCGGCTGTGGCCCGTTCTGGCGGGCACCGAATTGTGGTTCTACCTTGTCGCCACCACCGGCCTTGTCACCATGCTGGTGGGCGCAGGCATCGCGCTGTTCAAGACCGATCTGAAAGCGCTGCTTGCCTATTCCACGGTCAGCCATCTGGGGCTGCTGACCATGCTGCTGGGCTTTGGCACGCCGATGGCCGCGATGGTGGCGGTGTTCCACATCCTCAACCACGCCACGTTCAAGGCGGCCTTGTTCATGAATGCAGGGATCGTCGATCACGAGGTGGGCACGCGCGACACACGGCGGCTGGGCGGGCTGCTGCATCTGATGCCGATTGCCGCCACGCTGGGCATTGTCGCGGCGCTGTCAATGGCGGGAATCCCGCCGCTGAACGGCTTCCTGTCGAAAGAGATGATGCTGGAGCAGGCGGCGCAAACCGGGTGGGCGGGCAGCGCGTGGCTGGTGCCGGTGCTGGTCACGCTGGCGGCGCTGCTTTCTGCCGCCTATTCGTTCCGCTATATCGTCCATGTCTATTTTGGCCCGCGCCGCACCGATTATCCCAAATCCCCGCACGATCCGGGCGTGGGCCTGTGGGGGCCGCCTGCCTTGCTGGTGGCGCTGGTTGTCCTGATCGGCCTGTTCCCGCAGACGCTGGCGGGGCCGCTGGTGCAGGCGGTTTCAGGCGCAGTGATCGGGGCAGAGCCGCCCGCCTACAAGCTGGCGCTGTGGCACGGCTTCAACGCCGCCCTGTTGATGAGCGTGCTGGCCGTGGCGGGCGGCGCGCTGGTGCTGTGGCGCTTTGGCCTTGCGGAACGCATCTGGCAGCGCCTTCCCGTGCCCGTGGCAAAGGATATGTTCGAACGCTTCATTGCCGCGCTGGTGCAGTTCTGCCGCTGGATCAGCGATGGTATCAATAACGGCTCGCTGCAACGCACGCTGTTCGTCTTCTTCCTCGCCACGCTGGCGCTGGGGATCGAGGGGATGAGCGGGGGCAGCCACGCAGCCGGCACGCGCGACACACTGCCCGCCTCGCCCGTGACAGTGATCGCCTGGCTGGCGCTGATTGCCGGGGTGGTGGCGGTGGTCGTATCGGAACGCAAGCGCTTCCTGGCGCTGATCTATATCAGCGTGGTGGGGCTGATCGTATCGCTGGGCTTTGTCTATCTCTCGGCGCCCGATCTGGCACTGACGCAGATTTCGGTCGAGGTGGTGACCATCCTGCTGCTGCTGCTTGCGCTCAACCTGCTGCCCAAGATGCCCGTGCCCACCGGCACCAGCGTGCGCCGGGTGCGCGACGGGTTGCTGGCGATCGGCGCGGGCGGCGGGGTGGGCTGGCTGGCCTATGCCGTGATGACCCGCGCGCCGAATGACCCGATTTCGGCTTTCCACTGGGCGCAATCAAAGCCCGGCGGCGGCGGCACCAATGTCGTCAATGTGACGCTGGTGGATTTTCGCGGGTTCGACACCTTTGGCGAGATCATCGTGCTGGGGATCGCGGCGCTGGGGATTTACGCGCTGCTCCAAACCGCCACGCGCGGCGCATCGGGCGCACGCCTGCTCGCCTGGATACCCGACATCGTCCGCTCGCCCGAACGGCACCCGATGATGCTGGTGGTGGCCAGCCGCCTGATCCTGCCGATCGCCATTGTGGTGGCGCTGCATATCTTCCTGCGCGGGCACAATTTGCCCGGCGGCGGCTTCATCGCCGGGCTGGTGTTTGCCATTGCCATGCTGATCCAGTTCATGGCGTCGGGCTTTGAATGGGCGGAGGAACGCCGCCGCACCGAACGCCACGCGCTGATTGCCTTCGGCGTTCTGATTGCGGCGGCCACGGGCCTTGGCTCGCTGGCCTTTGGCGGGCCGTTCCTGACCAGTGCGTTCGACTATTTCCACTTCCCCGTGGTGGGCGAAGTCGAACTGGCAACCGCGCTGCTGTTCGACATCGGCGTGGCGCTGACGGTGGTGGGCGCGGTGCTGCTGGCGCTGGGGCAGCTGTCCAATATCGCCCAGCGCGCCGAGAAGCTGGAGACGACGAAGGAAGCCATGGACATTGATCCCACGCGCGAACCGGAGGCACAGCCATGAGCGTCGAATTTCTGGTCGCCAGCGCGATTGGCGTGATGACGGCTGCGGGCATTTACCTTGCGCTGCGCGGCCGGACATTCTCGGTCGTGCTGGGCCTTGCCATGCTGTCCTATGCGATCAACGCCTTCCTGTTTTCGATGGGACGGCTGGTGATCGATCAGCCGCCGATCTGGTCTGCCGATGCGGCCACCTATACCGATCCCTTGCCGCAGGCACTGGTGCTGACCGCCATCGTCATCGCGTTCGGGATGACGGCGCTGGTCGTTGTGCTCGCCCTGCGCGCCTATCTCGAAACCGGCACCGATCATGTCGATGGGCTGCCCGATGACGGGGGACAGCACCCCGATGCCGGGGACGAGGTGTGATGAACCTGATCCTTGCTCCCATCCTGCTGCCGGCGGTCATCGGCGCGTTTCTGCTGCTGCGCACCCCGCGCCTGACGCGGCTGGGCCGCTATGTGTCGCTGGGCGCGATGCTGGTGCAGCTTGGCATCGCGGTCGCCCTGTTCGCCCTTGCCGCCGACGGCACGATCCGCACCTATGCGCTGGGCGATTGGGTGGCCCCCTTCGGTATCGTATTGGTGCTCGAGCGCTTGTCGGCGCTGATGGTGCTGGTCACCAATATCCTTGCCGCAGCGGTCATGCTGCACGCCGTGCTGACTGATCTCGACCGGCGCGGCTGGCATTTCCACCCGCTGTTCCAGTTCCAGTTGCTGGGCCTGAGCGGCGCGTTCCTGACGGGCGACCTGTTCAACCTGTTCGTGTTCTTCGAAATCCTGCTGATCGCATCCTACGGCCTGATGCTGCACGGACAGGGGTCGGAACGGTTGCAGGCGGGCGTGCAGTATGTCGTCGTCAATCTGGTGGGATCGACCGTGTTTCTGGTGGCGGTGGGCCTTCTTTATGGCGTCACCGGCACGCTCAATATGGCCGATATGGCAGTGCGCATCGCCAATGCCCCGGCGCAGGATCAGGCGCTGCTGCGCACCGGCGCGCAGGTGCTTATCGCGGTCTTCGCGCTCAAGGCCGCGCTGCTGCCGCTGCATCTGTGGCTGCCGCGCGCCTATGCCAACACCTCGGCCCCGGTCGCTGCACTGTTCGCTATCCTGACCAAGGTGGGCGTCTATTCGATCCTGCGCACGACCACGCTGATGTTCGGAGAGGATGCGGGCGCAGCAGCGTGGGCACCGGCTGGCTGGATGCTGCCTGCCGCGCTTGTCAGCCTGACGATCGGCTTTGTCGGGCTGGTTGCGGCACGGCGGCTGCGCGGTCTCGCGGCCTTTGCGGTGATCGGTTCGACCGGGACGCTGCTGGCCTCCATGGCGCTTTTCACGCCCGCTTCGGTCGCGGCGGCGATCTACTATCTGCCCCATTCCACCTTTGCCAGCGCGATGCTGTTTCTGGTGGCGGACTGTGTCGCGCGGGCGCGCGGGCCGCTGGATGACCGGCTGGAGGCAGGCGCGCGCTTTGCGGGCATGGGGCAGATATCGCTGCTGTTCCTGCTGACGGCGGTTGCGCTGGTCGGCCTGCCGCCGCTGGCGGGCTTTATTGGCAAGCTGATGATCCTTTCCGCCACGGCTGAGGCAGACGCCGCGCCGTGGATCTGGTCGGCCATCCTTGGCACCACCTTCCTCGCGATGATCGGCTTTGCCCGCGCAGGCAGCGCATTGTTCTGGAAGAGCGCGGGGGAGCCGCAGAGCAACCCCACCGCAGGCAAGGCCGCCACGCTTCCCGCATGGGGCATCTTCGCTGTGCTGGTGGCGCTGGCCGCCCTTGCCGGCCCTGCCACCCGCTTTGCCGAAGCGACCGCCCAGCAGCTTTTCGCCCGCGAAGCCTATATCGGCGCCGTGCTGCAACCGGAACTGCCCCAGGGGAGTGACCGCCCATGATCGCACGGCTTTTCCCGCATCCCGGCCTCAGCGCCATGCTGGCAATTGTCTGGGTGCTGCTGGCGAACACCATTTCGCCCGGCACCATCGTGATGGCCTGCGCGGTGGGCGTGCTGGTGCCGCTGTTCACCTCCCCCTACTGGAGCGGCAAGCCGCGCCTCAAATGGAGCTGGGCCATGGTGGATTATGTTCTGGTGGTGATCTGGGACATTTTCGTCGCCAATTTCCATGTCGCCTGGCTGATCCTGTTCCGGCGCAACCGGGATCTGCGCTCGTGCTGGCTGGTGATCCCGCTCGATGTCCGGCAACCCGAGGCGATCACCGTGCTGGCGGGCACGATCAGCCTGACGCCCGGCACGGTGTCGTCCGATGTGTCCACCGACGGGCGGATGCTGCTGGTCCACGCGCTGGACGTGGAAAACCGCGAGGAGGAAGTCGCGCGGATCAAATCGCGTTACGAAGCGCGCCTGATGAGGATTTTCGCATGATCGCCATCGCCATCTTCGCCGGCTTTGCCATGATCTCGCTGGCCATCCTGCTCACCGTGTGGCGCCTGTTCGCCGGCCCCACGCGCGGCGACCGTATCCTGGCGCTGGACACCATGGTCATCAACGCCATCGCGCTGATCGTGCTGTTCGGCATCTACGAGGGGACCGCGTTCTATTTCGAAGCCGCGCTGCTCTTGGCGATGGTGGGGTTTGTCGGCACGGTGGCCTATGCCAAGTTCCTGCTGCGCGGCGATATTGTGGAGTAACCGGGGATGGAACTGCTTGCCGAAATCGTCATCTCGCTCATGATCGTGATGAGCGGCGTTTTCGCGCTGGTCGGATCGTGGGGGCTGGTGCGCCTGCCCTCGCTGATGACGCGGCTGCACGGCCCGACCAAGGCAACCACGCTGGGCGTGGGCGGGATCCTGATCGCCTCGATGATCTACTTTCCCGTGTTCGTAGGGCATTTTTCAGCGCATGAACTGCTGATCACGCTGTTCCTGTTCATCGCCGCGCCGATCACCGCGAACATGATCGCCAAGGCGCATCTGCACCGACAGGGCGCGGGGATCGATCCCAACCCGGCAGACGATATCCGCGAAAACCTGCCCGAACCGGACAAGTGGGCGACCTTCAACAAGCCCTGATGCGGGCAAACCGCCGGTGCGGCGAAGCGCGCAAACATATACGCGTGACCTGGCGCGCGACCTGGTGCCTGATTTGGCCCAAGACTCTCCACCACGAATAAACTAGCATACCGCGCCAAGCGGGGGGCAGTCGTGACGGATGCATCAATACAAAGCCAGTCACTGCCCGCCTCGGGACGCGGCTGGCGCCGGTTGCTGCCGGCTGCCCTGCGCCCGCATGACTGGCCCTTCCTGCCATTGGTCCCGGGCAGGTGGCGAACCTTGCGCGGGCAGGATGCCCTGCAACTGATGACCCGCTATGCCGGGGCGCGGCTGAGCGATCGCTGGGGGTTGGCCGAAGGGCGCGTGCTGGCCGTGAGGGTCTTGCCGCTGGCCTGTGTGCGCGCGGGCATTCTGGTGGAATACGACCTCGCGGGCCAGCTCGAAAACTGGCGTGCAACGGGTGCCTTTATCTGGCTACCCAACCGCTTCCTGCCTCTGGAAGGTGCCTCCACGCCGTTCCATGATCTCAATGCCGAAGGTGCGCTGCGGCTCGACACGGCGGCACAGGCAGAGCAGTTGTTCCGCCTCTTCTGCGCCTCGGTCAACGGAACCGAAGGGGCATTCTACCCGATGCGGCCAGGCTTTCCCATTCTACGCAGCGCAAGCAATCCCCATGCCGCCCATGCCGCAGCGCAGATCGCCCGGCCGCTGGCAATTACCCCAGACGGGCAAGGCTGGAATGCGGACGCCACGATCGCCTATGCCTCGCGCTTCTTTGCCGCCCGTTTTCGGGTCAACGCGGCCGTGCTGGTCGAAATGATCGACGACGCGCCGCTGTTCGGGGTGATCCCCGGTGCAGTGCCCATCTGGCGCAACGGGGTGCTGCAGATCGCCGCCCCCGATCCGACCGAACTCGACAATGTCCCGCCCGAACCAGAAGCTGACCCCGCCAGGCAGGAGGATGCCGCATGATGCCCTTTCCCAACGCCCCTGCAGCCCACACTACCGGCCTGCCGGTCGATCGCCCGGTTGCCATGCGGTTGCCGGAAGACCTGCCCGAACCGGGCCTGCTGGTCGGCTGGTCGCTGGAGCAGGAACATCGCCGCCAGCCTGTAGGCTTCAGCTTTGGCAATCCGCAACTCACCCCCGACAAGGGCTGGCTTGACCCGATCCTGCTGGAGAGCGAGGGTCACATAATCACCATTGCCCCCACCGGCACCGGCAAGGGGCGCGGCTGCATCATCCCGGCGCTGCTGCGCCATGAAGGGCCGGTGATCGTGATCGACCCCAAAGGCGAAAACGTGGCGGTCACCGCCCGGCGGCGGCGGGACATGGGCCAGCAGGTGGTCGTGCTCGATCCGATGGGCATCACCGGTGAACCGGCAGGCGGTTTCAATCCGCTCGACCTGATCGATGCGCACAGTGCAGGCGCGGTGGATCTGGCAACCATGTTCGCGGACGCGATGATCGACGGGAAGGCGGATCCGGAAAACCAGTATTGGTACCAGCGTGCCCAGCACCTGCTCACCGGCATTTTTCTGCATCTGGCAAGCCGTCCCGGCACAGGGGAACGCAGCTTTGCCAAGGCGCGCGGTTTCCTGGCCGATGTCATGGCCGAACAGCGGCTGGAGCCGCAATTTCGCCAAGCCACCAACGAAATGCTTGCCAGCCCGCATCCCGAAGCACGGCTGGCGGCCTCGGTCCTTCAATCCAGCGCGACCGAAGGGCTCGGCTCCATTCTGTCGATGACACAGGATGGCGTGGATTTCCTGCGCGGCCCGCTGATTGAAAGGGCGATCGAAACCAGCACCTTCGATCTTGATGCGGTTACGCGCGGTGATCCGCTGTCGATCTACATTGTTCTGCCGCCGCATATGATGGAAAGCCACGGCCGCCTGTTGCGGCTTTGGGTAATGGCGCTGATCTCGCTGATCACCCGGCGGCGCGGCAAACCGGCACGCTCCACCCTTTTCATCCTCGACGAAGCGGCCCAGTTGGGCACCTTGCCGCAATTGCGCCAGGCGGTCACGCTGCTGCGCGGATATGGCCTGCAATGCTGGAGCCTGTGGCAGGATGTCAGCCAGTTGCGGCGCCTCTATCCCAATGACTGGGAAACGATGGTCAACAATTGCCGCGTTGTGCAGTGCTTTGGCGCGCTCAACCTGATGGCGGCAGGGGCGATGGCCCAGCTCACCGGTTTCGGCGATGCCCAGGCCGTCCTTGACCTTGATAACAGCGAGATGCTGCTCCAGATCGCCGGGGATCGGGCCATGAGGGCGAGGAAGCCGGATTATCTGACCGACCCGCCCTTTGCCGGCCTCTTCGATGCCAATCCATATCACGATCCGGACCAGCCGATCATGCCCGAGCCGGAACCCAGGGTCACCCTGCTGCCCCCGCCTCCACCCACGCCCCCCGTTCCGGCTGCGGATGTGCCTGGGGAGGCGCCACCTGCGGGCAATTCCTTCATCGAGGAACTGCGGCGCCTGGAGGAGGAGAACCAACGCCGCCGCCGCGAAAGCGAGGAGCGTGCAGCCCTGCCCGATCCCTTGCACGCCAAGGTCTGGAAGGATCAGGCGTCCTGATCGCTGCCCGGCTTGCTTTCAACCACCAGCACGCCATCCCTGCCTTCGAGCCGGACGTCCAGATCGCCAGCAAGCGGTTCGTCATCGACCATCTCGATCATGCCCGACGCTGACAGCCGCAATTCGGCGCGGAACAAGGCGTTGGAATAGAGCACCGTGGCAACATAGCGGTAGTGTGCGCCGACATCGTCCCGCTCCTCGCCGATCTGGGTGAGAGGCTGCAGCCTGTCCGCCAGCTCCTCGATCTGGGCGCTGTCGCGCAGCCGCCGGGCCAGCGTCTGGCGGTCACCCACCAACTGGAAGCGGCCTTCGGTTCCGCACACGTGGTTCATGAACAGTTGGATGTAATCCTGCCGTGCGGTGTCGGTGGAGAAGTCCGGCGGCGAGGCAGCATTGAAATCGTGGATCGGCGGGGACGTTCCGTCAAGAACGACAATTCCCCTGTCGTGAAGGATGAACGAAGCAAGGCCGGGACGGCCATCGTCAGCATAACCCTGCAGTTCCACCAGCGTGGCATCCGAATAGCAGGCAAGCCTTGCGGCGCGAACACGGTCGACTTGGCGCTTCCTGGGAAAGTCTGACTGAACATCGAAGGGTTCCTTCCAGCCAAATATCCGGGCCAGAAGGTTGCCTGCAGTGTCGCCTGTTTCGTCTTGCCATGCCTGCGGCAGCAGGGGCGGCATATGCCAGCCTGTTGCTCCTGACTTGGCGAGACTGGAGCCAACCGTGGCGAGGAAGTCTTCTCGCTTGGCGCGATCCTCCTTCAGCCGGCCAATAAGGCCTTCCACCTCGTCGGCATAGGGTGGAGGCACGTCGTCCGATTGGTCATAGCCGGGAAGCTTTGGTTCAGGTTCGCCCAGCCGGGCCAGCAGGTCGCGGCAATCGGCCAGCTGCCGGGCATGGCAATAGGGCGGCCCTTCGGCCCAGGCTTTGCGGTAGCCGGCCAGAGCAAAGTCGCGCGCCTTTGCCGGATCGTCCAAATCAAAATACAGCCGCGCAAGGATCAGAGGATGTTTTGCAGCTCGCGCTTCGACTGCCCCGGCAATATGCCGGGCATGGTCTGCCCGCCCCAGGGCGATGAGCGAGATAGCCCGCTGCGCTTCTGCTGCGGGTGCATCGGTGTGGCCGGTCCGCCGCATCTGCTTGATCGCTTCGGACAGCAACGCCTCGGCCAATTCATGGCTTTGCCTGCCACCCTGCCGCTGCAGCCATTCCCCGACCATCCAGAGGCCATCGCTTATATAGTCGGTCTGGCCCGATTTTCGCAGCTCATCCAGCGCAGATTCGGCACTGGGCAGATCAAGCGTAGTGCTGGCAATGCGCCATCGGATGTGCTCCGATTGCAATTCGGCCCGAAATTGTTCCGCGAAGCTCCAGTCCTTGCCAATGGCCGGTATGCTGTTGAGCTTGGCTTCAGCCTCGTCCAGCATTCCGCGTCTGGTGAGCAAGTTGGCCTCGATCGCCAGGGCCCAGCCAAGGCTTTCGTCGATCCCGCTTTCCGCAGCGACCCGAAAGCCCAACGAAGCCGCAGCCTGTGCCTCACGAAAGCTGTGCGCTGCGATCAGATCGACCGTCAGATTGCGCAGATTTGTCACCGCGCCTCTGACATTCCCTTGCTCTGCACTGATCGCAATCGCCCGCCGATAGCGATCAAGCGCCGCCTCGCTGTCTCCGCTGCGGTGCAGCAGAATGGCGGCCTCGTTGTGAAGGAATGCGCGGATGGGGGCGGGAAAATCATCGCGGAAATTGTTGAAATCGTCGGTCATGAACAGCCGCAGCAATTTGGTGCTGGCATCCAGCGCCCCCAACCGGTGCAGGGCATAGGACAGGCCGCCCGTAAACAGTTCGATGGCGCGATCCAACCGTCCGATCAGGGCATAGGCCACGACGCAATCAATCGCCCGCCCAAGATCTTCCCGGCTGGCAAGTTCCTGGCGCGGATTGCTGGCATAGCGGTCAAAGGCGGTGGCTACACGCTGCGCGCCCCACTGCTTGAATTCGGCAAAGCGCGATCCTTCGCACACCACCGACCGGATCGCCGGATGCATACCCAGCGCTCCCGTTTCCGGCTCGCGCTGCACAAGGCCGCGTTTGCTCAGCCGGTCGAGCATCTGCCGCAATTTTGCGGCGGCCTGTTTTCCTTCGGCTGAATCGGGCCAGGCCGGGTTTTCGCGCAGGTCAGCCGGGCGATGCGGATTGAGCGCCTGCAAAATTTCGGGCTGATAGCCGCTGTTGCAAAGGGCCATGGCCGCCAGAAGTCTGGCATCATCATCCTCAAGCGCCTCAAAGGCGACCTGCAACAACGCCTCGACCTTTTCGGAAACGGCGCCGGAGACAAGTTCGGGTCGCTGGCCGCCACTCTTGTGTTTGACCCACTGGTCAAAGTCGAGGTCTGGCTCCTCACCGATACCGCGGGACTCATTTTCAAGAAAATCCTCGATCAGGCCGGGGATTACCTGAATCGCGAGCGGAAAGCCCTGGAAGTTGTGCTCCAGGTATTCCTCCATGGCCTTCACATCGCCATGCACTCCAAGGATTTGCAGCAATTGGGCCGCATCCTCTGGTTCCAGTCCATCCAACGGCTCTCGCTTGACGCGGGCGATCGGTGCCTGGCTCCGCCTGGTGAACCCTTGGGTCAGGGCGCGCGGGAAAATCCGGGAGGACGCGACAATCTTGCTCTTCCTGGATTGGGCAAGACGCTGGAGAATGACGTCATCATCAGGGTCGATGCATTCGTCACCCTGTCTGCCCGAACGGTCAGGCGAACCGGCGTGCTCACCTTCCGCCTGTGTTTCCCTGCCAAGAGTGTCATACTGCCCAAGCAGCCGCTCCATCCCGTCGAGAATGAGCAGAAACGGCTCCTTGTCGATACTCCGGAACAACTGGTTTCCCAGTTCGACCAAGGGCTTTTCTTCCAGATCAGCCTTGCTCGTGCCGGTTATCTCGGAAAGTGCTTCGACCAGCAGGTTCTTCAAGGTCGCGCCCTTCTCGTCGAAGCTGTACCAGAAGATGCCTGCCCATTCGCACCCCAGATTGGGGGCGTGCCGGTCTGCCCAGTGCCACAGCATCCGGCTTTTCCCCATGCCGCCGATCGCCTGGATCAGCAGCAGGCCGTAATCGGCGTCTTGCGCGAACGCATCGAGCAGGGCCAGTTCACGCCTGCGCCCAACCAGTTTGGACTTCATGGGATAGGGGGCATTCAGCGCAACGAGCCCGGTCGCAACCTTGCGTTGACCGGCGCTGGCAAAAGCGTCGATGGCCGATGGTGCAAGGCTGGACGCGCGGGCAGCCGCTTCCAGCTTTTCACGCGCCGTGCGCAAGGTAATTCCGACATTTCTGCCCAAGGCTTCGATGCTTGCCACCGGCGTGACAGCGTTGTGGACATCCTTCATGAAGGAGACGAGCCGGCCGTCCAGACCTTCGCGCACTTCCGCCGTGAGGCACTGGAGCGCCTCGGGAGAATAGCGCATCTCTCCGTTCAGATGAAAATAATGGCGCGGTTTGCCCAACTCCTTTGCACGTCGATGTTCGAGTTCGACGATCGACAGACCATCAGGATTGCGATCCTTGCATTCGGGCCGAAAGCCATAGCGTGCCCCAATCAGGCAAATGAAGATGTCGCATTTGTCCACCATGTCCCAAGAAACGGCGATGACATCCTTGTCCGGGGCAGGTTCCTGTTCCATCCCGCAGTGGAGCATACCCGCTCTTTCAATCTCCTCTATCACCACCTTTCGATAGGGGAGGAGGTCGAGATAGGTGCTCGAGACCATCACTGTCCATTTCAGTACTGGCACAATGATCCCCCCGCTTCCGTCGCGGCCAGACTATGCACACTGCATTGACGCTGGCAACATAAGCGCTGGCGAATCGGGCATTTGCCCGAAGGCCTGAGGGCACCGCATTGGCACAGGATCAGGCTCCCGCCCGGCTGCCGGCACACCCCGGCGCAAGCGCCGCTTTTTCGGTTGCGATCACCGGGCACCGGACAATTGCCCCCCGCCTTCATGCCCCGCTGGTGAGCCGTATCTCGGCCCTGCTGGATGAGATCCGCTCCCGCGTGCAGGCCGGCTGCCCGGCTTCGAGAGAACCGGCGGCCAAGCCGCGCGTGATCAGCGCTCTTGCGCCCGGAGCAGACCAGATTGCTGCACGCGCTGCCCTTCTTGCCGATGACTGGCAGCTTCATGCCATTCTGCCGTTTGGCCTGAACGACTACACCCGCATTGCCCAGGCCGCCCTCCACCAGCGCCAGGCCGATGCGGGGGCAGAAGCTGCCATGACGCAGGCCCAGATTGGTGCCGCCACCGCCGCCATAGCCGAGCTGGCAGGCAAGGCCGCGGCTGTCTCGTCACCCGAAGACTGGCTGCCGGCCGGGCGCGCTGGCGATGACCACGATGATCCCGATGCCCGCTATGCGGCGCTTGGCCGCGCCTTGGTGCGGGAAGCTGATCTTCTGATCGCCGTGTGGGATGGGCAAGCGCCCCGCGGCCCCGGCGGCACGGGTGAAGTGGTGGCCGACGCGCTCGCGCGCGGCGTGCCGGTTATTCGCATCGATCCTGCGCCACCGCATCCGGAAACCAGCCACTTGCCCCGTGCCTCCGCAGGCCTCCCGGCAAGTGCCGCGGCCATCGCGGAGAGCGTGCGCAAGCTGACGACAGAGGGGGGCGCCTATGCCAGAAACGCCTAACCGCCGCGCCCGCTTTGCCCGCTGGTGTGTGCGCCAGGCATGGTCGCCAAGACGCTGGCAGAGGTTTGCGCTGCTCGTCGCCCTGGTGCTGGCGACGGCCGCGCTTGCCATGATCAACGTTGCCGCGCGGCACCAGCAGGCGGACATTCCGCTTACCGGGTTGAACCTGCTGGACTATGTCTACGCGGTATTCATCTACCTTGTGCCGCAACACAGCCTGTTGCTCGCCGATACGCTGCACTGGTCCGAGGCGCTTGTCCGGGTCGTGGGACCATTGGTCCCGGTGATCGGCGTGATCTGGCTGGTGCGCCGCCGGGTGCTGGTGGGCCTGGCCGAAATGGCGCTGCGACACGGGGCGCGCGGGCATGGCGTATTGCTTGGTGACAGGGGCAGTGCGGACGCGCTGGCGCTGGCCAGCGCCGAGGCAGGCGAGGTCGTGGTGCTGGTGGATCCGAGCGTGGTGGACGAGGAGGATCGCCTGGTCCGCCTTGGCTGCGCCGGCGTGATCTGCCGCGCCCAGCCCCCTGCATCGCTCGACCGGGCCAGCAATCTGGCCGTGTGGATGCCATCGGATGCAGACAACATCGCCAGGGCCATCGACCTGCGCGGCGGGGGAACCACCGGCAACCGCGAGATTCACCTTGCCGTGCAATCGGCAGACCTGCACCGGGCCATGCTGCATATTCCCGAACTGATGCTGGACAAGGCCGTAAGGCTGCGCCCCCATGCACTGGCTTGCACGGCCATGCGCGCGATGGTGACGGATGCGGGCCTTGCGGAACTGGCGATACAGCGTGGCTACCGTCAGGTTACGATCTGCCTGTGGGGCGACAGCGCCGCATTGGGATGGGCTGCGGAAGTGACGCTGCGCCAGTTCTGGTCCATCCGCCTGGGGCCACCGCGCGTGATCTGGGCCGACAGGGTCGCGCCCCTGCCCGAGGCCTTGTCCCACCTTTCCGCCTGCGCGCGCGATGTGTTCACGCAAGAGGAGCAGCCGCTGGTCGAAGTGGTCGGCGCGGCTGAGGCCGTGGCCGATGCGCGCATCACCTGCCATCTGGTGGATGCGGTCACTACCGATGCCACCGTTGCCGCCGGTTTTGCCTTGGCCGCCCGGCTGCGGCAGATTCATGCCGATCCGCCACCGGTTCAGCCGGTTCTGCATGGCGCCAGCGCCATTGCCCCGCTTTTCGCGGGCGATTCCCTGCGCTTCCGGCCTCCCATCATTCCTGGCGCCGGACTGACCTTGCAAAGTCTGGTGGACCGCCCGCAGGACAGGGAGGCAGCCCGGATCCACGAACGGTATGTCAAGCGGTTCGGTGACGGCGGAACCGCGCCAGCAAGCGGGCGCTGGCAGGATCTGCCCGAAACATTTGTTGCGGCAAACCGGGCGGCTGCCGATCACCGTGCCATCAAGCTGTGGGATGCTGAGACAAGCGGCCTGAATGGTGAGGACTTGGCCGAAGCGCTCGCCCGGATGGAACACAACCGCTGGTGCGCCGAGCGGCTCCTGGCCGGGTGGGCGCCTGCCGGTGATGGCCTGCGCGACGATGGCCGGAAGCTGCATCCCGACTTGCAGCCGTGGGACGGGTTGAGCGAGAAGGCGCGCCAGAAGGACCGGGACGCGGCAGCCGACCTGCTGGAAGCAGCCAGCCGCTGATTACATCGGCAGGGCACTGTCCGGCTGGCGGCACCTTGGCCTCGAATGGCCGATTTGGCCGTCCCCCGCGCGAATGGCGCACGCCGTTGCCACGGTATGGAAAAGGGGGCGGGATTGCCCCGCCCCCCTCATGCACCTGGTGATCCGTTCGGGAACGCTGGCGCCCCCGATTGGCCTTGCGATCAGAAGCGCTTCTTCATGCTCAGCGCCCATTCGCGCGGACGGCCCGGCTGGCCGGTGACATAACCCTGGCCCGCGATCGTCTGGTCGAACTTGGTGAGGAAATAATACTGGTTGAACAGGTTGGTCACTTCGCCCGCGATCTCCAGATCTCCCTCGGCATTGCGCCAGGTAAGCCGGGCGTTCGCCAGCTCGTAGGCCGGGATCAGGTTGGTCGAGCGGTTGGTGCCATTGGCATACATATCGCCCTGATAGGCCAGGTCGAAACGCGGCGTGATCGAGCCGGAATTGCCCAGGTCGATCTCGTACTGGACACCCACGGCCCACTTCCAGCGCGGAGTGAAGCCGGGATAGTCGCCGAACTGCGGGCCGTTGAGGTTGCCCGGACCGCCCACCGTGGCTGTCCCGAAGGTGGCAAAGCTGCGGTAGTCGAAGTCGATATACGAGAGCGAGCCATCGATCAGCAGGCCATCGACAGGGCGCAGCGTCGTTTCGACCTCGACGCCCTTGATCCGCGCATCACCGGCATTGGTCGGCAGGGCGCAAGGTGCGCCGAAGCCGACACCGGCCTGCACAGTGCAATTGTTGAGGCTGAGCTGGATATCGTCATAATTGCCGAGGAACGCGGCGACGTTGAAGCGCAGCATCCGGTCGAACAGATCGCTCTTGAAACCGATTTCCCAGCTCTCCAGCGTTTCCGGGCCGAACGGCAGCACCTGCTGCGGGAAGAACGGTCGCGGGTTGATGCCGCCGCCCTTGAAGCCGGTGGCATACTGGGCATAGGTCATGAATGTGTCAGACCAGCGGTATTGCGCGGCAATCCGGTAATCGAACTTCTCGGCACTGGCCGTGCCCGACTGACCGTTGAGCGGACCCAGCGGCGGGCCGAGCAGCCCGCCTTCGGGGCTGAGGCGCACATAGTTGTACGTCTTCGATTCTTCGGTGTAGCGGATGCCGGCGTTGATCGTCAGGTCGTCGATCGGGGTATAGCCGATTTGCGCGAACACGGCCTTGCTGTCGGCGTCCACCGGGTCGGACTGGAAGAACCTCAGGCCGCTGCTGCGCAGGCCCTGGAACGAGGTGTAGACCGAGCGCTGGTCGCTGTAATAGCCGCCCAGCGTCCATTCGACTTCGTTGTTGGCGCCAAAGGCACCGTTCAGGCGCAGTTCCTGGCTGAAGAAGCGGAAAGTCAGCGGGCCGGACCCGACCGAGTGCGCCATGGGCGACGCGTCGTTGTCGTTCGAGAATTCCGACGTGTAGGCGCGGTAGGCCGTGATCGAGGTGAGCGCCAGATTGTCCGACAGCTCCACATCGATCGAGCCGGACAGGCCCCAGCCTTCAAACTTGATGCGCCCGTTGGCCGAATCGGTCGGCAGCGCTCCGTCGGCCAGATTGGTGTAGGTTCCGAAGTTGCAATAGCGCCCGCAAATGAAGCGGGTGTCATAGGCAATGCCGGGGCCGAACGGGTTGATGTCACGCGTCGGCGGCGTGGCGGTGTTGTAAGGCGGGTTCGCCGGCAGCGGGTAGATCGGGCTGGCCAGCACGCCATTGGGATAACGGCCTTCCAGCAGCACCGTGCCGGTCTGCCAGCGATCATCGATCGTGTAATCGCCGATGATGTTGATATCCACCCTGTCGCTGGGTCGGAAGCGCAGCTGACCGCGCAGGCCCATATAGTCCACATCGCCTTCACGGTTGAAGACGCAGCCCGCGCCCGGAGCCAGGGTGATCGGGATGCCGCCGACCGCCGGGTTGATCTCCGCACCGGGGTTCAGCGGGGCGTTGGCCGGAAGGCGCGCACCGCCCCCGGCGGGGTAGACGCAGCCGAAGTCCAGCCGTTCGACATAGCCGCCCTGCTTTTTCGACACACCGGCAAGACGCAGGTCGATGCCCTGGGCCAGATTCGCATCGAAGCTGGCGCGCAGGTCCACGCGGTCGCGGCTGCCATAGGCGGCGGAAATCGAGCCGCTATTGTCGCCGCGGGGGCGCTGCGAATACAGCTTCACCGCGCCGCCGATCGAGTTGCGGCCAGCCAGCGTGCCTTGCGGGCCGCGCAGGATTTCCACACGCTCCAGATCGAGCAGATCCAGGACCGAGCCGGTCAGCGTGGCATAATAGACATCATCGACATACAGGCCCACGCCCGGTTCCAGCGCCGGGTTGAAGTCAATCTGGCCGATGCCGCGGATATTGCCGATCAGCGAGGGGCCAAAGGCTGCGCCATTGGGCTTGAGCGTGACCGAAGGCGCCTGGTTGGCGACCTGCGAAATGTTGGTTTGGCTCCGCGCCTCCAGCATTTCGGCATTCACCGCCGTGATCGCCAGCGGGGTGTCCTGCAGGTTCTGCTCGCGGAACTGGGCCGTCACCACGATGGTGTCTCCCCTCTGTTCCTCAGCCTCCTGGGCAAAGGCGAATGTCGGGCTGACCAGCGCCAGCGCCGAGGTCGTCAGACAGATTGCTCTCAAATTCATAGGTTTTCCCCTCCCTTGCCCCGGCCCACCGATGCTCTTTTTTCGGCCGGAGGCGCCATGTCGATTTGTCACGGGAGAACCCCCTGTTCCGGCAGGCGCGGAACCAGTATATCCCCCATGTGGGAATTAATGCGCGGTTTGGCGTTTTGCGACAAGCAAAATTCGCCCGCCGGCGCGATTTTTCGAAACTCGAATGCAAACGATCTGTCGCACCTCCATCCCCGAGGTGCGGCCCAAGACCGTCAGCCGCGGGCCTTCAGCCCTTCGATCAGCAGATCGATCACGAATTGGCGATACTCCCGCTCCTGGTCCGCCTCGCTCTGTCCGGGGGGCAGGTGGATGCGCAGCAGCGGGCCGGCCTTCGAGTAGAAATCGGAAATGGCCACCAGCGTGATATGGAAGAAGAACGGATTGACGCCCGGGCGCAGCGGGCTGTTCGGCGCATTGAGCGCCTCGCCATAGCGTTTCACCACGTCCTCGGAAACCTGGCGGTAGGTCTCGCGAACCTCGGCGGAAGATGATGCCGCCAGTTCGTCGATCATCAGGCGGGTCAGATATCGGGACGAGCGCGAAAATTCGAAATTGCTCGCTACCCTCTCGCGGATGAAATCCACCACATCGCCGGGAGACTGCTCGCGCACCCGCACCTCGCCGATCATCGCCAGCGCCGCTTGCAGCAGCAGATTGGGGCGGTCCTTGAAATAATAGCGGACCAGCGCGGGATCGACCGCGGCTTCCCGCGCTACCGACGAGATGGTGATCTGCGACGGCGGCAATTCGGCCAGCAGGCGGCGGGTGGCGGCGATGATCACTTCGCGCCCGACACCGCCATTGGCAGGCCGGCCCTTGCCACGCTGGGGCTTGGGCGGGTCACCATCGCTGCGCGGCGCCTTGCCCTTCCCGGCGTGGAGTGACTTTGCGGTTGCCATGACGGGCGGACTTATGCGTCCGTTCAGCCTGTTGGGCAAGCTTGCACGAGACTGTCCCTAAAAATCCCGATGATGGGAATTGTCATCCGCGCGCCGAACGTGTTAGCCTCGCTGCCGGGAAGGATCAGGGCAAGGGTGGCACGGCGGCAATCACCGAAGGATTCCTGCGCGCGGGGCAGCCGGCAGGCGCAATCCTTTGCACAGCTCGCCAGCGTGAACCGGCGGCAGGCAATGGCCGGCGTGCTGGCTGCCACCAGCCTGGCCGCGATGCCGGGAAGGAGTTGGGCGCAGATGGGCGAACCGGTAGTCGAAACCGCGCAAGGCAGGCTGGCCGGCCTTCTCGACGCGGATGGAGTGGCAAGCTTTCGCGGGGTGCGTTATGCCCGCGCGCAGAGATTCATGCCGCCCCAGCCGCCGGAAAGCTGGGCTGGTGTGCGCGCGGCAAGGCAATTCGGGGCAAGCGCGCCGCAAACCAATGCCAGCCCGCCGCCGGGCCCGCCCTATGTCATCACGGCGCAAATTCCCCGGCCGGAAGGCGCACCGCCACCCCCTCCGCCGCTGCCCGAGGACGAGGCCTGCCAGTTCCTCAACATCTGGACTGCCGCTCTGGGCCATCAGGTGCGCCGCCCGGTGATGGTCTGGCTGCATGGCGGCCTTTTCTACGGCGGCAGCGGATCGACGATCGATGGTTCGGCGCTGGCGGCCAGCGGCGAGGTGGTGGTGGTCTCGCTCAACCATCGGCTCAATGCCTTTGGCTTCACCTGGCTGGGCGACTTTGATGCGGACTTTGCCCATTCGGGCAATGCCGGGATGCTCGACATCATCGCCGCGCTGCGCTGGCTGAAGCAGAACATCGCGGCTTTCGGCGGTGACCCGGAGCGGATCACGGTGTTCGGCACGTCTGGCGGAGGCATGAAGGCGGCCTTCCTGATGGCAAGCCCTGCGGCAGCCGGAATGGTGCAACGGGCTGCCGCGCAGAGCGGACCGGCCCTGCGCTTCATGGAAGTGGAGCAGGCCCGCCGTGCCACCCACGCGCTGTTCGCCGCGCTCGATCTGCCACAGGGCGACGTCAGGGCCTTGCAGCAAGTGCCTGCCGCCCGGCTGCTGGCCGCCTATCACAGCGTGGCAGCGCAGATGCGTGCCAGCCGCTTCATTGACCTGCCGTGCTTCGCTCCCGTGGTTGATGGCGACCTGCTGGTGCAGCATCCCTTCGCCCCCCAACCCGCACCGCAGACCCGCGCCATCCCGATGGTGCTGGGCTGGAACGCGCAGGAAATGAGCTTTTTCATGGGCGCCGACCCGGCCGGGTTCACGCTCGACGAAAGCGGGCTGGAAACGCGGATGCAGGGCCTGTTTGGCGAGCGGGCGGCTGGCTTGCTGGCGCTCTATCGGCAGGCCTATCCCAAGGCGAGCCCTTCGCGTCTGTGGATCCAGGCCCATTCGGACTATTCGATCATGCTGCCTGTCATGGCGCAGGCCAGCCGCCGCGCCGCAGCCGCCGACACGCATGGCGGGGCCGATAGCTTCGTCTACCGGCTGGATTTCCAGAGCCCGGCGCTGGGCGGCAAGCTGGGCGCGCTGCATACGCTGGAAGCCAACCTGCTGTTCAATACCCCGCGCGCAGGGACGGCTGTCCTTGGCGAAGGGCCGGGGCCGGAGCTTCTGGCGGCCCGGATGAGCGCGGCCTGGGCGCGATTTGCGCATACCGGCGTGCCCGACAGCGGGCTGGCCGATGTGCCCGAGTGGAGCCGGTTCGACCTTGCGAGCCAGAATGTGATGGTGTTCGACGAGCAATGCCGCATCGAGGGAGATCCGTCCGCCGCTGTGCGCGCGGCGATGGCGGATATGCTCGATGCCTGAGGGGGAGAAGCAGCCCATGCACCGCGCCCGCAACCTGCCGTGTTCGCGGCGCAGCCTCCTGGCGATGGCGGGCCTTGCTGCCGTGGCCCTGCCGGTTCTTGCCAGCGGACGCGCATGGGCCCGCGCGGGGCTTGGCCTGCCGCCGGTTCCGGCATCACAGCCCGTGGGATTTGCGGCCGCAGCGCCCGTTGTGGCGTTCCTGGGCGACCAGCCGCTGATCGATCCATCGGGCAGCCTGCCCGCGTGGCAGCCGCCCGCCGGCTATCGCGTGCCCGCAGGGGCAGCAGCGATGGTGGACGAGGAGACCGTGCGGAATTTCGATCCGTTTTTCTGACTGGGGTTTCCCGCCAGCGGTGCGGGAGGGGGGAGAGAAAACAAGATGGTTCAGCGTTTCAACAATCCGGCGGCACAGGGCTTTTTCGCCCCGCAGCGCTTCGAGGGGGAAGTGGCCGATTGCGAGGTGGAAGGCACGATCCCGGCGGACATGGACGGCACCTTCGTCCGGGTGGGGGGCGAGTGGTTCTATCCCCCCAAGTTCCCCGACGATGCCGCGCTGCATTCCGATGGCTATGTCAGCGCTTTTCGTTTCAAGTCGGGGCGCGTGTCCTATCGCGGGCGGTTCATCCAGACGCCGCGCTACCTGTCGAACCTGGCCCCGGGCCGCCAGCAGTTCGGCTATTACCGCAACCTGCTGACCAATGACGAAGCGGTGCGGACGATGAATTCCACCGTATCGAACACCGCGCCCATGGCCCATGCGGGCAAGCTCTATGCGCTGAAGGAAGACGCGCTGCCGCTGCAACTCGATCCGGTGACGCTGGACACGATCGGGTTTGACGATTTTGGCGGGCGCATCCTCTCGCAGACGCTCTCCGCCCACCCCAAGGTCGACCCCCTGACCGGCGAGATGATCACCTTCGGCTATGAAGCCACCGGCCCGGCGAGCGATGACCTGTTCGTCTATTTCATCGACCGCGCCGGCACTGTCACGCGCGAGATCAGGGTGAAGGTGCCCTATGTTTCGATCATCCACGATTTCGCCATCAGCCAGGATCACATCATCTTCCCCTTCGGCGGCTACACCACCAGCATGGAGCGGCTGGCGCAGGGCAAGGTGCACTGGGGCTGGGACCGCACGCTGCCCAGCATGGTGGGGATCATGCGGCGCGATGGCGACGGGTCCGATCTCAGATGGTTCCGCGGGCCGGAGCGGTGCATGATGCACGTGCTCAACGCCACCAGTGAAGGCGACAAGGTGACGCTGCTGGCCCCGTTCTACGAAAGCAATTTCTTCCCCTTCTTCGCCAATGTCGATGGCTCGCCATGGGATCCGTCGAAGGCCGTCTGCTTCTTCCGCAAGCTGACCTTCGACCTTTCCCGCCCCGGCGATGCGTGGGAGGAGGAGATCCTGTTCCCCATGCCGGTGGGCGATCTGGCGAAAGTGGACCACCGCTTCAACTCGCTGCCCACGCGCTATGGCTTCACCAGCTTTGCCGATCCCGACCGGCCGTTCGACGAGGCGCGGGCGGGCAATGCGCGCGGGCGCATCACCAACAGCTATGGCCGGTTCGATATGCATACCGGCCAGGTGGACCGCTTCTTTGCGGGCGATACCCACGCCTTGCAGGAATGCACCTTTGTGCCGCGCAGGGGCAGCACCAGCGAAGGCGACGGCTACCTGATCGGCACGGCATCCAACCTTGCCGAAATGCGCACCGAACTGGTGATCGTGGACGCGCAGCGGCTGGGCGAGGGAGAGCTGGCGCGGGTCTTCCTGCCGTTCCGCGCGGCAACGCAGGTGCACGGCTACTGGTACGAAGCGGAGGAACTGGCGCCCGTGGGCGCCGCAAGGGGAGGACAGGCATGAGCGGGAACGGACTTGACCGGCGCGAGCTGCTGCTGGGCCTCGCGGCAGCCGGAGGCTTTGCTGCGGCGGCACCCGCAGCCATGGGACAGCCACAGGCCAGCGGGACAAATGGCGCAGCCAATGGCGCGGCCGGCTTGCCGCCCGTGCGCGAAATGGCCGGGGTGCGCTATCGCTGGGCCTTTTCGGTCAGCGTATTCTTCAAGGAGCGCGTGGCGATCGAAGCGCCTTACCGGCGCGCTTTCGTGCCTGCGATCGGCGGCGACATCTGGGGCCCGCGCCTGCAAGGCGAAGTGGTGCCCTATGGCGGGGCGGATTTTGGCGGCGGCGGCGGCCCGCTTGACGCGCATTATATGTTCCGCGCCAGCGACGGGCATCTGATCTACATCAACAACCGCGGCTATATGCGCCGGGTGGGCTGGGACCCGTCCACCGCGCTCGACCGCCGCCTGCCGCCTTTGGCCGAGGGGGAGCGGATAACGCAGGACTTCATCGCGCCGGCGGACAGCGAGGTGCCCCTGCGGATGCGGACCTCGCCCTTTTTCGATGCACCCGCCGACAGCCCGCATGACTGGATGAACCACACGCTGTTCATCGGCCATGGCCTCAGGCGCATGGACCCGGACCGCACGGTCTTTACCTATTACGAGGTGCTGTGATGGCTAATCTGGCAATTCCCACCGACCGCGACCCGGCGCTGGTGGCCGATGTCGGCTTTGCGCCGGCCTTTTCGGTCACGCTGGAATATGACGAACAGGCGCAGATGCAGACCCCGCGCGGCGGGCGCATCTACCACCGCATTGCCGGAGGCAGCGTCAGCGGGCGGATCACCGGCACGGTCTATCCCACAGGGGCAGGCGAATATTCGCTGCAGCGCGGCGACGGCGTGATCGACCACCGCGGCTATGTGCTGTTGCGCGACGAGGCGGGCGAATGGGTCTACCTGCACAATATGGGTTACCAGCGGCCCGATGGTTACTTCCGGGTGACGAGCTGGGTGGATGCCGATGTCCGCAGCCGCCACAGCTGGGTGCTGGGCCTGTTCTTCATCGGGATTGGCCGTCCGGCAGGCCCGAAGTCTGTCACCATCGACTATTGCGAAGTGCTGTAATTCCACCCGGAGGGATGGATTGCGAGAGAGGAGACACGGCATGGCCTTCACACATAAGCGGCTGGCTGCCGCCATGGCGGGGATCGTTTTGCTGTCCGCCATGCCCGGCGCGCAGCCGGGCCTTGCCCAGACGCAGGCAGAGGCGTGCAGCAAGACCTGCCTCGAAGCGATCATGGCGCAATACCGCGCGGCCTATCTCGCGCATGACCCCTCGCTGGCGCCGTTCGCGCCAAATGTCCGCTACACCGAAAACAATATCGAGATGCCGTTCCCCGATGGCACCTGGGATACCGTGACCGAGGATGTCGGCCCGGCGCTGGTGCTGTCGGACCCGGTCATGGGCACGGTGGCAGTGTTCACCGCCATCCGGCAACGGCGCGTGCCCGGTTTCCTTGCCGTGCGGCTGAAGGTGGAAGGCGGACAGATTACCGAGGTGGAACACATCATTTCCACGCGGCGCAACCTGTCCAGCCCGCCCACCCCCATCGCGGAGGTGGAAGACTATGTCCACGAGCCGATCATCGACCAGATCGTGCCGGTGGCCGCGCGATCCACCCGCGATCAGCTGATCGCCCACGCCCACGGCTATTTCGACACCCTGCAGCTCAACGACGGGGAAATCCGCGGGACGTGTTTCTTCGACAGCACCACAAGGCGCGAAAACGGCCTGCTGTTTTCGCAGGTAAAGGCCGATTTCCAATCCGGCCGCTATGCCTTCAACAACCGTGTGCGGCGCGAGATCGTGCTGGTGGACGAAGAGCGGCAGGTGGCGCTGGCGCGCGGCTTCATCGACCACAAGGGCCAGCTCGACACCTACCTCCTGACAGACGGACGCGAAGCCACCTCGATCTTTCAGGAACCGCAAAGCTGGGGCCTGCTGGAAGCGTTCAAGGTGAATGACGGGTGCATTTCGGCAGTGGTGGCAACCTTCTACCAAGCGCCCTATTACACTGTCTCGCCCTGGACACCGCCGGAGCAGCGCTGAGCGCGTGAGCCACCGGTCTGGGCGCCTCAGGGTGCCGATGCAGCCGGGCGGCCACGCGCGTCGAGCCAGGCTGCGAGGATCGCCAGTTCCTCGTCGCTGATTTCGGTCGGGGTGAATTGCGGCATCGAACCGATCCCGCGCCGCACCGCGTGGATTACCAGCGCCGGCGGCAGAACCTGCCGGTTCAGCAATTCGGACTGGCCGGGCGGCGTGCGCCGCGCCAGCGAGCGGGTGCCCCAGCCGGTCGCATCGTGGCAGAACACGCATTTGGCCGCGAATATCTGTTCGCCGGTGCGCGGCAGCGCCGCGGCAGAAACGGGCGCAGGCGCGGCGCGATCCTGCGCGGCCACGACCCCTGCCCCGGCCCCGAACCCGATCCCGGTGAGGCACAACGCCCGCACCACCGTTGCGATCAAGCGGCCCTTCATGGCCGCCGGCTCCCGATCCCCTGCTTTCCGGGGGCAAGGATATGGCCCGGATCGAGCAGCGCTTTCACCCGGTCGTTGAGCCGGGGCAAGGCCCCCGCCCCGCCGCCGGAAGTATCCTGCGCCGCGCCCCATGTGTGCATGGCTGCGGCATCGTCCATGAAGGTGATGTGCGCGCGGTATAGGCCCACGCCCATCTCCGCGACCTCGCGGCACAGTGTGCGGAACAGACGCTGGCAGGCGGCGGTCATTTCCGGGTCGTCGCGCTTGTAGAGCATATCGGCCACGAAGATCAGCGCCCGCCCGCCCATGCCGAACATACCCACCCACGGGTCAAGGCCGTGTTCGATGAAGCGCCGCTCGATCAGGTCATAGACCTGTGTGACCCGCTCGCCCACTGCGGCCACAACCGGGCCGAAATCGCTGTGCCCGCCCGGTGAGCCGCGCCAGTCAACGATGGCGAAGGGGGCGAGGCTCACCTCCTGCCGCATCCAGGGCTGCTGCGGCTCGCCCTTTTTCCAGCTTGTGTGGGTGATGGTGGCCTGCGGCATATGGGCCGCAAAGTGCTGGCGGATCTTGGCAATCCGCAAGTCGATCCCGCCGGGCACATGATCGAACACATTGAAGATCACGTTCCACCAGCCGCGCCCGCGCGAAGCCAGATGGCGCGCGACCACCTCCTCGGGAATGGCGCCCGCGCCCTGCCACAGCTCGGCGCGCTGCATCCCGGCGGTGCTCTGCCGCCAGGCATTGGCGATGGTGTAAGTGGCGTTGATGGTGTCATCCAGCCGCAGGGGCCGCAGGGTATCGACCAGCTGCGCCAGATCACCCTTGGCGGGCACGCTGATGGTGAAACCGGCCATGGCTTCGGGTTCGGGCATCAGCCAGATGCCCATCTTGGTGACCACGGCGAAATTCGACTGGGTGAACAGGCCGTCCCAATTGGGGCCGAACGGCCATTTGAACACCTGCCATTCGCGCGAACCGGCAATGGCACCCAGCCCCGTTCGCACCAGCGAGCCATCGGCCAGCATCACTTCCATGCCGCAGATCGTCTCGGCGTGGATGCCGTAAGGGGTATAGCCCACCCCGTGTTCGAGCGCGTTGCCCATCACGCTGCCCCATGAATGCGCGGCGCCGCTCATCCACAGCCTGCTGCCGCGCCGGTCAAGCTCGGCCTTGAAGTCGAAATAGCTGACCCCCGGCTCAACCAGCGCATAGCCCAGCTCCTCGTTGATTTCGAGGATGCGGTTCATGCGCTTCAAGTCGAGCACCACGCTGCCGCGCAGGGCCGGGGCGGCGGTGCCATAGGCGAGGTTCTTGCCCATCGACACCGGCCAGACGGGCACGCCGTGGCGGTTGGCGGCAGCCAGCACCAGCGCCAGTTCGTCGGTGGTGGCCGGCGCCACCGCAGCGGCGGCAGCATGGGCCTGCGGGTCGCCAATGGCGAAGGGGTCGAGGTAGCTGGCCCGGTCCGCCTCGCTCGTGAAAACCCACTGCGCACCCACCGCCACCCGGAAATCCGCCAGCGCCGCAGCGAAGGCCGCCGGATCAAGGCCCGGCAGCAACGGGCCGGTGGCGGCGGAACCGGTCATCGCGGGGCGGCACTCAGGCGCAAGGTCAAATCCTCGATCAGAAATTTCTGCAAACGCTTGCAGCTTGTGTTGATAAACCCGGCCAGCGTGTCAAGATGGCGCGGAAAACGAGGGCAAGGGCTCTTGAGGGGATGGGGACGAGGCAGGCTTAGCGTGGCACTCACCTATGCAAATCACCCGGCCCTGCAGGGGCCGATGGAACCGGCACGCTTTGCATCGCAAGTGCACGATTGCGAAGTGGTGGGGGAGATCCCGGCCGGGCTGAAGGGCACCTTTTTCCGGGTCGGGGCAGAATGGCTATATCCGCCCAAGTTCCCCGACGATTCGCCCTTCGCCGCTGATGGCATCGCCAGTGCCTTCCGCATTGCCGATGGTTCGTGCGACTTTGCCGCCCGTTTCGTGGAAACGCCGCGTTATCTCGCCAACAAGGCCGCCCGTCGGCAATTGTTCGGCTATTACCGCAACCCCTTCACCGACGAGCCGGAAGCAACCGGAATTTCGGGCACGGTGTCCAATACCAACATCATCGTGTTTGCCGGACGGTTGCTGGCGCTCAAGGAAGACGCGCTGCCTTACGAGGTCGATCCCGCCACGCTCGCCACCATCGGCCCGCACGATTTTGGCGGAGGCTACAGCGCACCCACCTTCACCGCGCATCCCAAGGTGGACGGCCAGACCGGGGAGATGATCACCTATGGTTACGAGGCCGAGGGCCTGGCCAGCAATGCCATCTGGGTTTACACGATCGCGCCCGACGGCAGGGTGACGAGCGAGCGCCGAATCGCCGCGCCCTATCTGTCGATGGTGCACGACATCGCCATTTCGCAGAACTTCATCCTCATCCCGGTCTACGGCATGGTATCCGGGATGGAGCGGCTGCGCGCCGGCAAGGTCCATTGGGGCTGGGACGGCACCGTGCCCAGCTATATCGGCGTGATGCCGCGCCGTGGCAATGGCGATGTGGTGTGGGTGGCCGGGCCGGAAATGGCCATGGTCCACACTTTCTCGGCCAGCGATGATGGCGGGGTCATCGCCCTGATCGCGGCGGTGAGCGATTCCAATCCCTTCCCCTTCTTCCCCGATGTCCACGGCAAGCCGTTCGATCCGGCAAAGGCGCGCACCACGATCCGCAAATATGTGATCGATCTGGCCCGCCCGGCCGATGGCTGGCGCGAGGAGGTGCTGTTTCCCGAATGGGCGGGCGCGCTTTCGCGCATCGACGAGCGCTACTGCGGCCACCCGTTCCGCTATGGCTTCCTCAGCGCCGCGCACCCGGCGATGCCCTATGATGCCGCGGTGATGGGCCCGCGCCCGCCCAGCAATGCGCTGGCCCGGTTCGATTTTGCCACCGGCACGGTCGAGGCGATGCATTGCGGCGAGACGCTGGCCGTATCGGAAATCGCCTTCGCCCCCCGCTCGCCCGATGCGCCCGAAGGCGATGGCTGGGTGATGGCCTTTGCGACCGATTACACTGACATGAAATCGCAGCTTGTCATCGGCGATACCGCCAACCTTGCCGCCGGGCCGCTGGCGCGGGTGAAGCTGCCGTTCCGCGCACCGGGGCAGATTCACGGCAACTGGGTGCCCGACTGGGTGCTGCCGGTATGATCTCCATTGCCCCTGACACGCTGTCGCGCGCGCTGGCAGCCTTTGCCGCCATCGTCGGGCCGGACAATGTCTGGCAGGGGGCTGAAGCGCAGGCAGCCTATGCCGATGCGATGGCCCCGCGCGATCCAGCCACTTATGCGCCGGTGGCCGCAGTTGCCCCGGCCTCGACCGAGGAAGTGCAGGCGATCGTGCGCATCGCGGCAGAACTGGGCGTGCCCTTGTGGCCGATCAGCCGGGGCAAGAACTTCGGCTATGGCGGCGCGGCGCCGCGCCTGCCGGGCGTTGTGATGCTCGACATGATCCGGATGAACCGGATCCTCGAATGCAATGTCGATATGGGCTATGTGGTGGTGGAGCCGGGCGTGGGTTTCGACGACCTGTATCACTACCTCGTCGACAACAACATTCCGCTGTGGATTTCAGCCCCGGCGCATACCTGGGGCAGCGTGCTGGGCAACGCGCTGGAACGCGGCGTGGGCTATACACCCTATGGCGAGCACGCCTCCAAGGTGTGCGGCATGGAAGTGGTCACCGCCGATGGCAGCCTGCTGCGAACCGGCATGGGCGCGCTGGAAGGCAGCGGCACCTGGCACGGCTTTCCCTATGGCTTTGGCCCTTCATGGGATCCGGCCTTCATGCAGAGCAATTTCGGCATCGTCACCCGCATGGGCCTGTGGCTGATGCCGGCCCCGCGCCAGACGGTGAACCTGGCGATGCAATTGCCGCGCGTTGCCGACCTGCCCCCGGCGATCGACGCGCTGCGCCCGCTCAAGCTGGATGGCACCGTGCAGGCCAACCCCTCGTTCGGCAATGTCATCCGCAACCTGGCGACACGCGGCCCCCGGTCGGAGCATTACCAGGGCAGCGGCGCCATGCCGGCGGACGTGCTGGAAGCCGCGCGCCTTCGCGCCGGGATCGGCCATTGGAACTTTTCAATCCGCCTGTTCGGTGACCCGGAAATCAACGCCATCAACGCGCGCAAGGTGCGCGCCGCCTTTGCGGGCGCGGTGGATGCCGAATTCGTCGAAAGTGAATGGAACGGCGGCGATCTGCGCAATTCAGGCCATCCGGTGCCCTCCCTCGGCGCGCTGGGCGTGGTGGACTGGCTCGGCGGGCCGGGCGGACATCTCACCTTCTCGCCGGTTTCAGCCTTTTCCGGGGCCGAGGCGTGGAAGCAATACACCACGGTGCGCGCCATGTTCGAGGATGCCGGGTTCGATTACTATGGCGGCTTTACCGCCGGGCAGCGCTATCTCAACCACATCACCATGATCCTGTTCAACCGCACCGACGAGGCCATGTGCGTGCGCGCCAACGACCTGTTCGTACGCCTGATCGATGTGGCCGCCGCCAATGGGTGGGGCGAATACCGCACCCACACCCTGTTCTATGACGAGGTGGCTGCCAGCTACAGCTACAATAACGGCGCGCTGCTGCGCTGGAACGAAAAGGTGAAGGACGCGGTCGATCCGGCCGGGATCATCGCGCCGGGCAAGATGGGCATCTGGCCGCGCCGCTACCGGGAGGCCGGGCGATGACGCGACGGGCGAGCAGCGCCACTCTGATCGGCGCATTTCTGGCCGCGATGGCTGCACTGGCGCAGCTTCCCGCGCAGGCGCAGGCCGATCTGTCGAGTCCACCGCCGGGCGAGGCGCTGTTTGCCGAAAAATGCGGCCTGTGTCACCTTGAAGGCGGCTTTGGCACCCGTGTGCTGGCGCGCCGCGTACCGCAAGGGCAGGCCTTGCTGCAGAACCGGGCCAGCCTGCCTGCTGCCTATACCATGGCCGTGGTGCGCCGGGGCATCGGCTCGATGCCGCAGATCCGCGCCGCCGAGCTGGGCGATGCGGAACTGGCCGCAATTGCCCGTTATCTGGAGACCGGCCAATGACCGCCGCAAATTCTGTGCACCTCACCCGCCGCGATGTGCTCGCCGCAGGCAGCGCACTTGCCGCCGCCGCCACTCTGCCCGGACAGGCGCTGGCTGCCAGCGCCAAAGGCCCCGCGCTGGTGGTGTTCGATGCCCGGTTCGGTCTTTCCGCCCATCTGGCTGAACGCCGGGCCGCACGGGGTGCAGCGACGCTCGATCCGCGCGATCACGACCTTGGCCTTGCCTGGCGCGTGCAATTGGCGGGCCTGCTGGATGCAGGCGAACACATCGAAGGCCTGACCTTGTGGAGCGACCGGCTGGTGTGCGAAATCCTCGCCCGCGATGCCGGCCATGCCTTTGTCGCGAGCGAGCGGCCGCAGGCATCGCCCGAGGGAGCCATGCTCTATCACTGGGTGATCGGATGATGCTGTCGCGCCGCGCGTTTCTTGCCAGCGGGACTGTGATTGCCCTGCCGTTGACGACCCTGCCATTGACGACCCTGCCGGTGGGCGCGGCCCGCGCCGCCGAGCCGCTCAGCCAGGGCGAATTGTGGGGTATGCCCTATGCGGCGCAGGGCGCGCTGGGCAATCCGGTGCCTGCCGCCAGCCGCCGCCCGCTCTAAAAGTGCCGTGATGCTGCCGGGCGGGCCGCTTCCCGGCTCTGATTGGCGGAGCTGGCCCGCGCCCGGCACCCGCTCAGGCCATCAATCCCGGATAAAACGGCGAATAGCTGCGCCGAAGAAGAAATCAGCATTTGTCACGGAACGGCAATAGCGCCATGATCGCCGGCATGATGATATCGAACGCAACCAGATTCTTTCGCGGCGCGCTTGCCACTCTGTGCTGTTCCCTGCTGGTGGCCTGCGGCGGCCCTACCGAAGCCGACCGGGCGGTGGAGGAGGGCATTCTCCTGATCGGCAACGGCTCCGAACCCAAGGGGCTGGATCCCCAACTGGTAACGGGCGTGCCGGAATCGCAGTTGCTGCGCGCGCTGATGGAAGGGCTGGTGGCGCCCGATCCAAATGACGATCTGGCGCCCGCCCCCGGAATGGCCGAAACCTGGGAAAGCAATGCCGACTATACCGTGTGGACCTTCAACCTGCGCGATGCCAAGTGGACCAATGGCGATCCGGTGACGGCGGGCGATTTCGTCTATTCCTGGCAGCGCATCCTCAGCCCCGCGCTGGGCGCCGAATATGCCGAGATGCTCTATGTCATCCGGGGTGCAGAGGATTTCCATGCTGGCCGCACCACCGATTTCAGCCAGGTCGGTGTGCGTGCCATCGATGATCGCACGCTGGAAGTGACGCTGGAGGGCCCGACGCCGCATTTCCTCGGTATGCTGATGCATACCAGTTTCCTGCCGGTAAACCCGCGCGCGGTGGAAGAGCATGGCGGCATGACCGACCGGCAGAGCGGCTGGTCGACGCTGGAAAACTATGTCAGCAACGGCCCCTTCAAGCTCAAGACATGGGTCACCAATCAGGTGATCGAAGTCGAACGCAACCCCGATTACTGGGATGCCGCAACAGTGCAACTGAACGGCATCCGCTTCTTCCCGATCGACAATGTCGGCACCGAAGAAGCGATGTTCCGCGACGGGCGGCTGCATCTGACCCACACCGTTTCGCCCGACAAGATTCCCAGCTTCCGCGCAGAAATGCCCGACAAGCTGCGGATCGAGCCCTATCTCGGATCCTACTTTTACCGCATCAACACGACCCGCCCGCCGTTTAACGATGTGCGCGTGCGCCGGGCGCTGGCGCTGGCGATCGACAAGCAGCTGCTGGTCGACCGCGTGACGCAGGGCGGGCAGGCACCCGCCACCGGCTTCACCCCATCGGGCATTGCCGGCTACCCCGCATCCACAGCGGTGCAATACAATCCCGATGAGGCCAGGCGCCTGCTGGCAGAGGCCGGCTATCCCGATGGCCGCGGCTTCCCTTCGGCTGAAATCCTCATCAACACCTCCGAATCGCACCGCAAGATCGCGCAGGCCTTGCAGGCGATGTGGAAGGACAAGCTGGGCATCGATGTCGGCATCTATAACCAGGAATGGAAAGTCTATCTCGATAGCCAGTCGCAGCTGAATTATGACATCAGCCGCGCGGGCTGGATCGGTGATTATGTGCACCCCACCTCGTTCCTCGACATCTTTACCTCCGGCAACGGCAATAACGACACCGGCTGGAGCAATGCCGCATACGATGCGCTGATCCGCCGCGCCCGCGTGGCGCAGGCGGAAGACGAGCGGATGCAGATCCTCAGCCAGGCCGAGGCGATCCTGCTGGACGAAATGCCGATCATCCCGATCTACTGGTACACGCGGGTCTATCTGAAGGATCCGCGCGTGCAGGGGTGGGAGCCGAAACTGCTCGACAACCATCCTTACAAATATGTCTCGCTGCGCGCGGGCTGATCGCGCGATGGCCGACGGGTTCGGGGTCGCCCCATGCTGAAAATCATTGCCTTGCGCCTGCTGCAGGGGGTGCTTGTCCTGCTGGCGATCTATGCCGCGACGTTCTTTCTCGTGGCGATGACGCCGGGCAGCCCGTTCAGTTCGGAACGCGCGATCCGGCCCGAAATCCTCGCCCAGATCGAGGCGTTCTATGGCTATGACAAGCCGGCGCTCGAACGGTTCTGGGTCGCGCTGGTCAATATGTTGCAGGGTGAATTCGGGCCAAGCGCGGTCTATGCCAACCGGTCGGTCACCGCCATCATTGCGGAGGCGTTACCTGTCTCGCTGCATCTGGGCGGCATGGCGTTGCTGATTGCGCTGGCGCTGGGCATCCCGGCAGGCATCGTGGCCGCAGTGCGGCGCAACACCTGGCTTGATTATGTGCCCATGTCGGCGGCGATGGTCGGCATCTGCCTGCCCAGCTTTGTCATGGGGCCATTGCTGGCGCTGGTGTTTGGCATCACCTTGCGGTGGTTGCCGGTGGCCGGGTGGTTCGGCCCCAATTACTGGATCCTGCCCGCCGCCACGCTGGGGCTGGTCTATGCCGCCTATTTCGCCCGGCTGACGCGGGGCGGGATGCTGGAAATGCTCAACCAGGACTGGGTGCGCACCGCGCGGGCCAAGGGCGTGCCCGAACGCCGGATCATTTTCCGGCACTGCCTGAAAGGCGGGCTGATCCCCGCGATCACCTTCCTCGGCCCGGCGCTGGCAGGCATCATTTCCGGCTCCTTCGTGGTCGAGACGATCTTTCAGGTGCCCGGCCTTGGCCAGTGGTTCGTGCGCGGCGCGCTGAACCGGGATGATTTCCTGATCCTTGGCCTCACCTTGCTGTTCGCCGCGCTGATCGTGGTGATGAACCTGCTGGTCGATATTGCGCAGGTGGCCCTCAATCCCAGGCTGAAACATGGCTGACCTTGCATCCAAGCTGCCGCTGACGCCGGCTCCGCTTGTCCCTGAGCAGCTGGAGCAGGGCTCCTCCTTGTGGAGCGATGCATGGGCGCGGCTGCGCAAGAACAAGCTCGCGCTGGGCAGCCTGTTCGTCTTCATCCTGATCTGCCTGTTCTGCGTGGTGGGGCCGTGGCTCTCGCCCTATGACAGCCAGACGCAGAACCTGTTCAGCGGGGCAGCGCCGCCATCGGCGCAACACTGGTTCGGCACCGACACATTGGGCCGCGACCTGATGGTGCGGGTAATGGAAGGCGGGCGCATCTCGCTGCTGGTGGGGCTGGTGGCGACCAGCGTTTCGCTGCTGATCGGCGTGATCTATGGCGCGACCGCAGGCTATGTCGGCGGCAAGGTCGATGCGGCGATGATGCGCTTTGTCGATCTGCTCTATGCCCTGCCCTTCACGATTTTCGTGATCCTGCTGATGGTCGCCTTCGGACGGTCTCTGTGGCTCATGTTCATCGCCATCGGCTGCGTGGAATGGCTCACAATGGCGCGGATCGTGCGCGCCGGGGTGATCGACCTGAAGAAGCAGGAATTTGTCGAAGCGGCGATCTCGCTGGGCCTCAGCAACCGCCGCATCATCCTGCGCCATCTCATCCCCAACGTCCTTGGCCCGGTGATCGTGATCGCCACGCTGACCGTGCCGGCGGTGATGCTGCTGGAAGCGTTCCTCAGCTTCCTGGGCCTGGGCGTGCAACCGCCCGATGCCAGCTGGGGCGTGCTGATCAATGAAGGGCAGCAGAACATGGAAATCTTCGCCTGGCTGCTGATCTTCCCTGCCTTCTTCTTCGCGCTCACCCTGTTCTGCCTCAATTTCCTTGGCGATGGCCTGCGCGATGCCCTCGATCCCAAGAGCGCGGGAGACTGACCCTTCATGGCCCTGCTCGATGTATCCGGCCTCACCACGCATTTCCACACGCGCAACGGCGTGGTGCGCGCGGTCGATGGCGTGTCCTTTACCGTGGATCGCGGCGAAACGCTGGGCATTGTCGGCGAATCCGGATCGGGCAAATCGGTCACCTGTTATTCGCTGCTGCGCCTTATCCCGGAGCCGCCCGGCCGGATCGAGGGCGGCACCGCCATGTTCGACGGGCAGGACCTGTTGCAGATGACCCCGGCGCAATTGCGCAGCGTGCGGGGCAAACGCATCAGCATGATCTTTCAGGATCCGATGACCTCGCTCAATCCGTACCTGCGCATTTCGACCCAGCTGGTCGAGGCGCTGCAATCGCACGGCGATATCGACGATCGCACCGCGCTGAACAAGGCGATTGCCGCGCTGGAGGAAGTGGGCATTCCCGAAGCCTCGCGCCGGGTGCGCAGCTATCCGCACGAATTTTCTGGCGGGATGCGCCAGCGGGTGATGATCGCCATGGCGCTGATCACCGATCCCGACCTGCTGATCGCGGACGAGCCGACCACCGCGCTGGACGTAACGGTGCAGGCGCAGATTCTGGAGATTATCCGCCAGCGGCAGGAAAAGCTGGGCACCGCGGTGATCCTGGTCACGCACGATCTGGGCGTGGTTGCGGGCACCTGCGACAAGGTCAATGTGATGTATGCCGGGCGGATCATGGAAAGCGGCACGACGGAGCAGGTCTTCTACGAAGCGCGCCACCCCTATACCCGCGCGCTGCAGAAGACGATCCCGTCCTTGCAGAAGAAGGGCCAGAAGCTGTTCACCATCCCCGGTCTGCCGCCGGACCTTGCCCGCCCGATCAGCGGCTGCGCCTTCTATCCCCGCTGCCCCTATCCCAAGCTGACCGGGCCGGATGCCGACACCCCGCTGCTGCGCGATCTGGGCAATGGCCATTGCCATGCCGATTGCCATTCCTGCGACAGCAGCGCCCCGATCGAAAGCGTTTTGCCGCAAGAGCTGGAGACCGACGATCTGGTGCCGGCAGGAAGCGACGCTGTATGAGCGCGCCCCTCGGCAATCCCGCCACGGATTTCCTGGTGCTGCGCGATGTGCGCACCCATTTCGACATGGGCCGCACCTTCTGGAGCCGCACCAGCAAGGGCGTGGTGAAGGCGGTGGATGGCGTGTCGCTGGTGATCCGCAAGGGCGAAGTCCTTGGGCTGGTGGGCGAATCGGGCTGCGGCAAATCCACTCTCAGCCGCACGATCATGCAGCTGATCCGGCCGACTTCGGGCGAGATCTGGCTGGAAGGCGAGGAACTGAGCGCGATTTCGGACAAGGACATCCGGCATACGCGCATGAACTTCCAGATGATCTTCCAGGATCCCTACGCCTCGCTCAATCCGCGCATGACCGTGATGGACACGCTGGCGGAGGCGATCCGCACACGGCACCCGGATCTGCGCGGTGACGAGATGCGCGGCCGCATTGCCGAACTGCTGCGCACGGTGGGGCTGAACCCGGCCCAGATGAAGCGCTATCCGCACGAGTTTTCGGGCGGCCAGCGCCAGCGTATCGCCATCGCCCGCGCGCTGGCACCCGAACCCCGGCTGATCATCGCCGACGAACCGGTCTCCGCGCTCGACGTGTCGATCCAATCGCAGATCCTGAACCTGCTCAAGCGGCTGGTGCGCGAAATGGGCCTCACCATGATCTTCATTTCGCACGATTTGTCGGTGGTGGGCTATGTGGCGGATCGCATCGCGGTGATGTATCTGGGCCATATCGTCGAACTGGGCAGCGCGGAGGCGATAGTCGAGCGACCGCTGCATAGTTACACCAAGGCGCTGATGAGCGCGATTCCCCTGCCCGATCCCAGGGCAGAGCGGCAGCGGTCGCGCATCATCCTGCACGGTGATCTGCCATCCCCGCTCAACCCGCCTCAAGGTTGCGTCTTCGCGCCGCGCAGCCCCGTTACCCATGACGAGTGGATGAAGACGCACGCGCCACCTTTCGAGGAAATCCTGCCCGATCACTGGGCGGCCAATTGCCCGTTCTGCGTGGCGAAACCGGCGTAACGCAGCGGGGGTGCTGTCAGTCTAGGGTCCAAACCCAATCAGCCGCTTGAACCTTTGAGCACACCCTGATTCAGGGAACCTCTACTGTGCAGGAGGCTGTTTGGAATGTCGCGTTCGCTGTTCTGGTTGTCGGATGAGGCTTGGGCTGCGATCGAGCCGCACTTGCCGAAGAACCAGCCCGGAGCGCGGCGGGTCGATGATTGCAGGGTTATCTCCGGGATTGTTCATATGCTCAAGTGCGGTGGCCGCTGGGCGGATTGCCCCGCTGAATACGGCCCTTCGACGACGGTCTACAATCGCTGGAACCGGTGGAGTAGGCGGGGCATCTGGACGGGCATCCTTGCGGCTCTGACCGAGGAAGGCTGGATCGCGGAAACCGGCCAGATCGACAGCAGCTACATCAAGGCCCACCGTTCTGCCGGTGGCGCAAAAGGGGGGCGCGGGCCAATGCCCTTGGCATCTCGCGTGGCGGCAGGACAACGAAGATCCACGCGCTCGTCGATGTCCTCGGGCGACCACTCCGCCTCGTCCTGACGCCCGGCAACACCTCGGATGTGAAAGGGAGCCGACCTGCTGATCGGCGAGACCATCGGCATGAAGCGTATCATCGCCAACCGTGGCTATGATGCAAACCGCATCAGGGCTGCCTTGCGTGATCAGGGAAAGATCCCGGTGATCCCCGGTCGCCGCAACCGCAAGCGCCCGATCCAATATGACGAACGCCGCTACAAGGACCGCTGGCGGGTCGAGGCCATGTTCGGCCGCCTCAAGGAGTTGGCTTCGCCGCCCTTCGGGTCCGCCAGGTTGCCACCTGCTATGACAAGCTCGCCAGAAACTTCCTGTCAGCCGTAAGCCTCGCTGCTGCCGTGGCCTTCTGGCTGTGATTGAGTGCCGATCCTAGTGAAGCGAAAGATTGAGTTTTTCTATCAATCAATACTTTAAATGACAGGTTCGAGTCCTGTAAGCACCATCAGACCATCCGTTCACGACCGGCTCACATCCAGGCTGGCGCCGGCCTGAAACGCGCCGCCGGGGCCGGTGCCCACGGTGCTGACGCCTGCGCCGGGCCGGCCGATGGTGACGTTGAGGCCCGCCCCGTTATCCACCACCAGCTTGACCCACAGCGTTCCGTCCGCCTTGTAATAGGCGGTCTGCGTGGCCGCGCGCAGATCGGCAAGGCTGGCGGCCTCCACGCCGCCTGCGGGGGTGGTGAAGCCGGGCAGCTCAAAAATCACCCATGAGCCATTGTCCATTTCGCGCAAGGACAGCGACAGCGCCTGCCGTGCTGTTTCCAACCTCACTTCGGCCCCGCTGCGGATCGTGGTTTCGCCGGTATATTCGAAGCGGCGACCACCCCGGCTCATCATCACCGGGTCGGGAATCGGCTCGCTGCCAAAGCCGAAATTGCCGCCCACGCCAAAGCGGCCGAAATCGCCCCGGCACACCGCCGCGCCCCAATCGGGCCGGATTTCGCAGGCGTCCTCGTCAGACGCAATGCCGTTGTCGATCACGATATAGGCGCCCGGCACCCCGCCAACCGACCCGTCCCGATCAAGGAAGGCCGCGCCGCGCCACGCATTCTGCCGCCCGAAATCGGACGCCCAGCGCCGCACCACCGGGGGGAAGCTGACACGCTTGGAATTGACGAAACTTGCACCTTGGATCGCGTTTTCCGTGCTCATGCCGAAACTGGTATACATGAGGTAGGATACCGCCCCTGCATCGCGCTGCGCATTGGGCTGGAAATTGATGAAGGTGGTGTTTTCCACATCATGGCGCATATCGTAATATTCATAGCCGCGAATGGGAAAATCGGCGTGCTCGCTGGGCAGGCTGCGGCCATAGGCCACTTCGGCCGGCGTGCGCGGATTGCCGATATTTGCGCTTTCCCCCACGAAAATCGAATCCACCACCTTGGATGTGTAAGGCGCGCGGCCCACGGCGGATGCCGCATGGGTGAAGCCGATGGCGTTATCCGCCACGCGCAGATTGGTGAACAGGTGCAGTTCGCCGCGCCCCCAGACCGCGCCGTTGCGGTTCTTGTAGCCGGTAAAATCGGCAAAATGCGACACCAGCGGCTCGCTGTTGGGATCGGCCGGATCAATGGTGGGGAAATGGTAATTGCTGCCGCCCACGCTGAAGGTGCCATCTGGGTTGGGGCCGCGATCGAACATCAACCCGTCGAAATTGGAATGCGCGGTGTTGCCGCGAAATTCGCCCACGCGGGTGCGGCGCGGCCAGGTGTTGCGGCTGAGTTCCGACCCCTCGAATGCGCCGGTCGGATGCACTGGCAGCGCGAACCAGAAGCCGATTTCGTCAGAACCCGCCGCCACATTGTCGATGAAGATATTGTCCGGATTGGTGATCCAGAAGGTCGTCACCGTATTGTCCGACGGGATCAGGACGTGTTCGGACCGCTGGCCCGAAGGCGTGCCGATGCCCCGGCCCGGCGCCAGATTGGTCGGCACGCAGGGCAGCGTCGGGTGGCATTTGGTCTGGATGCCCAGATTGCGCACAAAGCGGTTGCCCGTCTCGATCCCGTCTTCGAGGAAGAAGCAGTGGCCCACCGTGTTGAAGGTGACGTTGTTTTCCACGCGCACATTGTTGGTGCCATGCACCGTGACGCAGCGGTTATAGGTGTCGTGGATCGCGGAATTGCGGAAGTACTGCCCTTCCCCCTCACCCAGCAAATGCCAGTGGATGGGATAGCGCGCCAGCGTCAGATGCTGCCCCATGCGGGAAAGTTCGACACCGGAGACCCGAACTTCCGAGCGGATCATCGCCATGATGTGTCCGCCGAAATAGCTGCTTTCGGCATCCTGCGAAGCGCGGATGCGGATATTGCGGGTAAGCAGCCCGACCTCGCCACGCTGGTCGACGCCGAAGGTCACCTCGCCGAAATGCATATATTCCAGCGGGCGGTCGATCGTAATCCTGTTGCCCGAAACAGCCGTGATGGTGCGCTTTTCCGCCTGCCTTGGGTCGAAATCGGTGGAAGCGAGCACGATTTCGTCACCCACGCGCCAGCTGCGCGCGTCGAGCACGTCGATCTGCGTGACGCCGGCTTGCGCCGTGTGGGCCAGCTTCGTCCAGCTGTGATCCCGGTTGCCATGCAGGCTGAGCGTGCCCGCCATAAGAAAGATGCCGCGATCCCCCATCGTGTTGATGTCTTCGCCCGGCACGGTGTCGGTCAGGGTGATGGTCGCATTGCGCGTGTGCGGCACGGCTTCGCTGCCGATGTGCAGCGCCCCGCCGCGCAGGTAAATCCAGTCGGTCGTCAGTTCGAGATCGCGTTCGTCCGAGAAGGTCAGGCTTCCCTCGATCGTCAGGCTGCGCAGCGCGGGCGGCTGGGTATCGAGCAGCATGGCAACGCCGCGGCCGATAGTGACCGCTTCGCCAGCCCCAGGAACCCGGCCATCGGGCCAGGCGGCAGGATCGGACCAGCGGACGGTCCGCGTGGGCGCGGATGGTGCGGGGGCAGCGTCTGCCGCGTGGTCGTGTTGGCCGGCGTGAATGTCGTTGGTCTGGGCCGCAACGCCCGAACTGGCAGCACCTGTCAGCAAAACAGGAACAAGCAACGCCAACAGATGCTGGCCCAGCCGCTTGCGCATCACAATTCTCCCCTCCGGCAGGACTTTTGCGTCCCGCATCTTTTCAAAGGGGAGGATGCATCGCCCGGCCGCGCTTGCCAAGCCGGTCAAACCGCAAAGAGGCGTGGAAATTGTAATTCATTGTAACGCCACGGTTGGCGAAACAGATGCCCGGACGGCTTTGACCGGTTCACAAATCCATGATCAGCGCCACACTGCCATGGCGGCGCGGACGATACTGGAAGGCCCCGCTGCCGGACACGTTCCAGCCATAGACATTGGCGACATTGTTCACCTGCGCCCGCAGCAGCGCATTGGCCCCCGCCAATTTGAAGCGGTAGCGCATACCGAGATCGACCGTGGTGTTGGCAGGAGCCATCAGCGTGCCCGCCGCATTGCCCACCTGCGCGGACAGGCCGATGACGCTGATATCAAAGGACAGCGGACTGGTGCCGCCGTCCAGCCGCCAGTCGGCATCGAAGATCATGCGGCGGCGCGACGTTCCGATGGGTCGGCTGCCTATCTGGCCCGCATCGACAAGTGGGCTGGTGATTCGCGAATCGATCAGCACCGCCCCTGCCACGATGTTGAGGCCCGGCAGGATCTGCCCCGCCAGGCTCAATTCCGCGCCGCGATTGGTGTTGGATCCCAGCTCGCGGAAAACCTGGTTCTCATCGAGGTTGAAATAGGGCTTGGAAATGGTGAACAGCGCCGCCACCAGCCGGATGTTTCCCGGAAAGGCATAGCGAATGCCAAGATCGGTCTGGCGCGTGCGCAAGGCAGGCGGCGCGTCGCCCTGATTGACGGCAGCTTCAGGGGCGACCAGCGCCTCCTCGAACCCGCGCACATGACCGCCGAACAGCACCAGATTGCGCGTCAGGAACACTGATCCGGTCAGGCTGCCTGTTGTGGGCGTGTCGCGCACGCGCACATCCTCGCGCGTGGGCGAGGCGAAATCCACATTCTTGCGGTATTTCGATTGCGTCACCGATGCGTCCAGCGAAAACCGGCCCGGCACCGTCGCGCTCCACGCGAAACCCACGCTGCCCTGCTGCACCTTGTCGAGATTTTCCGGCCCAAGAGTAAAGGTCGGCTCGGCGCGGAAATCGGGTTCCAGCAGCGTGCTTTCCCCCAGATTGATCCGCAAGGGCCCGCCGAACACCCGCTCACCCACACGGCCGCGCGCGCTGACGATCAGCTTGTGCGCCATCGGCCCTGTCACAAGGCTGCGCGTCACGCGCAGTTCGCCCGATGTCACATCGTCGCGGTTGTTGCCATTGGCCACGATCACGCGCGCGGGCGTGGTGCCATCGGGGCGCAGGCGGGTGAGCAGATCCGAATAGGTTTCCGGCACACGCCGCCCGGACTGGAACAGTCCCACATCCACACGCCATTCGCCAAAAGGCAGCTTGGCCACCGCGCCGAACAGCGTGTTTCGGTTATCGCGCAGCGCCCATGGCTGCGACAGCAATTCGCGCCGCTTGTATTCGGGCGGCAGGAAATCGCCATCGGGGAACGATACCGGCGGCGCGGGGTCATGCCAGAAACGGAATTCCGAAGCGAAGGCGATGATCTGCGCGCCTTCCCACGGACGCGCGGCAATTGTTGCGCCAAGGCCCATATTGTTCGCCCGCCCACCTTCGTGGCGTTCCTGTTCGCGCAGATTGAGCGACAGGGTGACGCCCGCATCCGCGCCCAGCGGCAATTGCGCGTCGGCCAGCAGGATGGGCGATCCGTATTGCCCGTATTCCAGCCGCATATTCGCGCCCAGCCCGCCGAAATTGCGAAACAGCGTGTAATCGACAATCCCGGTGGGGGCGGGGAAGGCATAGCCCTGTGCCGACAGGCCTACCCGGATCATGTTGCCCGAAATGGCCCGTCCGCCCGGAGAGGAGGCCTGCGCGAAATACAGCCCCTCGATCCGGGCATTGCCTGCTTCGGTCGGGCTGAAACCGCGCACATCGTCCGCGCCGTAGAGGCCGACACGTTCATTGCCGACGGACTGGCCAAAGGCATCGTCGGCATTGGTGATCGCGTTATCCTCTGTCCGGCTGACCTGTGCCTGCGCGGCGTGGGGATATGGCAAAGCCAGCGCCAGAAGCGGAAGCGAAGCAGAGCGCAGGCGGAAGCGGCCCGGATTGCGGGCGGTGCCGATCAGGAGGGTCATGATCCGGTCGTAGGGTCGCCCGCCACCCCGCCATATACGCTATTTGTCGCAGATGGCGCGCCGGCCAGCGTGCCATTATCTTGCCCAGACAGGAGAAAATCGCGCCTGCGCCTGCGCGGCTAATCTGCCAGCCATAACGCGTGGCTGTCGATGCGGATGCGGGTGATGGCGCGCAGCGCCTGCGCGCGCGCCACGGCTTCGGTGCGGAATGCCTCGTGCGTCAGCCTTTCCCCCAGCAGCAGGTCGGAGAGGTCGATCTCGCCCAGTTCATGCCCCCGGCGCAGGCGCTGCAACGCCGACATCTGCGCATCCAGCGCCGCCCGCGCGCGCCGCCAGGCGGCGATCCGCAGATTGGCCTGCGCCAAATCCGCATCCGCGGTCTCTCTGACCGTGAAGCGGGCCAATGTCGCCTCGGCCTGCGCGGCGGAGGCATTCGCGGCCGCTTCGTTTGCCAGCGCGGCCCTGTGTCCGCCGCCCAGCGGAACCGAAAAGACCAGCCCCGCGCCGCGTTCCTCGCCGCCGCGTTCGGAAAAAAGACGAATGCCGACGGAAGGATCGGCCATCCGTTCCAGCCGCGCCCGCTCGGCGGAGGCACCGCTGGCACGCGCCAGCGCTTCGGCGGCGGCGATTTCGTGGCTGTTGGCCAGCACCAGATCGCGCAAGGCCTCCAGCATGGCGGGCTCGGCTTCAGGCTGCGGCACGTCCGGGGCTTCGGGCGGCAAGGCAAGCGCGGGGAAATGCGTTTCCAGCCGCCCGCGGGCGAGCAGCGCCTCGCCAGCGGATTGCGTGGCCATGATCTGCGCCTGACCCAGCGCCGCCTCTGCCAGATCGGCATCGAGCAGCGCCGCATCACCCAGTTCGACACGGCGGCGGATCGCTGCGAGCGCGCGTTCCAGATTGCTCACCGCCTGCGCATCGACACGCGCTGCGGCGGATGCTTCCAGCCAGTCCCACCAATGCCCGGCCAGCACCAGCGCGGCCTGATGGCGCACGTCCTCGGCCAGGTTCTCGGCCGCCTCGACTTCATGCTGGCCGATTGCCCGGTCCAACCGGGCCTTGCCCGGCAGACGGAAGCTGCGGGTCAATTGAGTGTCGAACTCGTCAAAACGTCCCTCGCGGTCGATGTCGCGCCGGACATAGCTGCCCGAAAAGGTGAATTCGTGCGGGCCGATGGCGCGCGCATCGGCACTGGCACGCGCGGCCGACACACGCTCCCTTGCGGCAATGACCGAAGGATGCGCGTCCAGCGCGGCGGCCACTTGCGCCGCATCGGGCAGGCCGGGTTCGGCCATGGCCGGCACCGGCACGATAGCGGCGGCAGAAAGAACGAGGAGATGACGCCAGATCATGCCGCAATCCCTCCGGCTGCTTCTTCCTCATGCTCGCCTGCGCTTTCACCGAACATCTCGTACAGGATCGGCAGCAGGATGAGCGTCAGCATTGTGGCGGTGACCAGGCCGCCGATCACGACAATCGCCAGCGGTTTCTGGATTTCAGAGCCCGGCCCGGTGGCAAACAACAGGGGAACCAGGCCAAACGCCGCGATGGTCGCCGTCATCAGCACGGGCCGCAGGCGCCGCTCCGCCCCTTGGCGCACCGCTTCATGCAGCGGGACGCCTTCGCTGCGCAATTGGCGGAAATAGCTCACCATGACCAGGCCGTTGAGCACGGCGATGCCAACCAGCGCGATGAACCCGACCGACGCGGGCACCGAGAGATACTCGCCCGACACAGCGAGCGCGATCATCCCGCCGACCATTGCGAAGGGGATATTGACCAGAATCAGCAGCGAGGCGCGCACCGATCCCAGCGTGAAATACAGAACGCCAAAGATCATCAGCACCGAAACCGGCAGGACAAGCCCAAGCCGCGCGCTGGCGCGCTGCTGGTTTTCGAACTGCCCGCCCCATTCCAACCGGTATCCGGCAGGCAAGGGAACATTCGCTTCGATATCGCCGCGCGCCTGCTCGACATAGCCCACCAGATCCCGGCCCGACACAAAGGCCTGGATTAAGGCAAAGCGGCTGCCGTTTTCATGTTCCAGCTTCACCGGCCCTTCAGTCACCGCCACGCGGGCGACATCGCTGGCGCGCACAAGCTGCCCGCTGGGCGAGCGATAGACCTGATCGGCAAAGGCCTGCGGCGTATCGGCCAGGGTGCCTTCGCCCCGCAGCACGATCGGCACGCGGCGGATGCCATCAGCGACCACGCCTGCCCGCGCGCCTTCCACCTGCGCGCGGAGCAAATCCTGCAAGTCCGTCACCGGCATCCCCACGCGGCCGGCGGCCACGCGATCAATATCGACCTGCAAATAGTCGACCGTATCATTCGCCACGGTCATCGCCTCGCTCGTGCCCGGAATGGCTTCGAGCCGCGCTTGAATTGCGCCCGCCAGGCGCGACAGTTCGGCCAGATCGGGGCCGAACAGCTTGATCGCCAGATCGCCGCGCGCGCCGGTCAGCATTTCGGAGGTGCGCATTTCAATCGGCTGCGTAAAGCCCGGCTCGATACCGGGGAAACGCGCCAGAACTGCGCGCAGCTGATCCACCAGCCAATCCCTGTCGGACACCCGCCATTCCTCGCGCGGGGCCAGTTGCAGAAAGGCGTCGGTTTCGTTGAGGCCCATCGGGTCGAGCCCGATCTCGTCCGAACCAACCCGCGCAATGATCGCCTGCACTTCGGGGACGTCGTCCAGAATGGCGCGCTGCACCGCCAGGTCGCCCGCAATCGAATGGTCGAGCGAGACCGAAGGCAGCTTGCTGAGCTGCATGACCACCGATCCTTCATCCATCACCGGCAGAAAGGTCTTGCCCGTGAGAGTGTAGGAAACGCCAGCCAGCGCGAGCCCTGTGCCTGCAATGGCAAAGACCAGCTTCCTGCGGTCAAAAGCCCCATCCAGCAGCGAACTGTAGCGCGGCGAAAGCTGGCGCATCAGCCAGGGTTCGTGATGCCCCTCCTTCACCTTGAGCATATACCAGGCAAGCACGGGCACCAGCGTGAGCGAAAGCACGAGCGCCGAGGCCAGCGCCAGCACGATCGTTTTTGCCACGGGCGAGAACAGCTTGCCCTCCAGCCCTTCCAGCGTCAGCAGGGGCAGGAACACGATGGCGATGATGGCGAGCCCCGCGGCCACGGGCTTTGCCACTTCCACCGTTGCCAGCAGGATGTTGTAGGCCTTCCCCATGCGCGCGTGCGTCTTGTCGGAAAGCCGTTCGACCACGTTTTCCACCACCACCACCGCCCCGTCGACCAGAATGCCAACGGCGATGGCGAGCCCGCCCAGGCTCATCAGGTTTGCGGTCAGGCCAATGGATCGCATGAAGATGAAGGTCAGCAGAATGGCCATCGGCAGGGACAGCGCCACGATGACCGACGCGCGCACATCGCCCAGGAACAGAAGCAGCAGGATCACCACCAGCACCGTGGCTTCCAGCAGCGCCTTTTCCACCGTCCATACCGCCCGCCCGATCAGATCCGAGCGGTCGTAGAAGGGGACGATTTCCATGCCGTCTGGCAGGCTGGGCCCGATTTCGGCCAGCCTTTCGCGCACGCCTTTCACCACTTCGCTGGCATCCGCCCCGCGCAGGCCGATGACGAGACCCTGCACGGCTTCGCCTTCCCCGTTGCGCGTCACCGCGCCATAACGGGTCAGGCTGCCGGTGCGCACCTGCGCCAGATCGCCAAGACGCACCATTCCGGCACCATCCGCCCGGACAACGGTGTTCGCCAGATCATCCAGCGTGGCGATGGCGCCGGTGGAGCGCACGATCAGCGCCTCCTCTCCCGTCACCAGCCGGCCCGCGCCATCATTGCGGTTGCTCGCTTCGATCGCGGCGGAAAGATCGGCGGTGGAAAGGCCCGCTGCCGCCAGCGCGGCATTGTCGGGCACCACCTCGAACGTCTCGACAAAGCCGCCCAGCGAATTGACATCGGCGACGCCGGGCACGGTGCGCAATGCCGGACGGATCACCCAGTCAAGCACCCGGCGCTTCTCGGCCAGTGCCTGCGGCCCTTCCAGCGTGAACATATACATATCCGACAGCGGGGTGGAGATCGGCGCCATCCCCCCTTCCACCGTATCGGGAAGATCGCCCATGACGGAATTGAGCCGCTCGGCCACCTGGCTTCGCGCCCAGTAGATGTCCGTCCCGTCGGCAAAATCGATGGTGACATCGGCAATCGCATATTTGGCGACCGAGCGCAGGACAGTCTGATCCGGGATGCCCAGCATCTCCATCTCGATGGGCGTGATCACCCGGCTTTCGACCTCTTCGGGCGTCATGCCGGGTGCGCGCAGGATGATCTTCACCTGCGTGGAGCTGATATCGGGAAAGGCATCGATCGGCAGATTGGCGAAGGACCACCCGCCCAGACCGGCCAGCAGCGCGGCAAGGGCCAGCACGGCAAGCCGCAGTTGCAGCGCCTTGTCTATCAGGTTGCGAAGCATGGCCGGGCTACTCCGCCGCTGCCGATTTCAGCTCGGCAATCGAACTGGTGGCGATCGTTTCTCCGGCCTCAAGTCCCTCCGATATCACCGCGGTTCCACCCGAATTGGCAACAACTGTCACGGGCCGGGGCACATAATCCGCGCCGTCGCGGACAAACACGTGATCCGCGCCATTGATCCGCGTGACCGCGCGCGAGGGGACGGATACGCCGCGTCCCTCGCCCGCCGAAGTGATCGAGACCATCAGGTTCTGCCCGGCGACAAGGCCCGGCGCCGCGCTGATGCTGGCCTTTGCCATGACCGAGCGCGTCTGGGGATCAATCGAGGGCGCAACCGAAATGATCTGTCCCCCAATCGTAAGCGGTTCGCCGCCGTCCAGCGCCGGAAGCAGCGCCTCCACCGCCATTCCGGGCCGGACCTGCGCGGCCAGTCGCGGGGGCAATTGCAGATCGACATGAAACGGCCCTGCCGCCTCGATCACGAAGGGTGCGTTCATGCCATCCACCCCGCCGCCTGTTTCGACGCCCACATGGGCCACGCGGCCGGAAATCGGCGCGCGCAGGGTCATCATGCCGTCGGCGCCAGTGCCCGACATCGCCGCCATGCGCTGCGCTTCGGAAAGTGTCGCCCGCGCCTGCACCAGCGCGGCCTCGGCTTCGTCGGCGCGTGCCTGCGCGATGATCCCTTCGCTCGCCAGCTGGTGCATCCGCGCCGCCCGCGCCTGGGCCAGACCCACCTCGGCGCGGGCCCGTGCGATATCCGCGCCAATCGTCACCGGCTCGGCCGCGCGCACCAGCGCCAGCGGAGCCCCTCTTGCCACCGCCTGCCCCTCGATCACAAAAACGCGCACGGCCGCGCCGGGAAAGGGCGCGGTCACGGCAACGCGTGCTTCGGGTGGCAGAGTGACCTGCCCCGGCACACGGGCAAGCGGCACGCCTTGCGCGGCGACAGCTTGCGCGGTTTCCACCGTCAAGGCGGACGAAGCGGCTGGATCAGGGGCAGCGTCCTCTGCTTCCGGAGAGCCGGAGCCGCAAGCGGAGAGGACGAGGAGCGCGCAGGCACAGGCGATGCGGCTGCGGGAGAAGCGGATCGAGTGGCGCGGTGTCATGCCGGGAATGTGCGCAACCAAGCTGACAGCAACTTGTCATCCTGCCAGCTTCTTGTCAGTTTCGCGCCGCATGAGGGCCCTATGTCCCAATACACAGAGGACTGGTGATGCGCTTGCTGCTGGTTGAAGACGATCCCGAACTGGGCCGACGGCTGGGCGAACGCCTGCGCCGCGCGGGCTATGCCGTGGATCTCGCGAGCAGCTGGGACGAAGCGGTGGACTGGCCCGATATGGATCGGCTGAGCGCTGTGGTTCTCGATCTCGGCCTGCCCGATGGCGATGGGCTCGACCTCCTGCGGGCCTGGCTGCGGCAGGGTGTCACCTGCCCCGTCCTGATCCTGACCGCGCGCGGCACATGGCAGGACAAGGTGGAAGGGCTGAACGCCGGGGCGGACGATTTCGTCGTCAAGCCGGTGCGGTTCGAGGAACTTCAGGCGCGGCTCAACGCGCTGCACCGAAGACAAGCAGGCACACGAAACGCGCAGCTCGTGGCCGGCGATCTCTCGCTCGATCCGTTGACGCGCACCGTGCGGCTGGCCGAACAGCCCATCGAACTCAGCCGGCGCGAATACAGCCTTCTGCACCTGTTCATGCGCCGGCCCGGCCATGTGCTGGCGCAAGGCGACATTCTGGAAGACCTTTACGATCTGGATACCGAACGCGAAATCAACACGGTGGAAGTGCTGGTGGGCCGCCTGCGCCGCAAGATCGGGCGCGACCGCATCACCACGCTGCGCGGCCTTGGCTACCGGCTCAACCGGTGAGCGTGTCCCTGCCGCCCTTCGGCAGCCTGCGGCTGCGATTCATGCTGGCCATCGGCCTGTGGGTGATGATCGGTATTCTGGGCATCTGGTTCACCGCCACGCAGGTGTTCACCCGGCATATCGAGCAAGCCTATCACGAGGAACTGGAAGTCCATGTGCGCGAACTGGCGCGCCTGACCGAACTGGATGAAAACGGTGCGCCCTACCTTGTGCGGCCCCTGTCCGATCCGCGGTATGAGGAACCTTTGTCGGGCTTCTACTGGGAAGTGGCGGTACGCGGCCACCCGCCGCTCAAATCGGAATCCATGATACGCGGCGAACTTGACCAGCGCGTCGCCCATTCGCCCCAGATCGTGCACCGCATCGAGAGCGGGCCGACCGGGCCGGCGATCACCTATGGCATGATCGAACCCGGCCCGGCGGGAGAGCTGGTGCATATCGTCATCGCCACCGATCAGCGCGAACTGGACGAGGATATCACCGCCTTCACCCGCGAACTCAGCGTGTGGCTCGGCACGCTCGCCCTGCTGCTGATGGCGACCGGTCTTGCGCTGGTGCTGTTCGGCCTGAAGCCGCTCGACCGTCTGGCTGCGGCAATCAACGCCGTGCGCGGCGGCAAGGCCAGGGTGCTTGCGGGCACCTACCCCTCGGAAATCGCCCCGCTGGTGAACGATCTGAACGCCTATATCGATCAGACCGGGCAATTGGTGGACAGGGCGCGGGTGCAGGCGGGCAATCTTGCCCATTCGCTGCGCACGCCGCTGGCGGTCATCACTGATGAGGCCGAACGCATGGCGGAGGAGCCGGCCTCGCGCATATCGGCACAGGTTCTGCTGGATCAGACGCAGCGGATGCAGCAGCAGATCGATTACCAGCTTGCCCGGGCCCGTCTGGTCGCCGCCCCGCGCCTTCCGGGCGAGCGCGCCGAACTGCCGCAGGTGCTGCTGCCGGTTCTGCGCGCGATGGAGCGGCTGCATCCGGACAAGCGCTTTTCCCTGCGTGGTTTCGACGACCCGGTGGAATTGCCGGCCGATCCCGTCAATCTGACCGAACTGCTCTCGATCCTGCTCGACAATGCGGGCAAATGGGCCGAACGGGACGTGACGGTTACCCTGCACCGCGAAGCGGACAGCGTGACACTTGCGATTTCGGACGACGGGCCCGGACTGACCGAAGAACAGATGACGCAGGCCTTTGCCATCGGTTCCCGCTTCGACCCGGCAAAGCCCGGCTCGGGCCTGGGCCTTGCCATGGCACGCGATCTGGCAGCGGCGCTGGATGCGGATCTTGCCCTGGAGCGGCGGGAAACCGGCCTCGCCGCGGTAATCCGCATGGAGCTGACGAGCGGCACTGCCTGAACACCCACCCACCCACCCGGTGCAAGGCTCGGCCTTGCCGGCGGGCAAAGTCGGATCAGGGGGCGATGACCGCGCGGATCAGATAACCCACCGCGGTGATCGCCAGCACACTCAAGGCCCAGATGGCGACGAACCAGCCCAGCCGTTTCAGCCCGTCACGCATCAGTGGTATCCGTCGTGGCCAACCTTGCCGCGGAACACCCAGTACGACCAGGCGGTATAGGCAAGGATGATGGGGATCATGATGCTGGCGCCCACCAGCATGAACACCTGGCTGCGGTGCGGGGAGGCGGCTTCCCAGATGCTGACGCGCGCCGGGATCACATCGGGCCAGATCGACACGCCCAGCCCCACGAGGCACAGGCCGAACAGCGCCAGCGCCCAGAAGAACGGCTGCGCGTCCCGCCCACGGCGCAGCGCGCGGTAGAACAGGAAAGTGACGATCAATGTGGCGAGCGGCACCTGCGCGGTCGCCAGCACGCCGGGGAAGCTGAGCCAGCGGTCAAGGTAACGCGCCTCCAGCGTCAGCGTGGCAAGGCTGATCGCCAGGATCATCAGCAGCAGGGCAATGCCCAGCCGCCCGGCATAGGTCACCGCCTGCCGCTGCAACGCGTCCTCGGTTTTCCAGTTGAGCCAGCACGCGCCCAGCAGGGCATAGCCCACCATCAGGCCAATACCGGTCAGCACGCTGAAGGGGGAAAGCCATTCCCACCAGCCGCCGGCATAGGCGCGGCCTTCCACCGTGATCCCCTGCAACAGCGCGCCCAGCGCCACACCTTGCGCAAAGGTCGCCACTGCGGAACCTGTGGTAAAGGCCCGATCCCAGAACGCGCGGTGCGCCGGATCGCGCCAGCGAAATTCGAACGCCACGCCCCGGAACACGAGCCCCAGCAGCATGGCGATCATCGGCGCATAAAGCGCGGGAAGGATGATGGCATAGGCCAGCGGAAAGGCGGCAAGCAAGCCGCCCACGCCCATCACCAGCCATGTCTCGTTCCCGTCCCACACCGGCGCGATGCTGTTCATTGCGGTGTCGCGGTCCTTGCCCACCTTGAAGAAGGGAAACAGGATGCCGATGCCAAGGTCGAACCCGTCCATCACCACATAGGCGACGATGGCAAAGCCGATGATGATGGCCCAGATCACGGTCAGGTCGATCATGCCGGTTCTCCTTCCAGAACAGCCGGGGCAGGCGTGATGCCGGCGGTGCGAATGGGCGCGTCCTCCAGCGCCGGCTCGTGCGCTTGCGGAGGCTTCTTCATCAGGTGCAGCAGATACCAGATGCCCATGCCGAACACGGCGAAATAGACCACTACGAAAGCTGCCAGCGACGCCGCCACGGCGGGTGCATCGAGCGGAGAGGCGCTTTCGGCGGTGCGCAGCAGGCCGTAGACGGTGAAAGGCTGTCGGCCCACTTCGGTCACCACCCAGCCCGCCAACACGGCGATCAGCCCGGATGGCCCCATCACCACGGCAAAGCGGTGCAGCAGCGGCCAATCATACAGTCTGCCCCGCCACCGCGCGAACAGGCTCCACAAACCGATGCCCAGCATGGCGAAACCGATGCCCACCATGATGCGGAAGGCCCAGAACACGATGCCCACCGGGGGGCGATCAGCTTCGGGAATGGTGTCGAGGCCGGCCAGCGGCGCATCAGGATCGTGCTTGAGGATCAGCGAGGACGCCTTGGGAATCTGCACGGCGTAATCCACGCGTTGTTCCGCGCTGTTGGGGATGCCGAACAGGATCAGCGGCGCGCCATCGGGGTGGCTCTGGTAATGGCCTTCTATCGCCATCACCTTGGCCGGCTGATGCTCCAGCGTGTTGAGGCCGTGGAAATCGCCCGCGACGATTTGCAGCGGGGCGACTACCACCGCCATCCACATCGCCATCGAAAACATCTTGCGCGCACCTTCATTCGCGCGATCCTTCAGCAGGTGCCACGCCCCCACCGCGCCCACGATGAAGGCCGTGGTAAGGTAAGCCGCCAGCAGCGTGTGCACCAGGCGATAGGGGAAGCTGGGATTGAACACGATCGTCCACCAGCTGTCTCCGGGCAGGAACTGCCCGTTGGCGCCGATTTCATAGCCGACCGGCGTCTGCATCCAGCTGTTCACCGACAGGATCCAGAAGGCGGAAATGAATGTGCCCACGGCTACCGCCAAAGTCGCCACGAAATGCAGCTTGCGCCCCACCTTGTTGATGCCGAACAGCATCACGCCAAGGAAGCCCGCTTCGAGAAAGAAGGCGGTCAGCACTTCATAAGCCATCAGCGGGCCAATGATCGGCCCGGCCTTGTCCGAAAATACCGACCAGTTGGTGCCGAACTGGTAGGACATGACGATGCCGGAGACGACGCCCATGGCGAACACGACGGCGAAGATCTTGAGCCAGTAGCGATAGAGATTGGCGTAAACGCCCTTCCCCGTTTTCAGCCACAGCCCTTCCAGCACCGCCAGATAGCTGGCGAGGCCGATCGAAAAGGCCGGGAAAAGAAAATGAAAGCTGACGGTAAACGCAAACTGGATGCGCGCCAGCACAATGGCCCATTCCTGTTCGATCATCATGGCCTGCGTCCTTTTGATCCCTGATTTCTCTTATCACATCGTCCACGGAAAATCGCCCGGCTGCATCAGGCAGGCCGGGCGATTTGCCGAAAGCGTCAATCCAGCTTGGTTGTCCGCAGATAGGGGCGGAATTCCTTCCAACCCTGCGGGAAGAGCTTGGCTGCTTCCTCGTCCTTGATGGACGGCGGAATGATCACGTCCTTGCCCACTTCCCAGTCCGCCGGCGTCGCAATGGGGTAGGTGTCGCTGGTCTGCAGCGCGTCGATCACGCGCAGGATCTCGGCAAAATTGCGCCCCACGCTCATCGGATAGGTCATCGTCAGGCGGATGCGCTTGGCTGGGTCGATGATGAAAACCGAACGCACCGCCGCGGTTTCACTCTGATGCGGGTGGATCATGTCGTAAAGCCGCGCCACCGACAGATCGGCATCGGCCAGGATCGGGAATTGCAGATCGGTGTTCTGCGTGTCGTTTACATCCGCAATCCACGCCAGATGCTCTTCCGCCGTATCAGTGGACAGGCCCAGCGGCTTGACATTGCGCTTGGCAAATTCGCCCGCAAGCTGCGCGGTGCGGCCCATTTCGGTGGTGCAGACGGGGGTGAAATCGGCCGGGTGGCTGAAGAAGAAAACCCAGGAATCGCCCGCCCATTCGTGAAAGCTGAACGGGCCGAACTGGGTCTGCGTGGTGAAGTCGGGGGCGATATCGCCGATATGCAGCGTCATGGGATTTCCTTTCGCGGTTCGTCCGGCCCTCCATGCACCCATTACCGAGTCGGCTCAACATCAATTACACGATTAATGTAATCTATACTTCCAAATCTGTAACTGAAGTCTGCGATGGGGCCAGCCTTCGATCATCGGGCCATATCCGGCGCGCCCGCAGCGGAAATCGGCTGGCTCACGACAATCGCCCCGCGCAATTGCCCCGCCGAAAAACCGGTCGCCCGATCCGCCGGGTAGAGCCGGTCAAGCGCCGCCTGCACATCCGGCGCGATAGTGGGACCGTGGCAGGTGCCGCAGGGTTGATCCTGCATTACCACGCTGCGCAGCGTCACTTGCCGTGCCGCATCGCCGCGCCCCTCGATCCAGCCGATCATCCGGGGACGGCCCTCGTCATCCAGCGGGCGCGCCTGTAAATCGCTTAACGGGGCAACCAGATGGTTGGGCACTTCAGCCGCCGGATTGCGCGGGGCGAAAGATATGCGCCGCACCTCCGCACCCGTTTCCGCCGAAAGCGCTGCCGCAATTGTCGGGGCTTGCTGCGCGCAGACCTCGATCCCGGCAACCGGCCCGCCTTCGCGCAGCGCGGTCACCAATTGCAGTGACAGGCGTTGCTGGAACTGGTCAGCGATTGCACCTGCACGCGCCATGTCGGGCGCTGCGCCTGGCACGGTCGCGCACGAGGACAGGGCAAGCGCCAAGCCCAGCCCCATTGCGGTATCCCCGACCCTGTTCATATCATGCCTCTTGCCAGCAGCGGATCGGGCTCACCGTTCGCTGCCTCCTCGGCATTGGCTTGCGCCACCACCGCATCGAAAGCGGCGTTCTGCGACAGGAAGACGCGGCCCGTCAGCGCATCGAGGAAATGGCTGCGTTCCAGCGCGTCCATCACCGGGCCCTTCACTTCGGACAGGTGCAGCGTCACCCCCGCATCGGACAGGCGGTGATTGATTGCCTCCACACTTTCCAGCGCGGATGCATCGATCGCGTTCACTGCCGAACACATCAGGATCAGGTGTTTGAGTTCAGGCGCTTCGGCCACTTGCTCCAGCACAAACTCCTCCAGCCAGCGGGCATTGAGATAGGTCAGGCTTTCGTCAATGCGGATGGTCAGCACGCGCGGATCGGTAAAGACCTTGTGCCGCTTCACATTGCGGAAATGCTCGGTCTCCGGCACCCGTCCCACAATCGCGGCGTGGGGGCGCGAGGCGCGCCACAGGAACAGGGCGAGGCTCAAGGCCACGCCTGCGATCACCCCCGGCTCCACCCCGACCAGAAGTGTGACAAGGATCGTCGCCATCATCGCCGCAAAATCGGCGCGCGAATACCGGAACACTTCGCGCGGGGTTTTGAAATCAACCAGGCTCAGCACGGCCACGATGATCGTCGCCGCCAGCGTGGCAATGGGCAGCGAGGCGAGCAACGGGGTCAGGAACAGCGCCGCGATCAGGATGCCCACAGCGGTGAACGCGCCCGCCGCCGGGGTTTCGGCCCCTGCATCGAAATTGACGACCGAGCGGGCAAAGCCCCCCGTCACCGGGTAGCCGCCCGAAAAGCTCGCCGCGACATTGGCCGCGCCAAGGCCGATCAGTTCCTGATCGGGCGAAATGCGCTGGCGCTTCTTGGCGGCCAATGTCTGCGCCACCGACACGCTTTCGACAAAGCCGATGATCGACAACAGCAGCGCCGGGATCGCCAGCCGCCCCCACAATTCAGCATCGAACAGCGGCACGGTAAAGGGCGGCAGGCTTTGCGGGATGTCGCCCACCACTTTCACGCCCTGCGCCTCCAGATCGAACGCGATCACGGCCAGCGTGGACACCGCCACCGCCGCAATCGGCCCGGCCTTGGCAAGCAGATCGGCAGGCCGCGCGGGCAGGCCAGCCTTGATCAGCAGGGGCTTCAGGCCCTTGCGCACCCAGAACAGGAAGGCAGTCGCGGCAACACCGATCACCAGCGTGGGCAGGTTCGTCTGCGGGATCGCCGTGACAAGCGTGCTCACCAGTTCAGGCATGGCCTGCCCGCTGGCCTGCACGCCCAGCAGCGATTTCACCTGACTCGTGGCAATGATGATGCCGCTGGCGGTGATGAAGCCCGATACGACAGGGTGGGACAGGAGGTTCGCCAGGAACCCCAGCCGCAAAATGCCCATCGCCAGCAAGATCAGACCCGAAAGCAGCGCCAGGATCAGCGTGGCGGCAATGAATTCGGGGCTTCCGGGCGGGGCGATGCTGCTCGCCGCAGTCAGCGTCATCAGGCTGATAACCGCCACCGGCCCCACCGCCAGTGCCCGGCTGGTGCCGAACAGGGCATAGGCCATGATCGGCAGGATCGAGGCGTAAAGGCCCACTTCAGGCGGCAGTCCTGCCAGCATGGCATAGGCAAGGCTCTGCGGGATCAGCATGATGGTGACGATCATCGCCGCCACCAGGTCGCTGGTCAGGATGGTGCGGTTATAGCTGCGCCCCCAGTCCAGAATAGGCAGATAACGCGCCAGTCCGCCTGCCCCCGAACCGTTCATCTCAGGCGCCGATCCGGTGCGGCTTCACCATCCATTCGTGCCCTTTCAGCATACCGTGCCAATACACCGGCGGCAGGATGGTATCCTTCAGCAGCCACGACAGGCGCGAAGGGCGCGTCCCGTCGATCAGCCAATTGGGGAAGCTGGGCAGCAGCTTGCCGCCATAACCGAACTCGGCCAGCACGATCTTGCCGCTTTCCACCGTCAGCGGGCAGGAACCATAGCCATCGTAATCAGCCACAGGTTCCTTGCCATCCAGCGCGGCCAGCGCGTTGACGGCAACCACCGGCGCTTGCTTTCGTGCCGCCGCCATCGTCTTGGCGTTGGACGCGGAACACGCATCGCCCAGCGCGAACACGTTGGGATAGCGGACATGGCGCAAGGTTGCCTCGTCCACTTCGATAAAGCCGCTGGCGGCGGCGAGCGGGCTGGTTGCCACGAAATCAGGCGCGACTTGCGGCGGCACCACATGGATCATGTCGAAAGGTTCTTCCACGCGAACAACTTCATCGCCGCGCTTCTGCTCGAAAGTGGCGACCTTGCGCGCGCCGTCCACCGCGACGAGCTTCGATTCGAAATTGAGGTGCGCGTTGTAGCGCTCGACATATTCCATCAGCGCCGGGACATAGGCCGGAACGCCGAACAGCACCGCGCCCGCGGTATGGAACTGCACGTCGATATCGCGCAGCACGCCGGCCTTTTCCCATTTGCTGCACGACAGATACATCGATTTCTGCGGCGCGCCGGCGCATTTGATCGGAATGGGTGGCTGGGTAAACAGCGCGCGCCCGCGCTTCAGGTCCTTCACCAGCCGGTTGGTATAGGGGGCAAGGTCATAGCGGTAATTGGAGGTAACGCCGTTTTTGCCCAGCGTTTCGGCAACCCCTTCGATCGCATCCCAGTTCAGCTTGATGCCGGGGCAGGCAATCAGCACGCGGTAGGCAACCGCGCTGCCATCTTCCAGCAGCACCTGGTTGTTTTCGGGCGCAAAGCCCGATGCGGCCTGCTTGATCCATTCGACCCCGCGCGGCATCACCGATTTCTCGGTGCGGCGGGTGAATTCGGCGGAAAATACGCCCGCGCCCACCATCGTCCAGCCGGGCTGATAATAATGCACCTCGCTCGGCTCGATCACGGCGATGGACAGGCCCTTGCGCCGCCGCAGGATGCTGGAGGCGGTGGCAATGCCCGCGCTGCCGCCGCCGACAATGACAATATCATAAGTCTTCTGGCCGCCAGGGGCAGGTGCGCGCGATGCCTGCACCATTTCATACAGCTTGGTGGAACGCGCGCCCGTGCGGCAGAAGGCAAGCACCGGCGCGGGCATATTGGCCAGCGCCTGTGCCATCTGCGCGGCATCCTCGTCCGTAATCGCGCCGGGCACCACGGGGATATGGCGGAACTGCATCCCCAGCCCTTCCGCCACCGCCTGCAGATCGGCGGCGCGCGGCTGGTCGGGCGCTTCGCCATCGGGCCGGTTGCAGATCACCGATTTGAACCCCTGCGCGGCGGCGCGGCGCAGATCGTCGGCGCTGACCTGTTCGGTCACGGAAAAGTCGGGCGTAATCGACTTGATAGGCATCTCGCGTTCCAATCCGGCACCCGTTTCGGCGCCAATGTGACTAATGTTGCGAAGGCAGCATCCGGTGCAGCGCCATGCCTGCCACCATTGCAACCACGAAAGGCAGCACAGCGGTTGGCGCGATCGCCAGATCGGCAATCGCCGGGCCGGGGCACAGGCCGGCAATCCCCCAGCCCATGCCGAACAGCACCGCGCCAACCGCCAGCGGGCGATCAAGCTGCGTGGTGCCCGGCAGGCTGAACTTGGATACGGCCAGCGGGCTTGCCATCCGCCGCTGCACCATCCAGGCCAGCGCCATGGGGATCATCGCCCCGCCCATCACGAAGGCAAGCGTGGGGTCCCACGCCCCGAACAGGTCCAGGAAGCCCTGCACCCGCGCGGGATCCGCCATGCCCGAAAAGGCAAGGCCCGCGCCGAACAGCAGGCCGGCCGCCAAAGCGATCAGGTTCTGTTTCACAGCAAACCTCCCATGCGCAGCACGGCGACGGTTGCAAATCCGCTCGCCATGAACAGGCCGGTCGCGACCATCGACCGGCGCGACAGGCGCGACAGGCCGCACACGCCATGGCCGCTGGTGCAACCCGACCCAAGTCTTGTGCCAAAGCCCACCAGCAGTCCGCCGATCACCAGCGGCCAGATGGATGACGGGAATGTCACCTCCACCCCGCCCGCCAGCAGCGAGACAACCAGCGCGCCCAGCGGCAATCCCACGACAAAGGCGATGGCAAGGCCGCGCGGCGCGCCCGTATCGGCAATGCCGGTGGCGCGGGCGGCCATGCCGCTGACGCCCGCGATGCGGCCCAGCCCCAGCAGCATCACCGCTGCGGAAAGGCCGATCAACAGGCCGCCGGCAAAGCCTTCCAGCGGCATGACATGGGGGAAGCCGGGCAGGGTCATACCGCGTTCACCGGGATCTTGAGGTAAGTCACGCCATTCTCCTCTGCCGGCGGCAAATGGCCGGCGCGCATATTCACCTGCACGGATGGCAGGATCAGGCGCGGCATATCGAGCGTGGCGTCCCGCGCCTCGCGCATGGCGACAAACTCGTCCTCGGTGATCCCGTCATGGATGTGGATATTGGCCGCACGTTCCGCCTCTACCGTCGTTTCCCAGACATAGTCGGTGCGTCCGGCGGGCAGGTAATCGTGGCACATGAACAGCCGCGTTTCGGGCGGCAGCTCCAGAATGCGGCGCGCCGAACGGTAAAGCGTGCGCGCATCGCCGCCGGGGAAATCCGCCCGCGCCGTGCCGTAATCGGGCATGAACATCGTATCGCCCACAAACACCGCATCACCGATGACATAGGCGATACAGGCCGGCGTATGGCCCGGCACGTGCAGAACGGTGACATTCAGATTGCCGATCTTGAACTGGTCGCCATCCTTCCACAGCTGGTCGAAATCCGACCCGTCATGGCGGAATTCCTCGCCTGCATTGAACAACTTGCCGAACACGTCCTGCACCGTGGTGATATGTTCACCGATGGCGATCTTCCCGCCCAGCTTGCGCTGGAGATAAGGCGCGGCGGAAAGGTGATCGGCATGGGCGTGCGTTTCCAGCAGCCATTCGACCGTCAGCCCCTTATCCGCGACATAGGCAATGACCTGATCGGCCGAGGCGTGGGATGTGCGACCCGATGCCGGATCGTAATCCAGCACACTGTCGATAATCGCAGCCATTTTTGTTTCCGGATCGTGCACCACATAGGTGACCGTAAAGGTCGCCGGATCGAAGAAAGATTTGATCTGCGGCACGCCAGCCTGCGCAGCGGCAATCTGGGCGGCTGCCTTGGCAACAGCAGAATCGGCCATGACACTCTCCTATGAAATAGTATTTACATAAACTATGTAATCCTGTAGGGCCATTGCGTCAAGTCCCCATGCTTGGCAAGGAGACTGGATGAGAAGCCCGACGACATGACAGACACGCCCGCCCTTTCCCCTGCCCGGCCTTTGCGCATTGGCGACATGGCGCCCGATTTCATCGCCCGCTCCACCAAGGGGCCGGTGCGGCTGTCTTCGCAACGCGGGCGCTGGGTGGTCTTTTTCTCGCACCCAGCAGACTTCACGCCGGTCTGCACGACCGAGTTTGTGGCGCTGGCGCGGCTCCAACCGCAATTCGATGCGCTCGATTGTGCGCTGATCGGTCTGTCGGTGGACAGTCTCTACGCACATCTTGCATGGGTCAAGGCGATCGAGGATCAATTTGGCGTCCCCATCGGCTTTCCCATTATCGAAGACCCCAGCATGGCGATCGGGCAGGCCTATGGCATGATCGACCATTCCAGCCCCGATGCCATGGCGATGCGGTCGGCCTATTTCATCGATCCGGCGGGCGTTGTGCGTGCGATCACCACCTATCCGCACAATGTGGGCCGCAGCGCGGAGGAAATGCTGCGCCTCGTCGCCGCGTTGAAAGCGGTGGAGGATGGCAAGGGCTTTGCCCCCGCCGGGTGGCAGCCGGGCGATCCGCTCCTTGCTCCGCCACCTGACGGTGCAGCAGCCACCAACAAGGAGGCGGACTGGTTCTGCCGCACATTGCCATGACCGCGATATTCGAAAACCGCGACATTGCCGCCGATGTGGCGGAACGCCTGCGTGTCTACGCCCAGCCGCTGCGCCTGATGATCCTGAGCTGCCTGCTGCGCGGCGAACGCACCGTCGCCGAAATCGGCGAAATCACCGGCATCACCCAGCCCGCCCTCAGCCAGCAACTGGCCGAGCTGCGCCGTGCCGAACTGGTCAATACGCGCAAGGAAGCCAAGCAAGTGTGGTATGCGCTGGCGGATGACCGGGTGATGTCGTGTGTCCAGACGATGGAAGCGGTGTTCTGCGGCCAGGGTCAGACTGCCGCACCTGCCGCCTCGACCCGCGCTGCCGCGGTCGACGCGACGCCCGGCGGCGTGGCAGGCTTTGCGCGGATCGTGTAACACGAGGCACACCGAATGGGCGCAGGCGCCTGTGCATCAGCGATCCCCTTGAATTTCAATTGAATATCCTGTTTAGGGCGGCGCAACTGCCCTCAGGATGTTTCTCTAAGCATATGCGCCTTTCCCCACTTCCTGCCGCCTGTATCCCTGCCCTGCTGGCACTCACCATGGCGACGCTTCCAGCCGCCGCGCAGGATACCGCGCCGGAGCAGGAGCCGATTGTGGTCACCGGCAGCGCCCTGCCCGTGCCCGCACCGCGAATTGGCAGTTCGCTGACCGTAATCGGGAACGCAGACATCGTGCAGCGCGGCGATGCCGATGTGATCGATCTGCTGCGCACCGTGCCGGGTCTTGCGGTCAGCCAGCCAGGTGGAACAGGACAGCTCGCTCAGGTTCGTATCCGCGGGGCAGAGGGTAACCACACGCTGGTGCTGATCGACGGGATCGAAGTGGCCCCTGTCGGCAATGGCGAATTCGATTTCTCCACCCTGCTCACCGGCGCCATTGACCGGATCGAGGTGTTGCGCGGCCCGCAGGGGGGGCTTTACGGCTCCAACGCGCTGGGCGGCGTCATCAATATCCTGACGCGCGGCGGTGATGGCCCGGCGTTCGAGGCGGGGATAGAGGCGGGCAGCTTCGGCACCGCAATGGGCCGTGCTGCAGCCACACTCGGCAACCGCGAGACCTTCCTTTCCGCCACGGCCCAGTATCGCCGCACTGACGGGATCAGCGCGGCGGCGATCGGAACCGAGGCGGACGGCGATCGCAACGCCAGTCTCACCCTTCGCGGCGGCGCGCAAATGGCGCCGGGTGCGCGGGTGGACGCGCTGCTGCGGGTGGTGGACAAGCGCACGCAGACCGACGGGTTCGATTTTTCCGGTGGGCCGTTGCAAGGGCTGGCAGTGGACGATGGCAGCTATTCGAACACGCGCGACATCGCGGCTGGCGCGACGCTCACCCTTGCTCCGCTGGAGGGGTGGAGCACTGCACTTTCGGCCAGCTACACGTTCGGGCGGCTGACGGGCGGGGCGGACGGCACCGATTTCTTCGGTGATCGGGGTGCGCGAATCCGGCTTTCCGCGCGCAGCGCTTATGCCTTTGCCAGCGGTGGCGGCGATGCGGCGCACAGCATCACCCTGTTCGCGGATTACGAAAGCGAGCGCTACCGGAACGCTTTCCCTTTCGCGCCCGAACAGATTCCCGTGCAGCGCCGCAGCATGGCCGGGCTGGGCGCGGAATACCGGGTGGACCTGTTCGACCAGCTGTTCCTGCGCGCATCGGCACGGCATGACGATAACGCCGATTTTGCCGATGCGACCACCGTGGCGCTCACCGCCGCGTGGCAGCTTCTCGGCACCGGGACACGGCTCCACAGCAGTTTTGGCACCGGGGTCACCAACCCCACCTTCACCGAACAATTCGGCTTCAACCCCGGCACTTTCGTGGGCAATCCCGATCTGCGGCCCGAAAAGGCGCGCGGTTTCGATATCGGAGTGGAGCAGCACGTGGCCGATTGGTTGCTGCTCGATGTCACCTGGTTCACCGCCACCTTGCGCGACGAGATCGTGAGCCTGTTTCCGACCGTGGTGAACGATGCCGGCCGCAGCCGCCGCCACGGCGTGGAGGTGAGCGGGCGGATGGATCTGGGCTGGTTTGGCCTGTCGGGCAGTTTCACCCGCCTGTCTGCACGCGATCCGGATGGCACGCGCGAAGTGCGTCGCCCGCGCCGCCAGGCAAGCCTCGATGCCGATGCGCAGATCGGCGCAGGCCGCATCGCCCTGGGCGCGGTGTATAATGGCCGGATGCTCGATACCGATTTCCGCAACTTCTTTGTCGATTTCGCGGCCGCCAAGACGCCGCTTGACCCCTTTGTGTTGCTGCGACTGGCGGGTTCGTGGCGGGTATCCGACCGGCTGGAAGTGACCGCGCGGGTAGAGAATCTGCTGGATGAAACCTATCAGCAGGCGATCAGCTATGGCGCGCCGGGCCGGGCAGCCTATGCTGGCCTGAGGGTGGTCTTGCCCTGACCGGATTGACGGGGATTGCTGTGCGACGGATTGCGGGCATTGCGGCAGGCGCAGCGGCAATCGGGCTGGCCCTTGCCGCGGCAATCCTGCTGCCCGCCCCCCTTGGCAAGGCGGCCGCTTCCCCGCCCCTGCCGGCCCGCCCTGTGCGCATTGTCTCGCTGAATTTGTGCACCGATCAACTGCTGATGCAACTGGTGGACCCTGCCCGCATCGCGGCGGTCACGCATCTTGCCGCTGATCCGCATTACTCCGCCATGGCGGCCGAAGCGCAGCGGCTGCCCATTACCCGCGGCACGGCCGAGGAGGTGATCGCGCTGCGGCCCGATCTCGTGCTGGCGGGCACATTCAGCGCGCGGCAGGCGGTGGCGATGCTGCGGCGTCTGGGTTATCCTGTGGTCGAACTGGCCCCCGAAACCGATTTCGCCGCGATCACCGCCAATATCCGCCTCCTCGCCGCCGCCGTGGGGGAGGAGGAACGCGGTGCCGCGATGGTGCGCGAAGTGGAAGCTGCCCTTGCCGCCGTGCCGCCCGTGCCGCAAGACCCGCCGCTTTACGCAGACTATGCCGCCAACGGCTTTTCGTCGGGAGACGGCACACTGCTGGCAGAGGTGGCCAATCGCGCAGGATTCCGCACATTGGGGCAGCATCTGGGCTGGGACGGCGTGCGGCAGGTCTCGCTTGAACAGCTTCTGCACACCCCGCCCGCTGTGATTGATCTGGGCGATCCCGCCACTGCGCCCGCACTGGCGCAGGAAACCGTGCGCCATCCGGCCATGCGCCATTTGCTGCGCGATGCCGAAGTGCTGGCGACCCCGTCGCGCTATACCGCCTGCGGCAATCTGCGCACGCTGCGGGCGCTGGAGGCGCTGGTGGCTGCGCGGCATGGGCTTGACGCATGATCCGCACGCCACGCCTGATCGGCGCGATCCTTGCTGCATTGGCGGCGCTGGCCTTCCTCGCCTCGCTGACGCTGGGGCCGGTGGCTGTCCATCCTGCGGCGCTGTTCGTGCCGGGGACGGAATTGCACGGCGATGCCGCCATGCTGATCATGCGCGAAATCCGTCTGCCGCGTGCTCTGCTCGCACTGCTGATCGGCGCGGCGCTGGGCGCATCGGGCGCGGCCTTGCAGGGCTTCCTGCGTAATCCGCTGGCCGAACCGGGCGTGATTGGCGTTTCGGCCTTCGCTGCCCTGGGAGCAGTGATCGCGCTCTATACCGGTCTCTCCTCGGCCGTGCCGCTGGCCCTTCCTGTGCTGGCCACAGGAGCCGCACTGTTGGCGGCAGGGTTGCTGTATGTGCTGGCGGGCCGGGCCTCCACCCTGACGCTGATCCTGGCGGGGGTTGCCCTGTCGAGCCTTGCGGGGGCGCTCACCGCGCTGGCCTTGAACCTGTCGCCCAACCCCTTCGCCGCGCAGGAGATCGTGTTCTGGCTCATGGGTTCGCTGACCGACCGGTCGCTGCTCCATGTCGCCCTTGCCACTCCTTTCATTCTTGCCGGCCTTGTCCTCCTGCTTTTGGCGGCGCGCGCACTGGACGTGCTGACGCTTGGCGAAGAGGCGGCCACCAGCCTTGGCGTCGATCTGGCTCGTCTGCGCTGGCAAGTGGTGCTGGGGACCGCGCTCAGCGCAGGGGCGGCAACCGCCGTAGCGGGCGTGATCGGCTTTGTCGGCCTCGTCGTGCCGCACCTGCTGCGACCCGTGCTGGGCCACCGCCCGGCTGTGCTGGTGCCGATGAGCGCGCTGGGCGGTGGCCTTCTTCTGCTGCTTGCCGATATCGCGGTGCGGCTGGTGACGCCGGGTGCGGAGCTGAAGCTGGGTGTGGTGACCGCGCTTGTTGGCGCGCCGTTCTTCCTGTGGCTGGTGCTGCGCTCGCGCGGGGGAGCGGGCTGATGCTGGAGGCACGCGAAGTAACCGTGCGCGCGGGCACCTGTCCGATTATCGACCGGGTTTCCCTGCGCCTCGACCAGGGGGAACTGGTGGGCCTGCTGGGCCCGAACGGCGCGGGCAAATCCACTCTGCTGCGTGCGCTGGCCGGTGTCGGCACAGCCACGGCGGAAGGCGAGGTGCTGCTGGACGGCCACCGCCTCGACCGGATCGACCCCTGGGACAAGGCGCGCCGGCTGGCCTATCTGCCGCAGGATCGCACCATCGCCTGGGCCTTGCACGTGCGCGAAGTGGTGGCGCTGGGGCGCTATCCCCATCGCCGCGCGCTTGCCCCGCCTTCCACGGCCGACAAGGCGGCGGTGGAAACGGCAATGGTGCAAACCGGTATCGCCGCGATCGCCACGCGCCCGGCCCATGTCCTTTCCGGCGGAGAGAAGGCGCGCGTTCTGCTGGCCCGCGCGCTGGCGGTGGAAGCACCGCTGCTGCTGGCGGACGAGCCGGTCGCTGGCCTTGATCCCCGGCACCAGCTGGCGGTGATGGAATTGCTGCGCGCCCGTGCGCGGGCCGGGGCGGGCGTGCTGGCTGTATTGCAGGAATTGCCGCTGGCGGCGCGCTTTCTCGACCGGGTGATTCTGATGCACCGGGGGCAGATCGTGGCAGACGGCCCACCGGTCGACGTGCTTGTGCCAGACAGGATCGGGGCGGTTTTCGGCGTACGGCCTCTGGCAGGCGTGCATGGGGGCGAGGCGTGGCTGCTGCCGTGGAAAATCGATGAAAAGCGGGCAGAATCGCCTCTTGCATAGGCCATCTGGCCGGTATGAGTCGGCAGACCTTTGACAGCGCGGCTGCAATCCCGCATAACCTGCCTATCCCCAAAAGAAGCGAACGGAGAGACTGGTGCGAAAGAGTTTCCTTGCAATTGGTAGCGCTATCATCGCTTTCGGAGCAGTCGCCTGCTCGCAAGCGGCCACGGTAGAAACCGAAGCCGGCCCGCAGTTCCGCGATGAACCGCTGGTCAGCGAAATCTACACCGCCGATCCTTCCACCCATGTGTGGGAAGACGGGCGAATCTACATTTACGCCTCGCACGACGTGGAATCGGGTATCCCGGAAGATGATCTGGGCAGCCATTTCAACATGCGCGATTATCAGGTGCTGTCGATGGACCGCGTGGGTGGCCCGGTAACGGTGCACCCGGTCGCGCTCGACATTGCCGATGTGCCATGGGCCGGCAGGCAGATGTGGGCGCCTGATGCCGCCTACAAGGACGGCACCTACTATCTGTATTTCCCGGCGAAGGACAAGGAAGACATCTTCCGCATCGGCGTTGCCACCAGCAGCAGCCCGGTGGGCCCCTTCACCGCGCAGCCGCAGCCCATTCAGGGCAGCTATTCGATGGATCCGAACGTGTTCCGCGACAGCGATGGCACCCATTACATGTATTTCGGCGGCATCTGGGGCGGCCAGCTCCAGCGCTGGCAGAACGGCGTGTACGATCCCAACGGCACGGTGGACGATCTGCGCCAGCCCGATCAGCCCGCGATCATGCCGCGCATTGCGCGTATGGCCAACAACATGCTGGAATTTGCCGAAACCCCGCGCGAAGTGATGCTTCTCGACGAACAGGGCAATCCGATCCTGGGCGGCGACAACGAACGCCGCTTCTTCGAAGGCGCGTGGGTGTTCAAGCGCGGTGACACCTACTACTTCACCTATTCCACCGGCGACACGCACTTTGTCGTCTATGCCACCGGCACATCGCCCTATGGCCCCTTCACCTATCGCGGCCGCGTGCTGGAACCGGTGCAGGGCTGGACGTCGCACCACTCGATCACTGAAATCAACGGCCAGTGGTATCTGTCGTATCACGACACGCAGCTTTCGGGCCAAACCCACCTGCGCAACGTGAAGATGACCCCGCTGACCTTCAACGAAGACGGCACGATCCAGCCGATCAATCCGTTCAAGTAAGAATAAGGCGGTGCCAGCCGCTGCATGAACGGGCCGCTTTCCTGAATGGGAAGGCGGCCCTTTTCGTTGCGACAAAATGCGACTGGTTTGCGATTGGGTCGCAATGCTAGGCTACATTTGGACGGGTTGACCACGAGGAGAAGCTGATGCGGGCTCTTGATCGTCGCGAATTTCTGGCGGGCCTTGCCGTTGCCCCTGTGCTCGCTGCTGCGTCCGGCACGCTTCTGGGCCACGCCGCGCTGGCGCAGGCGGGATACAATATGCGTCCACTGCTTCCGGCAGGCGACGTGCCGCTGGTGGGCATGGGCACCGCGCGCAATTACCAGGACCCGCAGACCGAGGAGGATTACGCTCCCCTTCGCGCCACCATTGCCCGCTTTGCCGAATTGGGCGGCCGGGTGATCGATACCGCGCCGTCCTATGGCAGGGCAGAGGAAGTGCTGGGCCGCCTGATCGCCGAAACCGGCACGCGCAGCCAGCTTTACATTGCCACCAAAGTGGGCGCGAGCAGCGCAGAAGAAGGCGCAGCGCAGTTGGAGCAGTCCTTTGCGCACCTCCAGACCGATTTCCTCGATCTGGTGGCGGTGCACAATCTGCGCGATCTCGATAACCAGCTGGCCCTGCTGCGCGGCGCGAAGGAAGCCGGGCGCATTGGCGCGGTGGGCATCACCACCTCCTTCAAGCCGCAATATGAGGAATTCGAGGCGGTGATGCGGCGCGAGCCGCTCGGCTGCATCCAGATCGATTACGCGCTCGACAACCGCAGCGCCGCCGAACGCATTCTGCCGCTGGCGCAGGAACTGGGCCTGCCCGTGATGATCAATCTTCCCTTTGGACGCGAACGGCTGTTTTCCGCCACACGAGGGGTGGAACTGCCCGGCTGGGCTGCAGACATCGGCGCGACAAGCTGGGCGCAGGTGTTCCTGAAATACATCATCTCGCACCCCTGCCGCCCCATCGCCATTCCCGGCACCGACCGGGTGGATTACGCGCAGGACAATCTTGGCGCGGCAACCGGCGTGTTGCCCGATGCCGCGCTGCGCGCGACGATGGAAGCCTTCATTGACGCCCTTTGACGGGGCGGCCCCTATCAGGGGCCTTGCCCGCCTGATCGTTGCCGAACGGGAGGAAGTGCCGGCGGTGGCCGATGGCTTCGCGCTGTTCTTCTTCCTGTTCGCCAGCTATTTCATGTTGCGCCCCGTGCGCGAGACCTTCGCGATTGCTGGCGGCGTCGACAATATCCAGTGGCTGTGGACCGGCACCTTCGTAGCCACGCTGGTCGTGGTGCCGCTCTACGGTTGGGTTGCCTCCCGCATGGAACGGCGACGGCTCCTGCCGATCCTCTATTCCGCATCGGCGGTGGTGATGGCGGGCTTTTCCGCCAGTCTGGCGCTGGACCCGGACAATGTGTGGATCGCGCGCGCCTTCTACGTCTGGCTGTCGGTGATGAACCTGTTCGTCATCTCGATCGCGTGGAGCCTGATGGCAGACATGTTCGAACGCGACCGCGGCCACCGCCTGTTCGGGCAGATCGCCGCCGGGGCCAGCCTTGGCGGGCTGGCGGGCCCGCTGATTTCCGGCCTGCTGGTCGGCACGGTGGGGGAACCGGGTCTGCTGCTGATTTCCACCGCGCTGCTGCTGACGACGCTGGTATTCGTGCGCCGCCTGCTGGCCTGGCGCGAGCGGATGGGTCCGCGCTCGGATGGCCCGCCCCCGCCACGCATGTCAGGGTCCGTCTGGGCGGGGCTGACGCTGATCGCGCGCTCGCCTTATCTCCTCTCCATTTCCGCCTTCGTGCTGCTGCTGACCACGGCGACCACTTTCCTCTATTTCGAACAGGCGCGGATTGTGGAGGCAACCTTCCCTGATCGCGCGCAGCAGACGCAGGTGTTTGCCGCGCTGGATGTGGTGGTGCAGGCACTGACCATTGGCATCCAGTTGTTCTTTACCGGGCGGCTGGCGCGGCGGCTGGGGGTGACGGTGCTGCTGGTGGCGGTTCCGGCCATCATGATGTTTGGCTTTGGCCTGCTCGCTATGGCGGCAACATTCCCGGTGCTCGCTTTCGTGATGATCGTGCGGCGCGTGGGGGAATATGCGCTGGTGCGGCCGGGCCGCGAAATGCTGTTCGCGCCGCTCGATGCCGAGACCAAATACAAGGCCAAAAACGCCATCGACACGCTGGTCTATCGCGGCGGCGACCTGATTTCGGGCTGGGTCTATACCGGCATCGTCGCGGTCGCCTCGCTCAGCGTGGTGGGCTTTGCGGGGATGGCGGTGGCGGGCATCTGGGCGCTGCTGGGCTTTGCCATCGGGCGGCGGCATGATCGCGGCGCGGATGCACCTGCGACACATTGATGCAGGCGCATGGCCCTTGGCCCACTTGGCATAAGGTGCTCCACGGGGTATCCTGCCAATCGGACAGGATCAATTTCGCGCGCCGTCCTGATTTTCGCGCGCTGGTTTAATCGGGAGACGCTGCATGGCCTTTTCGGTCACTATCAATGGCGAAACGCGCGAGATTGACGCGCCCGCCGAAATGCCCCTGTTGTGGGTCTTGCGCCAGGAACTGGGCATGGTCGGCACCAAATTTGGCTGCGGCATCGGGATGTGCGGCGCGTGCACCGTGCACGTGGACGGGCAGGCCGCGCGTTCCTGCTCGCTGCCCATCGGTTCCATCGGGGAACGGCAGGTCACCACGATCGAACATCTGGAAAAGACCCCGGTCGGTCAGGCGCTGCAAAAGGCCTGGCTGGACGAGGATGTGATGCAGTGCGGCTATTGCCAGGCGGGCCAGCTGATGACGGCCACCGCGCTGCTCACCAACAACCCCAACCCAACCGACCGGCAGATCGAAGGCGCGATGCAGGGCAATATCTGCCGCTGCGCCTGCTACACGCGCATCCATCGCGCAATTGCCGAAGTGGCGAAGGAGGGCGTGGTCAATGTATAAGGACCTGACGCAAGAGGGCGGGCCGCAGCTGGGCCGCCGCGCTTTCCTGAAAGTGTCCGCGCTGGCTGGCGGCGGGCTGGCGATGTCGGCCAGCTTCCCGGTCGCGGCCCATGCGGCAGCGGGCGAGGCAGCGTCCGCGCAGCTCAACGCCTTTGTCACGATAAGCCCGGACAATGTCATCACCATTGTCGGCAAGAATCCCGAAATCGGCCAGGGCATCAAGACGATGCTGCCCATGCTGATTGCCGAGGAACTGGATGCCGATTGGGACCAGGTCCAGATCGTGCAGGGCCACACCGATGCCGCGAAATACGGCCCGCAGATTGCCGGCGGCAGCTTTGCCACGCCGATGAACTGGATCCCCATGCGCCAGACGGGTGCCGCCGCGCGCGCCATGCTGCTGGGCGCGGCCTCTGCCCGCTGGGGCGTGCCGATGGCGGAACTGACCACCGAACCTTCGGTGGTGGTGCACCGCGCATCGGGCCGCCGCGCCACTTACGGCGAACTGGCGAGCGATGCGGCGCTTCTGCCCGTCCCGGCGACTGATGCCGTGCAGCTCAAGAACGCATCCGATTTCCGCATCATCGGCCGCGCCATCGGCGGGATCGACAGCCCCAGGATCGTGCGCGGGGAAGGCATTTTCGGCGTCGATACACAGCTGCCCGGCATGGTCTATGCCGCTTATGAACGCGCGCCGGTGTTCGGCGCGAAGCTGGTGTCGGCCGATGTCGCTGCCGCCAAGGCGGCGCCCGGCGTGATCGATGCCTTCGTGATCGAAGGCAATGGCAAGGCCGATGAACTGGTGGACGGCGTGGCCGTGATCGCGCGCAATTGGTGGCTGGCCAACAAGGCGCGTGAACGGCTCAATCCGCAGTGGGACAATGGCGAATGGGCCGGACACTCCACCGCAAAATACGATGCCGATGCCCGCGCCGCGATGGCAGCGGGCAACCCGCAGGAAGTGTTTGCCAGCAAGGGCGACGTGGACGCAGCTCTTGCCTCGGCCGCGCAGGTGATCGAGGGTGAATACGCCTATCCCTTCCTCGCCCATGTGGCGATGGAGCCGATGAACTGCACCGCATTGCTGCATGAAAACGGCGTGATGGAAATGTGGGCGCCCAGCCAGCTGCCCCAAGCAGGCCAGATGGCAGTGGCGCAGTATCTGGGTGTTTCGCCGGACAAGGTGAAGGTGAACATTACCCGCATGGGCGGCGGTTTCGGCCGGCGGCTCAACAACGATTACATGGTGCAGGTGGCCGCGATTGCCCGCCGGATGCCCGGCACCCCGGTGCAGCTGATCTGGAGCCGCGAGGACGATGTCCGTTCGGACTTCTACCGCCCCGCAGGCTGGCACAAATTGCGCGCAGGCCTTGATGCCGATGGCAAGATCGTGGGGCTGGAAGACCACTTCGTCACCTTCGACATCAATGGCGGTGCGTTCAACCCCGCGGCCATGCCGGCGGACGAGTTTCCGGCGAAGTTCGTGCCCAATCTCCGCTATGGACAGACCAAGATGCGCACCGCCGTGCCGATGGGCGCGCTGCGTGCGCCCACCTCCAACGCGGTCGCGTTTGTGTTCCAGAGCTTCCTTGATGAAGTCGCGCACGCCACGGGCCGCGATCTGCCGACGCTGCTGCTCGACATTCTCGAAGGGGCAGAGCCGGAAGGCACCGTCATGGGCTTTACCGGGCCGCAGGCGGGGTTCGACCCGCGCCGCGTGCGCGCTGTCACGCGCAAGGTGATGGAAATGGCGAACTGGGGCCAGCCGGTGGCAGAAGGTCACGCGCTGGGCTTTGGCTATTATTACAGCCATCAGGGCTATTTCGCGGAAGTGGTGGAGGCCAGCCTCGATGCCCGCCGCCAGGTGGTTGTCCACAATGTGTGGTGCGCGGGCGATGTGGGCGCGCATATCATCAACCCGCACGGTGCAATGAACCAGGTCGAAGGATCGATCATCGACGGGATCGGCCAGGCGCTGCAACTGGCGGTGGAGATCGAGGGCGGCGCGGTGAAGCAGTCCAATTTCCACAACTACCAGCTGCCGCGAATGCCGATGACCCCCACGATCCATGCCGAATTCGTGCTGAGCGACAATCCGCCCACGGGGCTGGGCGAACCGGCCCTGCCCCCCGTGATCCCGGCGCTGACCAATGCGCTGTTTGCCCTTACCGGCAAGCGCGTGCGCAGCCTGCCGATTGATACCTCGCTGTTCGCCTGACGCGAACCAGCCAAAGAAGCGCCGCGCCCCCTTCCGCCAGCCGGAACGGGGGCGTTTCGCTGTCTAGGGCAGCTGGGCCGCAGCCGCGCGGATAGCGAATTCGCTGCGCTGGCGCACGGGGATCAACAGGCGGCAACGCACGCCTCCGGGATCGAAATCCAGCTTCACCGGATTGCGCAGTTCATGCGCCACGATCCTCTCGATCAGATCGGTGCCGAAACCGCGCCCGCGCTGCTTGGGCACAGGCGGGCCGCCGCTTTCCTGCCAGTCCACCCGCACCAGTTCCGGCGCAGCCAGTTCCCACATCACGCTGACCCGTCCTCCCGGCTGGCTCAAGGCGCCGTATTTGGCGGCATTGGTGGCCAGTTCGTGGATCGCAAGCCCCAGCGACAGCGCATCATTGGGGGCCAGTTCCACCGGCGGCCCTCCCATGTCGACGACGCGGTCCGCCTCGTGCGCATAGGGGCGCAGTTCCGCACGCACCACTTCGGCTACCGGGGTCGTCCCCCAGTCCGACCGCGTGAGCAGATCGTGCGTGGCGGAAAGCGCGCGTATGCGTCCGTCGAGCGAGGTGGCAAAATCGTCCACATCGTCGGCCCGGCGGCGCGTGAGCGCGATGATCGAAAGCACATTCGCCAGCGTATTCTTCACCCTGTGATTGAGTTCGCGGGTCAGCGAATTGCGGATCGATGCCTGCTCCTCGAACCAGACCAAGGAGCGCTCGTCCTCGATTGCCTGACGCGTGAGCATACGCACAAGCAACATCAACAGGCTGGCCACCAGCAGACCGAAGATCAGCGTGGCCATTGAAAGGCCGGTCAGGACACCGACAGGCCGCCGCGTCACCTGTAGTATGAATGGCGAATTGGCGATCGGCACGGTCACTCCGGGCATGGTGACCCTGTCCTGCGCATTGGGCAGAGTGCTGGCCATCAGGTTTTCCTCGCTCACACTGCCGTCGTAAAAGCTGACGCCGAATTCGCCGCTTTCCTCCAGCGCCAGCCCGCTGGCCAGAAAATCCTCGGCATTGAAGGGGCTGTAGATGAAGCCCTTCAGACGTCGCCCACCGGGAGCCGCCTCGAACACGGGCATATATATCAGGAAACCGGGTCTGTCCTGCTCCACCTCCTGTGCCAGCACGACTTTCCCGCTCGCCACCGGGCTTGCGCTGCGTTCCGCCGCCAGCATGGCGCGGCGGCGCACGGGCTCGGAATACATATCAAACCCCAGCGCGCGGCGGTTGCGTTCGGTATCGGGCTGCAGGAAGGTGACCGGCACCGAATAGGGAAGATCGCCCGATGGCCGGGGAAACATCCGGAGCGGCACGGGTGATCCTTCGTTGAGGATCGCCTCAAAACGTTCCTCCTCGCCCGGACGCACCACCATTGCCCAACCGATCCCGTCAGCGCCGCGGTAATCGGAATCGAGCCGCAATTCGGAAACGAACCGGCGAAACCCGTCCCGCTCCACCGCGTCGAGCGAGGCAAGCATGGCGGCGCCTGCGCGCAGATAAGCGCTGCTGGCATTGGCCCGCCGTTCGAGCGCCGAGGCGATGGCGACCGTGCGGCTGGTCAGCTGCGCGTTGAGCCGGTCAGCCTCGCTTTTTTCAATGGCAAAGATGGAAAGAACGGTGATTGCGGCCACAAGGATGAAGATGCCCACGGGCAGCGCGCGCGGATAAGCGATAAGCCATTTGTTGGCTTTCCTGCGCCTCACAATCCGCCCGTCCACCTGAAAACTCCGTCCCGCGCGCCCGATTGACGCACACTGCGATCACCTATGCCATGGCCTGCCCGTTGCACGATCAATCGCGCGCGTGAAAAAGCAATTCATGAGCGGGAACCGGATTGCGGCGATTTCGTTCCAACTTTCGAGCAAAATGATCACATGGCCCCCAGCCTTGTCCTTGTGCACTTGCAGCAGGGCAAGGTTGGAGGCAAGCTTTGCCGAGGGCAAAACGGGTATTTGATGCAACAGCACATGAGTGAAAAGGCCAAACAGGGGCGGCGTGGCCGCGGCAAGGGTGCAGGTGACCAACCCTCGCCCCAATGGGCCGATGGTCTGCGCAACATCTACGATTCGGTCGTGAACGAACCGCTGCCCGATGATATGCTGGCCCTTCTCGCCAGCCTCGATGCCGACGGTGACAAATGAGCGCGCCTCTTCCGGCCGCGCGCGCAGGCGTCGGTGCTTCGTCCAGCCGCACGGCTGAGGACAAGCGCGCCTTCAAGCAGCAACTGACCGATGTCGTGCCGCATCTGCGCGCCTTTGCGCGCGGCCTGTGTGGCCGACCGGACATGGCGGATGATCTGGTGCAGGAAACGCTGCTCAAGGCCTGGGCCGCGCAGGACAGGTTCGAACCGGGCACGTCGATCCGCGCCTGGACCTTCGTGATCCTGCGCAATGTCTTTCTGACCGATATGCGCCGCAACCGCTTTCGCGGCGAGTATGACGAGACGGTGGCCGAACGCATTCTGATCGCACCTGCCGGGCAGGAAGGGCCGCTCCACCTTTCCGACCTGCACCGCGCGCTGCTCACCCTGCCGCCTGAACGCCGCGAGGCCTTGCTGCTGGTTGGCGCAGGCGGCTTTTCCTACGAAGAAGCGGCGGAAATCTGCGGCTGTGCAGTGGGCACGATCAAGAGCCGCGTGGGCCGCGCCCGCGCCACGCTGGCCAGCATGATCGAGGACGGAACCGTTCCCGACCGCGCCAGCAGCGATCCTGCCGCGCATCGCGCCATCATGGACGAACTGGAAATGGTGGCCGCAGGAAACGGTTTGTCCGCACATCTTCGCTGATCCCTCCCTTGAATGTAAACTGGCACCGCGCCATCAAGGTCGCGGAAACAGGTGCGGGAAGGTCGGGTCACGGCCTGATCCGGAGTAAGGCAGCGCGGTGATGAGTTCCGGGGGTGAGAGCAAAGGCGCAAGACCGGCAGGTCCAGCTGCGGGGCCCGCGACAGGGCCAGTTCCGAGACCAGCACCTCGCCGCCGCGCAACCGCGCTGGCCGAACAGGAGCTGCGGCTGATTTCGGCACTGGTCATGCTGATCGCCGTCGGCCTGTTCCTTGCTCTGCCCTTTGTCCTGTCGATCGGCGCGGTGGTCTTCCTGCCGCTGGTGGCGGCCATCATCCTGACTATCCTGTTGTCCCCGCTGGCAGACAGACTGGCGGGCTGGGGCCTGCCCAATTTCCTCGCCTCGCTGTGCGCAATGCTGGTGTTTATCGGCATTCTGGGGCTTGCGCTGACTGCGGTGCTGCGCCCGGCGGTGTCGTTGTATGATCAGGCGCCCGCCATGATCGCACGCGTGGGCGATCATTTCAGCCAGCTGCGCAGCAGCCTGTCCTGGGTGACCCAGCTCAACGAACAGATTGCCGCGATCGTGGGCGAACAGAAGGGGCGTGAAGTCGTGCTGGCCGGGCCCAGTATCCTGGAGCAGTTGGCCTTTGCCACACCCACCGTGCTGCTGGAGGTGCTGCTCACCCTGTTGCTCGCCTTCTTCATGATCGAGGCGCGGGTGCGGCTGCGCCGTCGCCTCTCCGGCCAGCGCAGCCCGGTGGATGCCAGCCTCAAGGCCGCGCGGGTCATGCGCGATGTGCAGGACCGGGTGGCTGCCTATATCCTGACGGTGGGCGTGATCAATCTGGGCGTGGGGGTGATCGTGGCGCTGGGCGCGTGGGCGATGGGACTGGATGCGCCCGTGATGTGGGGCGGGCTTGCCGCATTGCTCAACTTCATTCCCTATGTCGGCCCGCTGCTGATGACCGCCTTGCTCGCATTGTTCGGCCTCGGCTCGGCCGATGTGGCACTGATCGGCCTCTTGCCTGCTGCTGCCTATCTGGGGCTGCATACGGTGGAATCGAATGTGCTGACCCCGGCAGTGCTGGGTGCGCGTTTCACCATGAACCCGGTGATGATCCTGCTGGCCCTGTCCTATTTCACCTGGATCTGGGGGGTGACGGGCGCGCTGCTTTCGGTGCCCATCTTGCTGGCGCTTACCGCGCTGGTCGATCACCTCGGCAAGCCCAATCTGATCGGCTTTCTGTTTGGCGAGCCGCTGTTCGCCGCCAATGTGCTGGAATTGACCGACGCAGAGCGCTGATCGGGTGCAATCATTGCATTTGGTAACGATGCCGATACACTTGCGTCATCCGTGATGGCGGGCAGACAATCCGGGTCCATCCACCTGCCGCACCGGCAAAAGCCGGGCGCCCGCAACGGGTAGAGGGAACACCATGTGTGGAGAGGAACCCATGATGATGCCAAAATTCGCTACCGCCATCCCGCTTGCACTGGCCGCCATGGCGGTTTCGGTCGGCGCCAGCGCGCAGGAAAGCGCCTGGGGATATTTCGAGGATGAGGCAGGCGTGCTTCAGGCGGGCGTGCAGACGCCTGATGGCCGTCAGTTGATCCTCAAATGCAATGCGCCAGGCGAACGCAGCGTCTTTGCCGTTCTATATACGCCCGCCGCGCTCGGCGCGCCGAGCACCCGGGCCAACATCCGCGATATTCAGCTGCAATATGACAACGGCCCACCCGTTACCCGGCGCTGGCGATACTATCAGTTCACGGTGGAGGCGGTGAACACCCGGCGCGATCAGGAATTGCCGCCATTCCTGCAAAGGCTGGCCGATGTCCAGAATCTGAAAGTGCGGCTGACCCCCGTCGACGGCGCGCCGCAATCGATCGAATTCAACGTATCCGGAGCGCGCGAAGCGATTGGCCGGGTTTACGAAAGCTGCCGGGATTCGACCAATCCCCTTGGCTAGACAGGAAGGCCCGCCGCGCCTGTTTCAGCACGGCGGGCCCCTTTGCCGTAAGCGGAAAGATCAGGCCGGATAGGTCCAGGCGCTGCCACGGGCCAGATTATCGGCCGCAAAATCCCAGTTCAGATGATCGTCGATCACCGCCGCCAGATAGTTCGGACGGGCATTCTGGTGATCGAGATAATAGGCGTGTTCCCACACATCCACGGTGAGCAGCGGGTTGAAGCCCTGATCGACCAGCGTATCGCCGTCATGCGTTTCCTCGATCGACAGCTTGCCGCCCTTTTCCGCCAGCCACACCCAGCCGCTGGCAAAATGGCCCGCACCGCGATCCTTGAGCTGCTTCTTGAGTTCGTCGAGCGAGCCGAACGCTTCGTCGATCTTGTCCGCCAGATCGCCGCTGGGGCCGTTGGTGGAAGGGGCCAGCGAATGCCAGTAGAAGCCGTGGTTCCAGCTTTGCGCGGCGTTGTTGAACAGGCCCTGATTGCTGCCGCGCGCAGCTGCAATCACATCCTCCAGGCTCTTGCCCTCAAGATCGGTGCCTTCAATCGCGGCATTGGTCTTGTCGATATAGGCCTTGTGGTGCTTGCCGTGGTGAAAACCCAGCGTTTCCGCGCTGATAGCCGGGGCCAGCGCTTCGGTGTCGTAAGGCAGCGCGAGAAGTTCGAAAGCCATGGGGGATAATCCTTGCCAGTGTTGAAGCCATGCGGCGGGATAATGCCCTAACGCGCGGGGCGCGCTTTGGTTGCCCATCCGATTGCGGGGGTGACATTGGTGTTCACCTTGGGCATTGCAAGCGCCAAGAATCCTGTCAGGGGAAAAAGGAATACAATATCCATGGCGCGCAAGCTTTTCGGGACCGACGGCATCAGGGGCCGCGCCAATGCCGGCAAGCTGGATGCCGCTACCGCGATGAAAGTGGGGCAGGCGGCGGGCAAGCATTTCCTGCGCGGGTCGCACAAACACCGCGTGGTGATCGGCAAGGATACGCGCCTGTCAGGCTATATGATGGAAAACGCGCTGACCGCCGGCTTTACCAGCGTTGGCATGGATGTGATCCTGACCGGCCCCTTGCCCACGCCCGCCGTGGCGCTGCTGACGCGCGAAATGCGCGCGGATATCGGCGTGATGATTTCCGCCAGCCACAACAAGTTTGCCGATAACGGCATCAAGCTGTTCGGCCCCGATGGCTACAAACTGTCCGATGCGGACGAGGAAGCGATCGAAGCCGAAATGGCGCGCGATCAGGAACTGGCGCAGGGCGACCATATCGGCCGCGCCCGCCGCATTGATGACGCACGCGGCCGTTATATTCACGCGGTCAAGCAATCGGTGCCCGACGATATCCGCCTCGATGGCCTGAAGATCGTGGTCGATTGCGCGCATGGCGCGGCCTACAATGTGGCCCCCACCGCGATCTGGGAACTGGGGGCGGAAGTGATCGCCATGGGCGTCTCTCCCAACGGCACCAATATCAATGACGGCGTCGGCTCCACCGATCTGGCCGCGATCAAGGCGCAGGTGGTGGAAAGCGGCGCGCATATCGGCATTGCGCTGGACGGCGATGCCGACCGGCTGATCGTGATCGACGAGAAGGGCCGTGAAGTGGATGGCGACCAGATCATGGCGTTGATCGGCACCGCCATGGCGCAAAGCGGGCAGTTGCGTGGCGGCGGCGTGGTGGCCACCGTCATGTCCAATCTGGGGCTTGAACGGCATCTGGCCGCACAAGGCCTTGATCTGGTGCGCACCAAGGTGGGCGACCGCTATGTGCTGGAGGAGATGCGGCGCGGCGGATACAATGTGGGGGGCGAACAGTCGGGCCATATGATCCTGACCGATCACGCCACCACGGGCGATGGCACGATTGCCGCCTTGCAGGTGCTGTGCGCGCTGGTGCGCGGCGGCAAGCCTGCCAGCGAATTGCTGCATCTGTTCGACCGTGTGCCGCAATTGCTCAAGAATGTTCGCTATGAGGCGGGCGATCCGCTGGAAGTTGCCAGCGTGCGCCAGGCGATTGCCGATGGCGCGGCCGATCTGGGCAGCGGCGGGCGGCTGGTCATCCGCAAGAGCGGCACCGAACCGCTTATCCGCGTGATGGCCGAAGGCGATGACGAAGCGCTGGTGACGCGCGTGGTGGACGATATCTGCCGCGCGGTGGAAGCTGCCATCTGATGCTGGAGATGCGCCCCGATTGCGAAGGCTGCGGCGCGGATTTGCCTGCCGAGGCGCCCGGTGCCTTCATGTGCAGCCTTGAATGCACCTTCTGCGCAGCCTGCGCCGATGCGCTGGACGAGCTGTGCCCCAATTGCGGGGGCGAATTGCTGGATCGGCCCACCCGCGCGCGGCGGCATCATGCCGCACATCCACCCTCCACTGTTCGCCGATTCAAGGCATGACCACCCGCCCGCCCCGCATCCTGATCATCGCCGGATCGGACAGTTCGGGCGGCGCGGGGATTCAGGCGGATATCAAGACCGTGACCATGCTGGGCGGTTATGCGATGACCGCAATCACCGCCGTTACCGCGCAAAACACGCGCGGCGTGACCGGCGTGGAAATGCTGAAGCCTGATCTGGTCGCGGCGCAGATGGATGCCTGCATGACCGATATCGGCGTGGACGCGGTGAAGATCGGAATGCTGGGCAGCGCCGACATTGCCGAGGTAGTGGCCGACCGCTTGGAGGATCTGCCCTGCCCCATCGTGTTCGATCCAGTGATGGTGGCGACCAGCGGCAGCGTGCTGGCAGACGAGGCGACGCGCGATGTGTTCGACTGGCTGATGGATCTTGCCACGCTCACCACGCCCAACGTGCCCGAACTGGCCGCTTTGGGCGGCGCGGCGGCGCTCGATGCCAAGGGGATCGCCTGGCTGGCGAAGGGCGGCGATGCCGAAGGCCCAACGGTAGAGGACGTTCTGCACCGCCCCGGCCGCGTCCCGGTAATGTGGGAAGGCCCGCGCATACAGACGCGCCACACGCATGGCAGCGGCTGCACGCTCGCCAGTGCCATTGCCACGCTGCTGGCGCAGGGGCAGGAATTGGAGAACGCGATTGAAAACGCGCGGCAGTTCGTGCGCCGCGCGATGGAGGCCGCGCCGGGATACGGGTCAGGCCACGGCCCCATGGGCCATCAGGCCGTGCGCTAAGCGATCAGTCGCAACCCATGATCGGATCGCTCAGCTTGTAGAACTGGCAGATATGCTGCCAGGCTTCCTGCGCCGTTTCGCACCAGTGGATGAGGTCGAGATCGGCCGGGCTGATCGTGCCTTCTTCCGCCAGCCCCTCGAAATCGATGATCCGGTTCCAGAACTGGCGGCCGAACAGCATGATCGGCACCGGCTTCATCTTGCCCGTCTGCACCAGGGTGAGCAGCTCGAATAATTCGTCGCAGGTGCCAAAGCCGCCGGGGAAGATCGCCACCGCGCGCGCACGGATCAGGAAATGCATTTTCCTGAGCGCGAAGTAATGAAAATTGAGCGAGAGATAGGGCGTCACATAGGGATTGGGCGCCTGCTCATGCGGCAGCACGATGTTGAGACCGATGGTTTCGGCCCCTGCGTCGCTCGCACCCTTGTTGGCTGCTTCCATGATCGACGGGCCGCCGCCTGAGCAGACGACAAACTGCCGCTGTCCCTTGTCCACCAGCCCCTTTTCGCTGACCATCCGCGCCAGCTTGTAGGCTTCGTCGTAATATTTCGCCTTGGCGATCAGATTTTCCTGCACCGTCCGTTCGCGATCGGACAGGTAGCCCAGCCCCTGGCGCATCTTTTCCGCCTGCTCTGGCGAGGGAATGCGGGCCGATCCATACATCACCAATGTGGAGCCGATACGCGCCTCCTCCAGGATCATTTCCGGCTTCAGCAGTTCGAGCTGAAAGCGGACTGGCCGCAGTTCCTCGCGCAGCAGGAAGTCGGTGTCGCGAAAGGCGAGGCGATAGGAAGGATGCCGCGTCTGCGCGGTGGAAGCCGGTGCCTTCTCGGCAAAATCGGCTTCCTTCTTGGCGGGATAGAACTTGCGTTCGCCCAGCTCGTTATCACCATCTTCGGGGCGGTCCGCAGGCATATCCAAGGCATCATCTCCACTCATTACGCCGCTGACCTAGGGAGCGCGCTTTGCCGTGGCAAGGCAGCACAAGCCGATAAAGAGGGAGAGATGGATGCCCCGCGAGGATTCGAACCTCGATAGACGGAATCAGAATCCGTAGTCTTACCATTAGACGACGGGGCAATGGAGCGCGCGCCTCTATAATGCGTGCCCCATCGCGTCAAGGGGTTCCCAATGGCCCCGCGCCTCAGCCTGCTTGCCCGTAGGGGCCACATCGGGTAACCACGGGGCAGGTTCCGCTCGGATGTGGCGGGTTTTGCAGAGCAAGTGAGTATTTCATGGCGGATCAGATTCCGCCGGACGGCCGCAACAACAGGGCCGGTGGACCAAGGGGCAGGCGCGGTGCGCGCCCTTCCGCCAAACCCGGCAAGAAGCGCCCGCATACCGGCAAAAGCAGGTTCGGCAAGGCCAGCCCCAAGCCCAGCAAAGGTGCCGGCGGACGTCCCCTGCCCCCAGGCCCCTTCGCGCTGCCGACCGCCGCTCCGCGCGCTCCGCAGGTGGCTGTCCGGCCCGCGGTCACGCCGGAAAGCCCCCCCGCCTTGCGGCAGGCCTATGCCGCAATCGACCTTGGCACCAATAATTGCCGCCTGCTGATCGCGCGGCCGTGCGACGATGGCTTCGTGGTGATCGACGCCTTCAGCCGCGTGGTGCGCCTTGGCGAAGGGCTTGCGCAATCGGGGCGGCTGAGCCCGGCTGCGATGGACCGCGCAGTGGGTGCGCTGCGCATCTGCGCCGACAAGCTGCGCAAGCGCAACGTGCACCTTGCCCGCTCAGTTGCCACCGAAGCCTGCCGGCAGGCGGAAAACGGCGCCGAATTCATTGCCCGCGTGCGCGCCGAAACGGGCATTGCGCTCGATATCATTAGCGCCGAGGAGGAGGCGCGCCTTGCCGTGCTGGGTTGCCACATCCTGCTGGAAGATGGCCCCGGCCCAGCGGTCATATTCGACATTGGCGGCGGCTCCACCGAACTGGTGCTGATCGAGCCGGACAAGGCCGCGCGCCGCGGAATTGTGGCGGGGCCGCCGCGCATCCTCGACTGGCAGAGCGTGCCATGGGGCGTTGTCTCGCTGTCCGAAACTGTGGGAGAGGAAGGCACGGATCCGATCGACCGCATTGCCCGCTACGCCCGGATGAAGGCGCTGGTGCATGACAGCTTCCGCCCCTTTGCCGAACGGCTGGCCCCGCACCGTGCGTCTGACCTCAGGCTGCTCGGCACCAGCGGGACGGTCACCACCCTCGCCAGCCTGCATCTCGACCTGCCTCAGTATGATCGGCGCGCCGTAGACGGCTTGATCGTTCCGGCCGAGGCGATGCGCATGATTTCCGCCCGCCTTTCGGCCATGGGCCCGGAGGAGCGCCGGCAATTGTCCTGCATCGGCCACGAAAGGGCCGATCTGGTGGTGGCGGGCTGCGCCATTCTGGAAACAATACTCGACATATGGCCCGCGGCCCGGCTGGGCGTGGCCGATCGCGGTATCCGCGAGGGCATATTGCGATCGCTGATGACAACCGATCTGGCCGGCGCGCGCAACGCGTCCGCCTTTGGCCGAAAGATACCGTAATGGCGCGCGCAGGACAGGATTCGACGCGGCGGCTGAAAAGCAACCGCAAGCGCAAGCAAAGCTCGACCCAGTGGCTCGAACGCCAGTTGAACGATCCCTATGTCAAGCGCGCCAAGGCCGATGGCTATCGCAGCCGCGCCGCCTATAAGCTGATCGAACTGGACGAAAGGTTCGACCTGCTGAAGCGCGCCACGCGCGTGGTCGATCTGGGTATTGCGCCGGGCGGCTGGGCGCAGGTCGTGCGCAAGCTTGCCCCGCGGGCAGGCATTGTCGGCATCGACTTGCTGGAGACAGAGCCGCTGGATGGCGTGACCATCCTGCAAATGGATTTCATGGACGACAAGGCGCCCGGCCTGCTGACCGCGGCGCTCGACGGGCCGCCCGATCTGGTGCTGTCGGACATGGCGGCGAACACGGTGGGTCACAAGCAGACAGATCACCTGCGCACCATGGCGCTGGTGGAAGCAGGCGCGTGGTTCGCGATCGAAAACCTCGCGCCCGGCGGGGCCTTTGTGGCGAAGGTGCTGGCAGGCGGAACCGATACCGAGCTTCTCGCGCTGCTGAAGTCGCATTTCCGCAGCGTGAAACACGCCAAGCCGCCGGCCAGCCGCAAAGGCAGCAGCGAATGGTATGTCGTCGCGGAAGGGTTCAAGGGCCGCTCCGCCCCCGATGACGTGGCACCGGTGATAGCCGCACAGGCCGATCAAACGAAAAAGGCCGGGTAAACCCCGGCCTTTTCATCTCTCTGGCAAAGCCTGCAATCAGGCGACCGGAGCGCCCTCCGCAGCCGCATCGGCCGCCTCTTCTGCTGCCTCGCCTTCGACAGCCGCTTCCTCTGCCACGGGTTCTTCAGCCGCAGGCGGGGGCGGGATTGCCGGGCCGCCACCCATCGACAGCAGATACAGGATCATATTCGCCCGCTCCTGCGGATCGGACAGGCCGGCAAAGCTCATCTTGGTGCCGTTGGCAAAGGCGCGCGGGCTCTTCAGCCAGGCGTCCATGTTTTCAAAATCCCAGTTGCCGCCATGGCCCGACAGCGCGGTGGAATAGGCAAAGCCGGGCATATGCTGACCCACCGGCTGCCCCATGATCGCCCACAGATTGGGGCCAATACCGTTGGCACCGCCCTGTTCGATCGTGTGGCAGGCCGCGCACTTGGCAAAGCTGGCCGCGCCCGCCGCCGCATCGCCGGTGTTCAGCAGAGCCGCGAGCGAGGGCCCTTCGGCTGCACCGCCGGCTTCCACGCCTTCGATCACATAGCCCAGATTTTCCGGCCGTTCGGGATCGGGAATGATCAGGCCCACCACGAAACGCAGCAGCAGCGCAACGACACCGGCAAACAACAGCCAGCCGAAAATGGTATTGAGACGGTCAGTCATGGATGAATCATCTGCCAGAGTGAACCAGAAGGCAAAAGCCCGTTTCCGGGCGCTCTAGTAAGGCAAGCGGCAAGGCGCAAGTGCGATCATGGCCCTATGCCCATAAAGCGGTAGCGGGAATTGCCGATCATTAGCACTTGTCGCCCTGCCTTGCGGGCGATAGGCGCTTGCCCCCATGCAAAGCTTCCCTGCCCCCGCGCTCGAACTGGTCGAAAAGATGCGTGCCGCCGCCGCGGCCGATCCGGCACGCGCCGTGGCCTTTCAGGGTGCGCCCGGCGCCAATTCGCACCGCGCGGCGCTGGAATACGCGCCCGAATGCCTGCCGCTGCCCTGCTTCAGCTTCGAGGATGCGCTGGACGCGGTAAAGAGCGGCGCGGCAGGCGCGGCGATCATTCCGATTGAAAATTCGCAGCACGGGCGCGTGGCCGATATCCACTTCCTGCTGCCCGAAAGCGGGCTTTCTATCGTGGGCGAGCATTTCCTTGCCATCCACCACGCGCTGATGGGCCTGGGCCAGGGGCCGTTCCAGGCCGCCTATTCGCACCCGCAGGCGCTGGGACAGAGCCGGCATTTCCTGCGGACACGGGGCATCGTGCCGATGGCCTATGCCGATACGGCGGGCGCGGCGGCCTTTGTGAAGGAAACGGGCGATCCCACGCTCGCTGCCATTGCGCCTGCCATCGCGGCAGACCTTTATGGCCTTGCCATCGTGGCCGACCGGGTGGAGGACGCTGCCGACAACACCACGCGCTTTGTCGTGCTCGCGCGCGAGCCGCTCGACCCCGCAACGCTGGCCGGCAAGCAGGCAATCACAACCTTCATCTTCGAGGTGAACAATGTCCCTGCCGCGCTGTACAAGGCGCTGGGCTGCTTCGCGACCAACGGCGTCAACATGACCAAGCTGGAAAGCTACCAGAAGGGCGCCAGCTTTGCCGCCACCATGTTCTATTGCGACATCGTGGGCGCGCCGGGCGAGCCGGGTGTCGACCGCGCGCTGGAGGAACTCGCTTTCCACGCCAAGGAAGTGCGGATGCTGGGGACATACCGCTCGGCTCGGTCGCGCGGCTGATCAGCTCAAGCCATCTGCACCGTGCAGTAATCGCGCAGGAAGTCGGCATGGGCGGGCAGGCTCTGCGCCGCCGCGCGGCATTCGCTGGCGATCCGGCGCATCTGCTCCGCTGCGTATTCGGGGCTTGCCCGGTCTGCCAGCGCGTGCACCCCGGCCGGCAGGCACCTCTGCCCGATCAATACGGACGACCAGCTTCCCAACTGGAACAGATGCCCGCCTGAGACATCGAGCACGCCGCGCGCGCGCCACACCTCCAATGTATGGGCAAGGCTGTCGGGTATCTCCATATGGCGGACATAGCGCCAGAATTCGGAATCGTCGCGCGCGCTCAGATGGTAATGCGCCACGATGAAATCGCGCACATCGGTCCATTCCTGCGCGGTTCGGCGGTTGAAGGCGTCGCGCAGCGCCGGGTCCATCGCGCGGGTGGGGAACAGTTCCACCAGCCGTTCGAGCGCGGACTGGACGAAATGGATGCTGGTCGATTCAAGCGGCTCCAGAAAGCCCGATGACAGGCCCAGGCCCACCACATTGCCCACCCAGGCGCGCTGACGGCGGCCGGTGGTGAACTTTATCAGCCGCGGATCAGCGAGCGCCTCGCCTTCCAGATTGGCGAGCAGGCGCGCTTCCGCCTCGCTTTCCGAACAGAAGGCGGAGGCGAAGACATGGCCATTGCCGGTGCGGTGCTGCAAGGGGATGCGCCATTGCCAGCCCACCGGATGCGCGATCCCTTGCGTGTAGGGGCGGATGCCGCCTTCGGGTCGCGCGGATGGCACCGCCAGCGCCCGGTCGGAGGGGATGTAGCGGCTCCAGTCGTCAAACGGTTCACCCAGCGCCTTGCCCAGCAGCAGGCTGGCAAAGCCGGTGCAATCGATGAACAGATCGGCCTCCAGCCGGCGGCCGTCTTCCAGCACCACGGCGGAGACAAAGCCGCTTTCCCCAGCGCGCTCCACATCCACAATGCGCCCCTCGGTCCGCACCGCGCCGCGGCTTTCCGCGATCTTGCGCAAATGGACGGCATAGAGATGCGCGTCGAAGTGATAGGCGTGCGTGTAGCGGTTGGCGGGCAAGTCCTTGCGCTGTCCGGCCAGTGCGAAGCGATCCAGCCGCGCGGCAGCGCGGGCCATGAACATATCGTCAAATTCGGGATAGGGCTTGCCGTCCGCAGCCGCTGCCAGCCGCCCCAGCAACCACCAGTGATGCATCGGCACCACCGCGTCCAGTTCACGCGCAGGGCGGCCGAACTGGTGGAGATAGCGGTCACCCACCTGCCCCCAGTTGTGAAACTCGATCCCCAGCTTGAAGGTGCCTTGCGTCGCGGCCATGAAGGCGCGCTCGTCAATCTGCACGGCGCGGTTGAATTGCTGCATCGGCGGAATCGTCGCCTCGCCCACGCCGACAATCCCGATCGCCTCGCTCTCGACCAGTTCGACCCGCACTTTTTTCGACAGGAAAGTGGCCAGCATCGTCGCCGCCATCCAGCCCGACGATCCCCCGCCCACCACCAGCACGCGGCGCACGGCTTCCTCGGCGGGGATCTGGGGCAGGTGCTGAGCGGGGGCGATCTGGGTCATGCGCTCTATATTGCGGCCAGAAGCCGCCTTGCGCAATCCGGGCTAAGGGCCCGGCCTGTCCGGCGGGCAATTGCTTTGCGCGGCCAGCCATGCCACCACGCAAGCTGTGAGCAGACCTGCGGCAGCCAACCTTCCGGAAGACAGCGGTTTTTCGCGCGATTGGGCTGCCATGCGGGCCGATGGCGATATTCAGTTCGCCCCCGTCCCGATCGAACCTATCGATGTGCCCGATACCGGATCAAGCTGGCTGGCCGACCTGTTCGAATGGGTCGCCTGGGTGCTTGGCCCCGTGGGCCGTGCCGTGGCGGAAAACTGGAATGTGGTGATGTGGGTGCTGATCGCGCTGATTGCCGCCATACTGCTTCTGGCCGTGTGGCGTGCGGTGCGGGGCGCGGCGTTCACGAAACGGGAATGCGACGGCGGCGAGGCCGATTTCCGGCCCGATCAGTCTCACGCGCGCCAATTGCTGGAAGAGGCCGACCGCCTCGCCAGCGAAGGCCGTTTTGACGAGGCAACACATCTGCTGCTGCAACGCTCGGTCGCACAGATTGCCGAGGCGCGGCCCGATCTGGTGCCCCCTTCTGTCACCGCACGCGAACTGGCGGGCCTGCCCGCCCTGCCCGATCCGGCGCGCCACGCCTTTGCCACCATCGCCGCGCGCGTGGAACGCAGCCTGTTCGCTCTGCGCCAGCTTTCGGCGGACGACTGGCACGAAGCGCGCGCCGCCTATGCCCAGTTTGCGCTGGGCTATACCGCAATCCGCCGGGATGCGCGGGCATGACGCGGCGGGCCAACCCGTTCTCCGCCAAGGCGGTACTGGGCCTGCTGCTGGTGGGCGGCGGGGCTTTCCTGCTGTTCCTTTACGCCATCGGCGCAGGCTGGACGGGCGAACGCATGGCTGTGACCGCACATGGCCGCTCCAACGCGCTCGATGGCTATAGCGGCCTTGTGCAATTGCTGGAACGGCGCGGGCATGATGTGCGGCTGACCCGCGCGCCATCCGATGCCGACGCGGTGGAGGATCTGCTGATCCTGACCCCCGGCACCACCACCGATCCGCAGCGGCTGGAGGACGTGCTGTGGGCGCGCAGCACCACCGGGCCGACCATCGTGATCCTGCCCAAATGGCAAAGCCGCCCTCTGCCCGACAACGCGCCCGAAGGCACGCGGGACGAATGGGTGGAACTGGCGCCCGGTTACACGGCGCTATGGTTCAGCCAGGTGCCCAGCCTTGCCGCCCTGACGCTGGCAACGGGCGAGAGTGCGGGCTGGCAAGGCTTGGGCCTGTCGGGCCGGTTCCCCAGCGAACTGGTGCAGGCGATCACCGAATTGCCGAATGATGAACTGTTCCCGCTCATCACCGATGCCGAAGGCGATCTTCTGGCCGGATATTGGAACCGGGGCGGCTGGCATCCTGCTCTGGCCGAGGCTGCGGGCGTTGCCTTCTCTCAGGAAGCTGAAGACGGGCAGGATGGCGATCTGTTTCCGCTGATCGTGGTGGCCGAACCTGATCTGTTCAACAATTACGGCATGGCCGATGAAGTGCGCGCCCGCGCTGCCGTGGCGCTGGTGGAACTGGCGATGGAGGGCGAGGATGTGGACATCGTCTTCGACCTCACCATGCCCGGCCTTGGCGCAAGCGAGAACCTGCTGACGCTGGCGTTCCGCCCGCCTTTCCTGGCCGCCACGCTCTGCCTGCTGCTGGCAATGCTGGTGGTGGGCTGGCGCGCCTTCCGCCGCTTTGGCCCGCCGCTGGCACAGGCGCCCGCCATGCGCGCGGGCAAGGCGCAACTGGCGCGCAATTCCGCCGCGCTGATCGAACGCGCGCGCCGCTGGCGGCTGCTGGGTGCGCCCTATGCCGCGCTGGTGGCTGCGCGGCTGGCGGGCGCGCTCAACATCCGTGAACAGGATTCCTTGGCGCGCGAAGCTGCCATTGACGCCGCCTTGCACGCGCGCGGACTTGAAGGGGCGGGTTTTGCCGCTGCCGCCGCAGCCTTGCGCACCGCGCGCCGCCCGGCCGAAATCCTGCGCGGGGCGCAAACACTCAGATCAATCGAAAGGATGCTGGAAAAATGAGCATGACGCTGGAGGATACCCGCGCGCTGGCAGAGGCGATCCGGGCGGAAGTGGCCAAGGCCATCGTCGGGCAGGAGGAAGCGGTCGAGCATCTTCTCATCGCGCTGGTGGCGCGGGGCCATGTGCTGCTGGAAGGCCCGCCGGGAACCGCCAAGACTTTCCTTGCGCAGTGTTTCAGCCGCGCGACGGGCCTCGATTTCGGGCGCATCCAGTTCACCCCCGATCTGTTGCCCGGCGATATCCTCGGTTCCAACCTGTTCAATTTCCAGACCAGCACCTTCACCCTGACACGCGGGCCGGTGTTCTGCGATCTGTTGCTGGCGGACGAGATCAACCGCACCCCGCCCAAGACGCAGGCCGCGCTGCTGGAAGCCATGCAGGAACGCCGCGTGACGCTGGACGGGGAAACCTACAGCCTGGGCGACCAGTTCATGGTGGTGGCAACGCAGAACCCGATCGAAAATCAGGGCGTCTATCCCCTGCCCGAAGCGCAATTGGACCGTTTCGCTTTCAAGCTGATCGTGCCCTATCCCAGCATGGAGGAGGAAGCGCGCATCGTGGAGCGGTTCGGCAATCTGTCCGGCCCGCCCCGGCTGGAGGATTTCGGCGTGACGCAGGTGGCCGATGCCGCGCGCATTGCCGAGGCGCAGGCCAGCCTGTCGCAGGTGACGCTGGCGCGCGAGATCGTTGATTACACCGTGCGGCTGGTGCGCGCCACGCGCGGCCATGCCGATATTGCCAGCGGCGCATCGCCGCGCGCCGCCGTGCTGCTCGCCAATGCCGCCCGCGCGCGCGCCGCGCTTGAAGGGCGCGATTACGTGATCCCCGACGATGTGAAGGCGCTGGCCACCGCAACCTTGCGCCACCGCCTGCTGCTGTCGCCCGCCGCCGAAATCGAAGGGCGGCAGATAGAGGATCTGGTCGCCGCGCTGGTGGACGAGACCGAGGCACCGCGCTGAGGTGACGCCGCCTTTCCGCCTTTCTGCCATTCCCATCGTGCCATCGGGCCGGCTGCTGGCGCTGCTGGTGCTGCTCGCCCCCGTGGCGCTGGTGGTGGCCGCGACCGCGCCCGCCGCGTGGATCGTCGCGCCGGCGGCAGGGCTGGCGCTGCTGGTGCTGGCCGTGGTGGACGGATGGCTGGCAGGTCGGCTAGTGGATCTGGCGCTGGATGTGCCGCGCGATGGCGAAGTGGGCCAGCCCCTGCCGCTGACGGTAAAGGCGCAGATTGCCGGACACCGCTCAACCCGCGCGCCGCAAGCTGCCCTCGGTTTTGACGCCCGGCTGGGCGATGGCGGCGCGTGCAGTTTCGCGCTGGAACCAATGGACGAAGCGGGGCGCTTTTCAGGCACGGGCACAATCACCCCCGCACGCCGCGGGCCGGGGCAGGTTCACGCGCTGTGGCTGCGCTGGCACGGGCCGCTTGGCCTTGGCACGCAGCAGGTGCGGCGGGATCTGGAACAGGGGGTGCGCATCTGGCCCGATCTTTCGCCCACCCGCTCCCCCGCGCTGCAAACCTTCCTGCGCGATGCCCAGTTCGGCCTGATCGCCCGGCGCATCAGGGGCGAAGGCACGCAGTTCGAGGCGCTGAGCGAATACGAAGCCGGGATGGACCGCCGCCGGATCGACTGGAAAGCCAGCGCCCGCCACACCGCGCTCTATGCCCGCGAAAACGAGGCCGAACGCGACAACCAGATCGTGTTCGCCTTTGACTGCGGGCAGGCCATGGTGGAGCCGCTGGACGGCCTGCCGCGCATCGACCGGGCAATTTCCGCCGCGCTCAGCGCTGCCTATGTCGCGCTCAAGGGCGGGGACCGGGTAGCCCTGTTCGGCTTTGCCGACAGGCCGAGCGTGCTGACGCCTTTTGTGACCGAAACGCGCAGTTTCTACCGCTTGCAGACGGCGGCAGCAGAGCTGGATTATGTGCCGCGCGAACCCAATTTCACGCTGGCGCTTGCCACGCTCACCGCGCGGCTCAGACGGCGGTCGCTGATCGTGCTGTTTTCCGATTTTACCGATCCCACATCGGCCGAACTGATGGTGGAAAGTGTGGAGCGGCTGGTGCGGCACCACCTCGTCATCTTCGTCACCTTGCGCGATTCCGAACTGGAAGACCTTGCTGCCACGACGCCCGCCAGCGTGGCCGATGTCGCCACCGCGATTGCCGCCGCGGGTCTGGCGCACCAGCGCGCCATCGTGCTGCAACGCCTGCGCCGGCTTGGCGTCGATGTGATCGAGGCGCCGTGGCAGCAGGTCGGCTACCGCCTGATCGACCGCTATCTGGAAGCCAAAAGGCTGGAGGCTGTGGGCTGATGGCGCTGAACCTTTTCACCCGCAAACAGGCCGCCCCGCCGCCCGCAATCGAGGCGGCGACCTTGCGTTCCGACCGGTTCCGGCTGGAGCGGCAGACCGACTGGCAAAGGCTGGATGCAATTGTCACCGCGCTGGAAAAGAACCGGCTGCGGCGCATTGCCGATGATGACCTGCTCGACCTGCCCGTGCTCTACCGCAAGGCCGCCTCCAGCCTGGCGGTGGCGCGCGAAACCTCGCTCGATGCGGCAACGCTGGCCTATCTGGAAGCGCTGGTGCGGCGGGCATGGTTTCAGGTCTATGGCCCGCGCACCGGCTTTCTGCGCTGGCTGCGCGGCTTTTTCGGCGGCGGGTGGAGCGCGGCTGTGCGCGATCTGTGGCTGGATATCTGCATTGCGCTCGCGGTGATGGTGGCCGGCACGCTGGTTGGCTGGCTGCTGGTGGCGGGCGATAGCGAATGGTATTACCGGCTGGTGCCCGATGGCATGGCGGGCGGACGCCACCCCGGTGCCAGCCCCGAAATGCTGGCGCAATCGCTGGAGGGCACCAAGGGGGCCGAGGGGCTGGCGATCTTCGCCGCCAGCCTGTTTTCCAACAATTCGGGCGTATGCATCCTCGCCTTTGCGCTGGGCTTTGCCTTTGGCATCCCCACGCTGCTGCTGCTGGTGCACAATATGGCGATGCTGGGCGCAATGCTGTGGCTGTTCCATCAGGGCGGCCTCAGTTTCGGCTTTGCCGCGTGGCTGAGCGTGCACGGCACGACCGAGCTGTTCGCCATATTGCTGTCGGGCGCGGCGGGGCTGCATATCGGGCGGTCGATGGCCTTCCCCGGCAAGCTGTCGATCCTGTCGGCGGCCTCGGCCAGCGGACGGCGCGCGGCGGTGGTGATGGCGGGCTGTGTGCTGATGCTGGTGGTGGCGGGGCTGCTGGAAGGTTACGCCCGGCAATTGGTGGAAACCTCCGAAGCGCGGCTGACCATCGGCATCGGGATGCTGGCCTTGTGGCTGGCCTATTTCCTGCTGATGCCGCGCCGACCCGCCAATGCGGGCGAGCACGCGGCATGAGCAGCGCCGCCGCCATGCAGGCCAAACGCCAATTGCGCGAAGCGCGGCGCAGCCGCGACCTGATCACGCCCGAAGGGCTGAGCCTGCCGCTGACCATTGCCGGATGGGGCGCGCGGGCAGGGGCGCTAGTGCTGGATCTGATCTTCCTGTTTCTCGGCGCGCTGGCGGTGATCCTGGCGCTGGCGGCAATCGGCTTTGGCGCGCTGGAGGCCATGTTCGAAGGCACGCCCAGCCCGGCGGTCGAACTGGTGGTGGTGCTCATCATCCTCGCCTTCTGGCTGGCCCGTTATGGCTACTTCCTCTGGTTCGAACTGGGCCCGCGCGGGGCGACGCCGGGCAAGCGGCTGATCGGCATCCGCGTGGCCGCGCGCGATGGCGGGCGGTTGACCGCAGAGGCGGTGATCGCGCGCAATCTGCTGCGCGATATCGAACTGTTCCTGCCGGTCGTGTTCCTCATCAGCCTGATCGACAGCGACGGGCCGAATGACGGGGTGATGGGCTGGGCGGCAACCGTGTGGCTGCTGGTGTTCATGCTGTTCCCGCTGTTCAACAAGGATCGCTTGCGCGCCGGCGATCTGGTGGCGGGGACATGGGTGGTGGAAGCCCCGCGCATGAAGCTGGCCTCTGCCTTGTCCGTGGTGAGCAGCGGCGCGCGCGATTACCGCTTTGGCGAGGCGGAACTGGCGGTTTACGGCGAGCATGAATTGCAGGTGCTGGAAGGCGTGCTGCGGCAAAACAACCCCGATGCCATGCGCGAGGTGATGCAGGCGATCTGCCGCAAGATCGGCTGGGATGCGGGCGCGGGGCATGAACGCGAATTTCTCGAAGCCTTTTACGCCGCCTTGCGCGCCCATCTGGAACGCGGCATGAGGTTCGGCAAACGCAAGGCCGACAAGTTTTCCGCATGATCCTGCGCCCCGCCACCCCTGCCGATGCCGTGCCGCTGGCCGATTTGGGCCGCGACAGTTTCTGCGCCGCCTTCGCGCATCTTTACCGGGCAGAGGATCTGAACGCATTCCTCGCTGCCGCCTATGACCCGGCCAAGGTGGCAGGCGAAATTGCCGATCCCGCCTATTCGCACTGCCTGGCGGTGGACGAAGGCGATGGCCGCCTGCTGGGCTTTTGCAAGATGCGCCAGCCCAGCGCCTACGCGCACCATTCCGATGCGGCGCGGCCCATGGCCTTGTGCCAGCTTTACACCGCACCCGATGCGACCGGGCGGGGGATCGGTGCGGAGCTGATGGATTGGGCGCTTAGCCATGCGCGCGAAACCGGCGCGGATGCGGTGCAATTGTCGGTCTGGGCGGAAAACCTTGGCGCGCAGCGCTTCTATGCCCGGTATGGCTTTGCCAAGATCGCCGATATCGATTTCTGGGTGGGCCAGCAGCGGGACGAGGAATTCCTTCTCGAACTGCGTCTCTGAGCTATTGCCGGGAGCGCTGGGTTAACGACGATTTAGCGAATTTGCGGCATCGCCTGCCCCACAACATCCGGGGACATTGCATGGCCGTTGCCGAAATCCAGTTGCCCGCGCCCGGTATTCCCACCGGGCCACTGGCCGACGAATTGCTGCACGACGAATCGCTGGAGCGCGTGCTGGCGGCGGTGCGCGGCCATCTGGGGGTCGAGATCGCCTTTGTCTCGCGCTATGTCGATGGCGGGCAGCGCGAACTCACCCATGTCAGCACCGATCTGCAACTGCCGATGGGCGCCGGTTTCCGCGAGCCGATCGAGAACAGCTATTGCTGGCACATCCTCGAAGGCCGCCTGCCCGAACTGATTCAGGACGCATCCGATCACCCCTTTGCCAAGACGCTGGCGATTACCGATTTCCTGCCCGTGGGCTGCCACCTCAATCTGCCGCTGCGCCTGTCCGACGGGCGGGTGTGGGGCAGTTTCTGCGCGGTGGGCCGCCAGCCCGACCGATCGCTGGGCGAACGCGATATGCACGTGCTGCGCGCCTTTGCCAGCCTGGCCGCGGAACGGATCGAATCAAGCCTGAACGACGATCTGGAGTTGCAGGAAACCCGCGCGCGAATTACCGAAATGCTCGACGGGCACGCCATCACGATCTTCCACCAGCCGATCCATGCGCTCGATACCGGAGAGCCAGTGGGCGTGGAATGTCTGGCGCGTTTCCCCAACACCACAAGGCGCGGGCCCGATACCTGGTTCGACGATGCGAACCGCGTGGGCCTGGGTGTCGAACTGGAAATGGCCGCCGTGCGCGCGGCGCTGGAAACCATCGGCCATCTGCCGCCGGGCAAATATGCCGCCGTCAATGTCTCGCCGTCCACCATCCTGTCGGGCGCGGTCGAAAAGGCGCTGGAAGGCGTGGACAGGGCCAAGCTGGTGATCGAGGTGACCGAGCAGGAGCAGGTCACCGATTTCGCCGTGCTCGGCCGGCATCTGGTGCGGCTGAAGGAGATGGTGCGCATTGCCATTGACGATGTGGGCACCGGCTATTCGGGCCTCAGGCATATTGTCGATCTGAAGCCCGATATCCTGAAGATGGACATGGCGTTGACCCGCGACATCCACCGCGACCCGGCCCGCCGCGCATTGACCGGCGCGCTGGTGCAATTGTCGCGCGATATCGGCTGCAAGGTCGTGGCCGAAGGGATCGAGACGATCGAGGAGCGCGCGGCGATGGCGGCGCTGGGGGTGGATTTCGGGCAGGGCTATTTCTTCGCCCGCCCGCTGCCCGTGGTCGCCGCACAGCAACATTTGCTGGGCATAAGCGATGGGGAGGATGAGCCCGACATCGCCCCGCACGAGGTTCGCCCCATGCCGGCCGATACCGATGCCCTTCCGCCCTTGCGCGGGATGAGCGCCTAACCGCCTTCGGGATCGGGCAGGCGGTAACGCGCTGCGCGCAAATCCCCGGTGCTGATCTGCGCGCGCAGGCGTTCGCGGTCCTGCCGGCGGTACAGGTCTTCGGCGCGGTCGATATCGCTTTCCGAAAGGCCCAGCGCATCAAGTCCCAGCAAGGCCATCCGGATCGCCGATTCGTGCACTTCGCGCAGGACATAGCGCTGCGGGGCATGGGCCAGCTTCATCACGCTGCGCCGGTCATACCCGCGCACATAGATCGCCGCCTGTGGAAAGGCCTTCTGCACGGCCTCGATGTAATCGGGCTCCACCTGATCCTTGTCGATGCAGAACAGGATCAGCTGCGCATCCGCCCCGCCCGCCTGACGCAGCAGGTCAAGGCGGGTGCCATCGCCGTAATAGACGGTGAAGCCAAACTCGGCCGCAATATCGATGCGTTCCTGATCGCGGTCGATCAGGGTAACCGAAATGCCTGCCGCTTCCAGCACCTGGGCCGTGGTCTGGCCAAAGCGTCCATACCCCACAACCAATGCGCGGGCCGACAGGTCGCGCGGCAATACGGGCTGCGGCACGCCTTCCGCACCCGGCAAGGCGGCGGTGACGGGCGCAGCGCGGAAGCGGCGCGCAAACATCATCAGGAACGGCGTGCTCGCCATCGACAGCGTGACCACCGCGCCAAACACGCTGACCGCCGTATCGGAGATCAGCAGGGCTTTCTGCGCGGCGGTGTAGAGCACAAAGGCGAATTCGCCCCCCTGGCTCAAGAGCAGACCCAGCGCCAGCGCGCTGCGCCAGGCCATTTTCATCCACAGGCCCAGCGCTGTGATGATGGCGGTCTTGATGGCGATCAACAGCACCGCAAAGCCGATCACCGTGCCGGGCCGATCGGCAATGGCCCCAAGGTCGAGCATCATCCCTACGGCGAGGAAGAACAGGCCCAGCAGCAGACCGCGCAGCGGCTCCATATCCGCCTCCAACTCGTGGCGGTATGGCGTATCGGCCAGCATCACCCCCGCGATGAAGGCGCCCAGCGCCAATGACAGGCCCAGCAGTTCCATCACCAGCGCGCTGGCGATCACGGTGAACAGGGCGGCCATCACGAACAGTTCCCGTTCGCCCAGACCGCCGATCAGGCGGAACAGCGGCCGGATCAGGAAACGCCCGGCAGCGACCAGCCCGACAATCGCCACCACGGTCAGTAGCGCCAGCATGAAGCCGGTGGGGCCGGCCGCGTCGGCAGGGTTGCGGCTCATCGCGGACACGATGGTCAACAGCGGGATGATCGACAGATCCTGAAACAGCAGGATGGCAAAGGCGCGCTCGCCAAACGGGGTTTTGAGGCGGCCGGCCGATTGCAGCATGGGCAGCACCTGCGCGGTGGAGGACAGGCCAAGCGGCAGGCCGATCGCCAGCGCGGCCTCGGCGGTAAAGCCGGTCAGCGCCAGCACGGTAGCCGTCACCGCCAGCCCGCAGGCGGCAACCTGCGCCCCGCCCAGCACGAAAATCTCGTGCCGCATCCGCCACAGGCGCGCAGGGTTCAGTTCCAGCCCCACGATGAACAGCAGCATCACGATGCCCAGTTCGGCAAAGGCGACCTTTTCTTCCGCCCCGCCCACCAGGCCCAGCACCTGCGGCCCGATAATCACGCCCGCCACCAGATAGCCAAGCGTTGCGCCCAGCCCCAGGCGGCGGAACAGCAGCACGAAAGCCAGGGCAAAGCCCAGCATCAGCACCCCGTCATGCAGCAGATTGCCCGCGTGCTGTTCCATGTGTCCCCCGATTCCCGGCGCCCCGGTGCCCAGCCTATGGGATTCAACCGCACAGCGCCATCGCCAGCTTTGGCGTTAGACAACCCGATGCGATCTATGTAATTGTATTTGATGATATTTAATGCCCGATTTGCCGCGCGCAACGGGTTGACCAGAGGGTTAATTTTTCGTTTTGCGATACTTGCTGACTAGGTCATCCTTCCAATTATGGGGGCATGGGCGAATCAACAGTTTGCCGTATTGCGGCAAAGCCGGCTTGCAAGAGCGTTGGTGGCCTTCCTGCGGCAGCTGGGCGAATGGCGGCTGCGGATCGAACGAAACGCGCTGGCGATTTCCCTTCTCCTGCTGGCCGTGCTGACGCTGGCGGAAATTCTCAACAGTTTCGGGCTGGATGAAGCATCCGATACGGCCATAGCCAAGACCGCAAACACCTTCACCGGGCCGTTCTACACCGCCCGCACAGGCGATATGGGGCGGGATCGCATTGCCCTGGCGCTGCTCGACCAGGCCAGCCTCGATGCGCTGGGTGCCGACGGCCTGCCGCTGAGCTACGCTGCGCAGCTGCAACTGGCGCAGGCGATCGCGCGTTACCGCCCGAGCGCCATCTTCCTCGATTTCACCTATCAGCGCCCGCGAATTGCCGACCGGGACGAAATGGAAGCCGGCCTGTTCATGGGGATCGAGCCTGCCCCACCCGCCGAAGTCGTGGCGCTGGCCGAGGGTCTGCGCGCCATCGAACAACAGGGCATCGCGGTATATATCGGGCCGGTTGCCGATCACCTGCTGCTGCGCCCGCTGACCCAGATCCACCAGGTTGATCTGTCCCTGCCGGTCAACGGCTATTACGACTACATTTTCCAGTATTCCGGATCGGGCACGCGCCGGACCCTGTCGGGACATCGCATTTCCCCGGCGGCAGTGGAATTGTTCCGCCACCTGTGCACCACCGATCCCGCGCTTGCGGACATCGATTGCGTCGGCCGGCTGGCTGAGCTGGAGGACAAGACCTTCTACCTCAGCTGGGGGATGGGCAATACGCCGCGCCAATTGCTGCGTTATCCGCGGGATCTGCGCGCGACCTGCCCCGCTTCGGAGCGGCCGTGGAGCAATCTGGCGAATGTGCTGTGGAGCGCCGCCGTGCGCAAACAGGCCGCGCGGACTGAGGACAACATTGCCGAACGCTGTTCCTTTCACGATACGCTGCCTGTCGCCGCGATATTGAGCGGCCTTGATGCCGGAGGTTCGCTGGATAGCGCGCTGCGCGGGAAAGTGGTGATGGTGGGCGCGGATATGCCGGGCAGCGATCGCTGGCCCGCGCCCTTCTATAACGAGGTGCCCGGCATCGCGGTGCACGCCATGGCGCTGGACAATCTGGTGGGGTTTGCAGGGAAAGTGCCGCTGGTGCCCGGCACGCTGGCCGGGATTGACCTGCACGATCTGATGCAGGTTGCCGCAATGCTGACCCTGCTGCTGCTGTTTTTCATGCTCAGCAGGTCGAACCGTTTCTCGCTCACGCGCGAATTGCCGGATGGAAGCCGCGAAGTGCGCCGGGTGACGGCCGGCCTTGTCATCGTCCTGCTGGCGGGAGTGGGCCTCTCTCTGCTCGCCGTATCGCTCATCGCGCGCTGGCCACTCGCCTTCGTCTTTCTGACCACGCTTGCCCCTTCGGGCCTCGGCGCACTGGCCTTGATGATCATCGGACGCTTTTCGTGCAAATCGGTGAAGGAGACGCAGCCATGAGAATTCAGCAATTGCGCGGCCCGGCAGCGGCGTGGGCGATCGGCTTTGCATCTCTCGCCGCTTCCGCCTTGGCTCCTGCTACGGCGTTTTCCCCGACAGCGCAGGCGCAATCTGCAGATCAACCCGGCGGACAATGCACCACGCAGACCGTGGCCCGCACGGATTTCGCGCTGGATGAAATCCCGGTGTTCGAGCTGCAGCGGCGCGAAGGGCGCAACACCATTGTGCCCGCCGGAGCAATTGCGCGCAGTCGCTTGCCGGAAAGCTTTTCGGTGCGTGTCTGCGGCGGCTACGCGCAATTCGAGCTGGACGGACGCAATGTGCTGATGCGGCGCAGCAGCTTTGCGGTGACCTGCACCTGCAATGTGGGGCAGCAGCGTGAAGCCGGGGTTCCGGGGGCCGGCACTGTCCGGATGTGCCCGGCGGCCCAGTGCCCGCCCCGACGCTGATCCCCTGCCGTCCAACCGCCAAGGAGTGCGAGCCAGATGAAGCGTGCAAAAATGTCCCTTCTGACCGCGGCAGCGTGCTGCGCTGCCGTCGCCGCTTTTCCGGCGCAGGCACAACTGCCTCTGCTGGGCGGCGGCCGCCCGCAGATTCCGGAAATCCGCGTGCTCGACAGCTATGACGCAACAGTCGTGGCGCAGGGGCTGAACATTGCCCCCGTCAGTGCCGGCCTGGCACCGGTAAGCACCTCGGCTCCCGAAAGCCGGGACATGGGCATTGACGACCAGACCTATACCGAAACGCGCGAATTGCTGCAGGTCTATATCAATGCGCTGGCAGGTGTCGGCCCGCGTCCTGACGTGGTGCCGCAGCTCAAATTGCAGGTAACCCCCACGCTGGATGCCTTCACCCCGTCGAACGATCTTGTGGTGATCACCACCGGGATGCTGGCGCAGCTGTTCGAACGGCATGGCGCATCGCAGGAGGAGTTCAGCTCGGCACTCGGCTTCATTCTGGCGCATGAATATGCGCACGTCCTGTTCAACCATCCGGCGCTGTATGCGGAGCGAGAGGAAGGGATCAACATCACGGGCGCGGTGAACAGCGCGCTGGTGCTATCCTCGCAGATGCAAGGATTGACCCGCCAGATATCGCCCGATCTGGCGCGCGCCAATCTGCAGGCGACCAGCACATTGGGGGCGGCCAGCGGCCTGTCGCCGCTGATCCAGACCGAATTGTTTCGCTTTGCCGTGGCCCCCTATCGGCGCGAACAGGAATCGCTGGCGGACTTCATGGCGGCCGACCTGATGCGTCGGCATGGGGAACAGTTTCCGGAAACGGCTGCCTGGCTCAATCCCGATTCCGGCGCGGGCTGGATGGGTCTTACCCGAACCTATGACAATTCGGTGCGCGGCCAGCTTCGCGCGGGCCTCGATCACCTCAATTCCGAAATGCAGGCCGCGAACCGCGCGATTGCCGACCAGACGCGCACACTGGCAAGCACCGGCAATCTGTCAGGCTTCATGCGCGGCGTGCAAGGTTCGCTTTTGCAGGGGCTGGGCCGCTGGGTGCTGGGCATTTTCCAGCGGCGCGTCAATCGCGAAGAGGTGCACGCCTATTTCAGCGCCGACCGCCGCATGACGGGCGTGTCCCAGTATATGCAGCGCCATTACCAGCCGCTGCCCGAACTTGTGAGCGATGAACTGGCAGCCGGACTTGCCGGCCCCGATGCGCTGCCGAGCGTGGCGGATCTCAGCGCTGCCTATGCCCGCGAAAGCGCACCTGACCGCGCCGCGCAGGAAGCAACGCTGGCGCTTGCGCGCGGAGACGTGCCCGCCGCGCGCGCGGCGCTGGCCGAAGTCGATCCCGCCCGCGTTGCCTTGACGCGCTTTCACCTGGTCGACGGGCTGGCATGGCTGCGCGCTGGCGATCTGCCAGCCGCCACCGAATCCTTTCGCCGGGCCGTGGCGGCACCCGATGCAGGCCCTCTCGCCAGCCGCGAATTGTTCAAGGTGCTGGTGATGCAAGGCGATCACGAGGGCGCCGCACACGCGCTGGACGCAGCCGAGGCACGGCATGGCGTCCGCGAATTCGCAGTGGAGCGCGTCCAGTTGCTGGTGGCGCGCGAGGCGATTGCCGAGGCGCAGGTGCAGGCGGCGGGCTGTGCTGCCTATGGCCGCGAAACGCTAGAGCGATGCCTTGCTGCCATTCCAGCGGTGGAGGAGGAGAACAGCAGGGGCGGAGGGCTGCTGCGCTCAATTCTTTAGCAGCACGGCCACTCGGCCCGATTGCCCCCGCGCGCGGCTGTGCCTATATCACCGCTCATGTCATCCTCCATCAGACCATGGCGTGATATTGCGCGCCGCCAGTCCCGCCAGATCATGGTCGGCAAAGTCCCCGTGGGCGGCGATGCGCCGATCACCGTGCAGACGATGACGAACACGCCGACAGAGGATATCGCGGCGACCATCGACCAGATCCGCAGATGCGAGGATGCGGGCGCGGACATCATCCGCGTATCCTGCCCGACCGAGGAATCGACCCGCCATTTCGACCAGATCACGCGTGCGGCGAAAATCCCGGTCGTGGCGGACATCCATTTCCATTACAAGCGCGCGCTGGAAGCCGCCGACAAGGGCGCGGCCTGCCTGCGCATCAACCCCGGCAATATCGGCAGCAGCGAACGCGTGGCCGAAGTCGTGCGCGCGGCCAAGGCCAATGGCTGCGCCATCCGCATCGGGGTGAATGCGGGCAGCCTTGAGAAGGATCTGCTCGAAAAATACGGCGAACCCTGCCCCGAAGCGTTGGTGGAAAGCGCGCTCGACCATATCAAGCTGTTGCAGGATCACGATTTTCACGAATTCAAGGTGGCGGTGAAGGCCAGCGACGTGTTCCTGGCGGTCGCGGCCTATATGGGCCTTGCCGAAGCGGTGGATTGCCCGCTGCATCTGGGCATTACCGAAGCCGGCGGCCTGATCGGCGGCACGGTGAAAAGCTCGATCGGCATCGGCAATCTGCTGTGGGCAGGCATTGGCGATACGATCCGTGTCAGCCTGTCCGCCGAACCCGAACAGGAAGTGCGCGTCGGCTTTGAAATCCTCAAAAGCCTGGGCCTGCGCACCCGCGGCGTGCGCGTCGTCTCCTGCCCGTCCTGCGCGCGGCAGGGCTTTGACGTGATCCGCACGGTGCAGACGCTGGAAGAACGCTTGCAGCACATCAAGACCCCGCTCAGCCTTTCGGTGCTGGGCTGCGTGGTCAACGGCCCTGGCGAAGCGCGCGAAACCGATATCGGCATTACCGGCGGCGGCGCGGGCAAGCACATGGTCTATCTTTCGGGCGTTACCGATCACCATGTGCAGGACGCCGACATGGTCGAACACATCGTGCGCCTTGTCGAAGCCAAGGCGGCCGAGATCGAGGCGAATATGACCGACGCGGGCAAGGCAACCGAAGCGGCGGAATAGGCGCTTCCGAATGGCATTGACGATCCGCCCCGCCACGGTGGCCGATATGCCGCTGATCGCCGCGCTGATACGCGAACTGGCCGATTACGAAAAGCTGGCGCACGAAGTGCGCTTCGACGAGGCGACGCTGGCCGCCAAGCTGTTTGGCCCCAATGGTGGGCATGGCCCCTATGCCGAGGTGCTGATTGGCGAAGTGGATGGCGAGCCGCAGGGTTTCGCGCTGTTCTTCCACAATTTCAGCACCTTTGAAGGCAAGCCGGGGATCTACCTCGAAGACCTCTATGTGCGGCCCGCCGCCCGCGGCGCGGGTCTGGGCAAGGCGCTGCTGCGCCATCTGGCCGCGCTGGCGCTGGAACGCGACTGCGCGCGGCTGGAATGGTGGGTGCTCGACTGGAACACGCCCGCTATCGGCTTTTACGAGACGCTGGGCGCAAAACCGATGGACGAATGGACCGTGATGCGGGTGGATGGCGACGCGCTGGCCGCGCTGGCCAAGGGCTGAACAGACAAGGCTGGCGCTTTACGCGCCGGTAACCCGCATTGCCCTATGCCGAGGCATGGATTTGCGCCTGTCCCTGCTTGCCATCATGGTCGTTGGCGTGGCCGTTGGGCTGATGCTTCCGCCGCAGCCGGACGATGTGGCGGCGGACATGAGCGCGACCACGCCGCAGCCCCTTCCTTCCCTCGCCGCATCGCGGGGGGCAACTTCGCTTTCGTCCGATGGCGCGGTGCTCGCCCGCGCGGCGGACGGGCATTTCTACGCCGATGTGCGCGTGGACGGGCAGGATGTGCGGATGCTGGTCGATACCGGCGCCAGCGTTGTGGCGCTGACGGGCGCGGATGCCGAAGCCATGGGGCTTGTCTGGAACGAGGACGATGTCCGCATTGTCGCGCGCGGGGCCAGCGGGCCGGTGGCCGGGGTGCCGGTGGTGATCGGACAGATCGCGCTGGGCAATCACGAGGCAGCCGATGTGCCCGCCGTCATCATCCCGCGCGGCCTCGATATCTCACTGCTCGGCCAGTCCTTTCTGGGCACGTTCCGCGAAGTGCGCGTGGCCGACGGGCAGATGGTGCTGGGTGGTTGAAATGACACAGGAATTCCCGAAATGAACATGGCCCCCATCATCTCTGGCCTGATCCCCCCCAACCTGTTGCCCCACCGCTGGCGCGCAAAGCAGCAGGCAGGCCGCCATAACGAGGCGGTGATCGGCGTGCTCGACACGCCCCCCATCGTGCCCCGGCGCGATGGGCTGGTCATCTTTTCGATGATCGGCACCGCGGTGCTGCTGCCTTATCTGGTCGCGGTGAAAAGCCTGTGGGGCCAGCTCCGGCGCGGGCGCGTGGTCATTCTGGACGATGGCACGCTGACCGCGGCAGACCGCACCATCCTGGCGCAGCATTGCGGCGATCCGGAAATCCTCGCCATTGCCGATGTGCGAACCCACCCCTTCCCCACGGGCGGGACATGGGAGAGGTTGCTGACCATCCTCGACCGGCGCGTTTCGGAATATTGGATCCAGCTCGACAGCGACACGGTGACGGTGGGGCCGGTGCCCGAAGTGGTGGACGCGATTTCGCGCAACCGCAGTTTCTGCCTGCTGGGCGGCGGGGATGCGGAAATCGGCGCGCTGCCACTGGGCGATTTTGCCCGCGCGCTCTATCCCGATGGCCCGCAGGACGGCCATGTGCAGACGCGCGTGGAATCGCGCCTCGCCACGCTCGCCAATCCGCAGGGCTGGCGATACTTGCGCGGCTGTTCGGGCTTTACCGGCTTTTCCGCAGGCGGGCCGGGGCGCGATCTGGCCGCCGCCTTCCTGGCGGAGATGGAAAAGCTGCTGGGCCGGGACGATACCTTCATCTGGGGGACGGAGCAGATTGCCTCCAACTTCCATCTTGCCAACGAACCGGGCGTGGTGCCGCTGCCCTATGCCCGCTACCTCAATTACTGGAACGAGGCCTGGCCGGCTGATGCAGGCTTTGTCCATTTCGTCGGCACGCACCGGCACGATAACGGCGCCTACCGGGCCGCCAGCCTCGCCGCGATTGCGGCGATGAAGCGGTAGCTGCAAATCGCGTTCAGCTGGCCTATATGGGAAAGGTGAACCGCAGGACTTTCCTTGGACGGCTTTCCATCGGGGCGGCAGCGCTGGCGGCACCCTTGCGCGTAGCCGCCCAGCCCGCGCCCGATGCGCGCACCCGCCGCATCCTCGCCATTGCGCGCGAGGAGGTGGAGCGGGCCGGCGCGGCGCTGTGGCGGCGCGATGTCGCCGCGATTGCCGATTTCGGCGTGCATTCCTCTGCCCCGCGCTTTCATATCGCCAATCTGGAAGCGGGCACGGTGCGCAGCCTGCTGGTCGCGCATGGCAGCGGGTCCGACCCGGAACATGATGGCTGGCTCAACGATTTTTCCAACCTGCACGACAGCTGGGCCACCAGCCGGGGCGCCTATGTATCGTGGGAATGGTATCAGGGCCGCTTTGGCACCTCGATGCGGCTCGAAGGTTTGGAGCCAAGCAACGATCAGGCCTATCCCCGCGCCATCGTGATGCACGCGGCCGATTACGCCACCCCCGCCCATGTGGCGCGCTGGGGGCGGCTGGGCCGATCAAACGGCTGCTTTGCCGTGGGGCCGGAGGAGTTGCAGAGTGCGCTCTACCAGCTTTCCGGCGGGCGGCTGCTGTTTGCCGACAGGCTGGGGATCGGGCCCGATGGCGCAGATGTCGCCATGCCGCCGCAAGCTGCGGTCGATTTCGAAACCGCGATTGCCCAGCGCCGGGCGGCAATGGCCGAGGAGGATGCCGAATTCGGCCGCGATTCAGCGGAAAGCGTCAACGCCGAGGTGCCTAGATAGCGCGCACCCGCCGCTGCGCCAGCGCCGCCAGCACCGCCCCGTCGCGGTTGTAGAGGTCGCGGTATTCGGTCAATTGCCCATCATCCGCCACGCGCAGGGTGAAATAGCCGAGATAGACCGGAATCGGCTTGGCCAGCGGCACGCGCGTCAATTGTCCGCTGGCGGATATGCGCATCGCCTCATGCGCGGTGGTGCCTTCGCCCAGCAGGATCAGCGTCACCGCCAGTTCCAGCGCGTCCTGCACCCGCACGCAGCCGTGGCTCAGCGCGCGCACTTCCTGCCCGAACAGGTTGCGGCTGGGCGTATCGTGCAGGAAGATCGCGTGCGGATTGGGCATATCCAGCTTCATCAGGCCCAGCGCGTTGCGCGGCCCCGGTGCCTGCACCACGCTGACCCCGCCGCCGGGCAGACGTGTGGCGGTATAGCCCATGCTGCGCGCCCATGCCGGGTTGTTGAGCACCCGGTTGCCCAAACCTTCGCCCACCACGATCGATTGCGGCACGGTCCAGTTGGGGTTGAATATCACCCCTTCCACCATTTCGGCCATCATCGGCGTGGCGCTGCGGCCGGGACGGCCCACAATCACGCGGTAGCTGCGCATCATTTCGCCGTTCACATTCAGCCGCAGCATGAATTCGGGCACATTGACCAGCAGGTGAAGGCCGCCCAGATCGCGCGGCAGCCAGCGCCAGCGATCCAGATTGGCGCGGATGCGGTTCAGCCGTGCCGTATCTTCCGCCGGAGTGATCGACAAATGCGCACGCAGCGCCGCGTAATCGGGATGGCTGGGCAGCAGCGATGCCAGTGTCCCGCGAATATCGCCGGTGGCGAGCGCGCGCTCCATCAGCGCATCGGTGGGCAGCAAGGCAGCGTCGGGATCCTCCATCAGATAGGAGGTGCGCGCGGACAAGGGCGTGCGCCCGTCGCGGTAATCCGCCACCAGCCAGCCGAAAATGGTGGCTGCCACCCGGTCAAGTTCCGGGCCTTCGCCTGCGGCCATGGCGGCTTCGAGCAGATCGGGCCGGTATTCCGCCGGGTCCAGCCCCTCCATCGCCACATCATCAATCGCGCGGCGCAGCGCCTGCGCGCGGGCAAGGGGCCAGGACATATCGCCCGCCACGCGCGGCGGAACCGTGCGGCGGATCGTCCCCGGCTCCCACTGGGCGGCCATGACCTGTACGCCGTCGCGTTCCAGCACCGGCTCGAACGCCAGCCGCTGCGCCGCAACCGGCAGCGACACAAGAGCCCCCAGAAGGGCCAGGAGCGCGCCAAGAGAACGAAGGGGATCAAGCATGGCCCCAAGTCTGGCCTTGCCGCCTGCATTTGGCAAGGCGCAGGGCTTTCACTGCAATCGCCATGGCCTTTGCAGCGCGGCCATTCTACAGGCGCGTCCATGTCACCTGCCGCCCCGCGTGCTACCATGCTGCTGCCCTTCCTCGCCACGCTGCTGGCGATTGCGCTGCTGACGCTGATGGACGGTTTCATGAAATCGGCCTCGCTCGCGATCGGCGCCTATTCCACCCTGCTGGTGCGCGGGGGCATGGGCTTTGCGCTGGCGGGCAGCGCGTGGACATTGCAGCGCGCCTTGCGCTGGCCATCCGGCCCCACGCTGAAGCTGCATATCACGCGCGGCTTGGTGGGGGCGTTTACCGCGCTCACCTTCTTTTCCGCGCTGGTGCATCTGCCGCTGGCCGAGGCGATTGCGCTGTCCTTCATCAGCCCGCTGATCGCGCTGGCATTGGCGGCGCTGGTGCTGAAGGAAAAGGTCGGCAACAAGGCGATCACGGCAGCCGTTCTGGGCATGGCGGGCGTGGTGGTGATCGTGGGCGGGCGGATCACCGCGGCCAATCTCAGCAAGGATGCCGCCACCGGTATCGCACTGGTGCTGGTATCAGCGGTGCTTTACGCCTGGAACCTGATCCTGCAACGCCAGCAGGCGCAGGTCGCCGCGCCGCTGGAAATCGCCACCTTTCAAAGCGCGCTGCTGACGCTGGTGCTGCTGCCGGCCGCGCCGATGTTCCTGACATGGCCGCAAAGCTCCGCCACCTGGAGCTGGATCGCAGCCGCCGCCCTGCTCAGCACGGCTGGCCTGCTGTTGCTGGCATGGGCCTATGCCCGCGCGGAAGCGCAGGTGCTGGTGCCGGTGGAATATTCCGGCTTTGCCTGGGCAGCGCTGTTCGGATGGCTGCTGTTTGCCGAGGAGGTGCGGCTGACGACGCTGGCCGGCGCGGTGCTGATCGTGGCGGGATGCTGGATTGCCGCCCCGCGCCGCCACAGCGGACAGGTGGGCGCATCTGCGGACGCGTCGGCCCTGGGCGCGGAATTGGAACCGAAGCCCTAGCTTTCCTCTGCCCTCGCCTCGGCGGCCTCGTCCTCCTCTGTCAGTTCCTCGACCACATCACCGCTTTGCGCAGCCTCTTCGTCCGCCGCGCCGAAGTTCTGCCACGCCAGCCCCAGCGCGGCCCCCAGAAACGCCGCCAGCACCAGCGCCAACGCCATGCGCCACACGCCGAATATGGGGCGCGTTTCCTCTGACCGACCGATAATCATGGCTGCCCCAGCAAACCCTGTCCCACCAACGCCAAACTTGCCTTCCGGCCCTCGCAAAAACCCGCCTTGTGATGCGCGCAGCCGCCCCCACCCCTTGACCTTGGGCGACCAAAAGCGCAGTCGCGCGGCATGGGTGCCACCTCTGTAGCAAGGCGGCCCAAACAGCAACAGCCCATCGGCGGCATCGGCAAAGGACACGGCATTCTATGACCCAGGTCGGATCGGACACGCTTTCCACCCGCAGCACCCTGCAAGTAGGCGGGAAAACATACGCTTACTATTCGCTGGCAAAGGCCGCGGAAACAATCGGCGATGTCAGCCGCCTGCCGTTCAGCATGAAGGTGCTACTGGAAAACCTGCTGCGATTCGAAGATGGCGGCTTTACCGTGGGCCGGGGCCATATTCAGGCGATTGCCGACTGGCAGAAGAACCCCGTCACGGGGGAGGAAATCCAGTACCGCCCCGCGCGCGTGCTGTTGCAGGATTTCACCGGCGTGCCCTGCGTGGTGGATCTTGCCGCCATGCGCGATGCCATTGCCAGGCTGGGCGGCGATACCGCCAAGATCAATCCGCTGGTTCCGGTCAACCTCGTCATCGACCACTCGGTCATGGTGGACGAATTCGGCCATCCCAAGGCGTTCGAAAACAACATGGCGCTGGAATATGAGCGCAATGCCGAGCGTTACGACTTCCTGAAATGGGGCGCGAAGAGCCTGCAGAACTTCTACGCCGTGCCGCCGGGCACCGGCATCTGCCATCAGGTGAACCTGGAAAACATCGCCAAGGGCATCTGGTCGAGCGAAGATCAGAACGGTGAACTGGTCGCTTACCCGGACACCTGCGTCGGCACCGACAGCCACACCACCATGATCAACGGCCTGGGCGTTCTGGGCTGGGGCGTGGGCGGGATCGAGGCCGAGGCCGCGATGCTGGGCCAGCCGGTGTCGATGCTGATCCCCGAAGTCGTCGGCTTCAAGCTGACCGGTGCGCTGGGCGAAGGCGTGACCGCCACCGATCTGGTGCTGACCTGCGTGCAGATGCTGCGCCAGCACAAGGTGGTGGGCAAGTTCGTGGAATTCTTCGGCCCCGGCGTGTCCGCGCTGTCGCTGGCCGACCGTGCCACCATCGCCAACATGGCCCCCGAATATGGCGCCACCTGCGGCTTTTTCGGCATTGATGACAAGACGCTGGATTACCTGCGCCTGACGGGCCGCCCGGAAGAAACCATCGCGCTGGTCGAAGCCTATGCCAAGGCGCAAGGGATGTGGTTCACGCCGGAGAATGAGCCGGTCTTTTCCTCCATGCTGCATCTCGACATGGGCAGCGTGGTGCCCAGCCTTGCCGGGCCCAAGCGCCCGCAGGACAAGGTCGCGCTGCCGGAGGTCGACGATCTGTTCAATTCCGACCTGTCCACCGCCTATGGCAAATCCGCCCCGACGCGCGTGGCGGTGGACGGCAAGGATCACGACATTGGCGATGGCGATGTGGTGATCGCCGCGATTACCAGCTGCACCAACACCTCCAACCCCGATGTGCTGATCGCCGCGGGTCTTGTCGCCAAGAAGGCGAACGAGCGGGGCCTCAAGCCCAAGCCCTGGGTGAAAACGTCGCTGGCCCCCGGATCGCAGGTGGTCACCGATTATCTCATCAAGGCGGGCCTCCAGCAGCATTTGGACGCCATCGGCTTTGATCTGGTCGGCTATGGCTGCACCACCTGCATCGGCAATTCCGGCCCGCTGGCCGAACCGATCAGCAAGGCGATCAACGGCAACGATATCGTCGCGGCATCGGTATTGTCAGGCAACCGCAATTTCGAAGGTCGCGTCTCGCCCGATGTGCGGGCCAATTTCCTTGCCAGCCCGCCGCTGGTGGTCGCCTATGCGCTGAAGGGCACGGTGACCGAGGACATCACCACCACGCCGATCGGGCAGGATCAGGATGGCAAGGACGTGATGTTGGCCGATCTGTGGCCCACCACGCAGGAAATCGCCGATCTGCGCGCCTCCAGCATTGACCGCGCCATGTTCGAGAGCCGCTATGCCGATGTCTACAAGGGCGATGCGCACTGGCAGGCGATCAAGGTGGATGCCAGCGACACCTATGCCTGGAAGCCGGGCAGCACCTATATCGCCAACCCGCCCTATTTCGAAGGCATGGGCATGACGCCCGCGCCCGTGACCGACATTGTCGAGGCCAAGCCGCTGGCGATCCTGGGCGACAGCGTCACCACCGATCACATCAGCCCGGCCGGCAGCATCAAGGCGGACAGTCCGGCGGGCCGTTACCTGCTGGGCCATCAGGTGGCGAAGGAGGACTTCAATTCCTATGGCAGCCGCCGCGGCAATCACGAGGTGATGATGCGCGGCACCTTCGCCAATATCCGCATCAAGAACGAAATGGTGCCCGGCGTGGAAGGCGGCGTGACCTCCTACAAGGGCGAGACCATGGCGATCTACGATGCGGCCATGAAGCACAAGGAGGACGGCACGCCGCTGGTCGTGATCGGCGGCAAGGAATACGGCACCGGCTCCAGCCGCGACTGGGCGGCCAAGGGCACGGCCCTGCTGGGCGTGCGCGCGGTGATCGTGGAAAGCTTTGAGCGTATCCACCGTTCGAACCTGATCGGCATGGGCGTGCTGCCGCTGCAATTTGCCGACGGGGAAAGCCGCGAGACGCTGGGTCTGAAGGGCGACGATGCCTTCACCATTCGCGGCCTTGCCGGCATCAAGCCGCAGCAGGATGTGGTGGTCGATGTGACCCGTGCCGATGGGGCCACCTTCAGCTTCACCGCCAGGTGCCGCATCGATACCGCGAACGAGCTGGAATATTACCTCAACGGCGGCATCCTGCATTACGTGCTGCGCAAGCTGGCGGCATAAGGCTGACGCGAAGGGGGGCGGCCTTCGGGTCGCCCGTCCATTACCAACTCCGCCTGCGAAAAAGGGCGGCTCCTGTGCGGGGCCGCCCTTTTTGATGTCGCTGATGCGCGAGGCGATCAGGCCGCTTCGCGCGTGCCGCCTTCCCCGGTTTCGCCCTTCCGGCGGCGACGCAGGAACACGGCTGCCGCGCCCGCCCCAAACAGCAGCATCATGCCCGGCTCCGGCACCTGCGTGCCCGAAGTCGTGCCCGATGTGCCCGACGTGCTGCTGCTGGTCGAGGAAGATGAACTGCTGCTCGACGAGGACGAGGACGAGCTGCTGCTGCTCGACGAGGAACTGCCGGTAGAGGACGACCCGGTCGAACTGGTGATATTGCCCGAACTGGACGAGGAGCCGCTGCTCGACGAGGAGGAGGAGCTTGAGCTGGAGGACGACCCGCTGCTGCTGCCCGATCCGCCCGACGAGGAGGACGAGGAGCCGCTGGACCCCGAAGACCCGCTGCTGCCCGACGATCCCCCGCTTGTCCCGTCACCGCCACCCGAAGAGGACGAGGACGAGGAGGACGAGCTGGAGCTGGAGGAGCTCGACGAGCTGGAGGACGAGGACGAACTGGTGACGTTCCCGCTGGAACTCGACACATTCCCGCTCGAACTGGAGACATTGCCCGACGAGCTGGAGACATTGCCGCTGGAGCTGGAGACATTCCCGCTCGACGAGGACACTGCGCCGGTGGAGCTGGTGACATTGCCCGAAGTGGTGGATGTGGTGCTGGTGATCGCGCCCGTGCTGGTCGATACACCGCCCGTGCTGGTCGATACGCCGCCTGTCGTGGTCGACGTCGATACACCGCCCGTGCTGGTGGACACGCCGCCGGTCGTGGTGCTGGTCGACGATCCGCCGCTGCCGCCCGAAGAGGTGGAGGTGGACGAGCCGGTGCTCGAATTGTCGATGATGATGGTGATGTCACCGCTCGAACCGGTCGTGCCCGACGATCCGCTTGTCGAGGTCGAGGTGGTGGTTGACAGGTTGACGCTGGCCCCGCCGCCGCTGCCGCCGAAGAAGCCGCCAAAGAATCCGCCGCCAAAGCCGCCGCCCCAGCCGCCCGAACCGCCGATGATGATCGGCTGGCCGCCGCCGCCGCTGACCCGTCCGCCTTCCTGTGGCAGGGGCAATGGCGGCAAGGGCAGCAGCGCCAGTTCCGGTTCCGGCTCGACTTCCACCACCCGGCGGATGCGGCGCGTCTCGCGCTGCGGCACGGTGCGCGCGGCCGGGCGATCCTTGACATAGGTGAGGCCGGTCGAACTGCTGCGCGCATCCGACTTGTAGCTGACGGTCGCTGCCTGCGGCTCTGCCACATGGACCGCGCCGCCCGCCGCCAGCGCCGTGCCCGCCGCCGCCGCCGACAATTTCGCAAGGGCCATTCTTACCGACATGCCAGTCTCTCTTTGCGTTTCCCTGCAACCGCACCCGCCGCAGATGCAGCCAGATGGGTCTTCCAAGATTGCCAAAGAGACCGTTCTGCCTGCTATCGGCAATGGCAAAGCGACCGTTAACCACGCGCAAGAGCGGGTTTTTGCAGCCTAACCGGTGGCTTCGCGGCGCTTTGTCCCACAATGGAACCGAAAGCGCCCCATTCGCCAACAGGCGTTAACGCCGGTGCTGCCCTGCCAGCCTATTTGCCGGGATCAAACAGCTTGCCTTGCTGGGGGAACGGCGAATCGGGCGGCGGGGCAGCAGGCGGATTCAGGCCCAGATGCTCCCAGCCGCGCGCATTCAGGCAGCGCCCGCGCGCAGTGCGGGCAATCAGGCCCAGCTGGATGAGGTAAGGCTCGATCACCTCCTCCACCGTGTCGCGCGGTTCGGACAGGCCCGCGGCGAGCGTTTCCACCCCCACCGGCCCCCCGCGATAGATATCCGCGATCATGGAGAGGTAGCGCCGATCCATGGCATCAAGGCCCAATTGGTCGATTTCCAGCCGGGTCAGCGCTGCATCGGCAAGATCGGCGGTGATTTCGCTTTGCCCCGCCACATTGGCAAAATCGCGCACACGGCGCAGCAGCCGCCCCGCCACGCGCGGCGTGCCGCGGCTGCGGCGGGCAACCTCGCGCGCGCCCGCGGGATGCATGGCCATTCCCAGCAGGCTCGCGCCGCGCGCCACCACCTGCACCAGTTCATCCTCGGTATAGAATTGCAGCCGCACGGGGATGCCGAAGCGGTCGCGCAAGGGCGTGGTGAGAAGCCCCTGCCGCGTGGTCGCACCCACCAGCGTAAACGGCGGCAAGTCGATGCGCACGCTGCGCGCCGATGGCCCCTCGCCAATGATGAGGTCGAGCGCGCGGTCCTCCATCGCAGGGTAAAGCACCTCCTCCACCACCGGGTTGAGGCGGTGAATCTCGTCGATGAACAGCACATCGTGCGGTTCCAGATTGGTCAGCAGCGCGGCCAGATCGCCCGCCTTGGCGATCACCGGGCCGCTGGTGGCGCGGAAACCCACGCCCAGTTCGCGCGCCACGATTTGCGCCAGCGTGGTCTTGCCAAGGCCGGGCGGGCCGAAGAACAGCACATGGTCCAGCGCCTCGCCCCGCCCGCGCGCCGCATCAATAAAGACGCGCAGATTGTCGCGCGCGGCGGCCTGTCCCACAAATTCGCCCAGCGATCTGGGGCGCAGGGCCGCATCCGGATCATCCGGCTGGCGCGCAGGGCTAATCAGGCTGTCAGGCTGTTCCACGTGGGCCAACCTATGCGAGGGGCCGCGCGCCAGCAAGCCCGCCCGGCACCGCGTCCGCAGCTATGCCCCGTTACCTCAGATGCGCGTCGATGCCGGGCGCACCGGCGCGGCGTTGATCGCATCCAGCACCGCCTGGCGCATGGGCTTGGCGACAAAATTGTTGTCATAGGGGCAGGGGCGCAGGATCGTGCCATCCGGGCGCGGGCTTTCGAACTGTTGGAGCCAGCTGTAACGGTCCGACATTCCCCAGAACAGGATCTCGTTGCATTCGGGATAGGACAGCAGCAGGTCGAGCCAGCCCTTGGCCAGCACCGCCCCATCGGCATCGCGCTGCGCGATGGTGCCTGCGCGGCGCTGGTCGTTGATGTCCATTTCGGTGATCTTGATCTTGTATCCCAGCGCCACGATGTCATCCAGCCAGGCCTTCATCGCGGGTCGCTGGAAATCGACAATGCTCTGCGCGGTGCCGCTGGAATAGAAGCCGATATGCGACTGGATACCCAGAGTATCCACCGGCACATTGCGATCCTTGAATCCCCGCAACAATTGCAGCACGCCATTGCGGTGCGTTGGCGTGCCCCAATCCATGTAATCATTATAGACCAGTTCCGCATTGGGCAGTTCGGCCCGCGCCGTGCGGAAGGCAAGGTCAAGCAGGCTGGCATCGCCGCCCACTGCCTGCGAGAGGCCATGATTGGTGCGGATATTGCCCGTGGCCGGATCGATCGCCTCGTTCACCACATCCCAGCTGGTGATGCGGTTGCCGTAATGGCGGCAGACAGTCTCGATATGCTCGCGCACCAGCCGCTCGGCCTCGGCCCGCGGATTGGCGCCGTAATTGAAATCGCGCAGCCAGACGGGGAATCGCTCGGCCACATACCACAACAGCGTATGCCCGCGCATCGCCATGCCCTTGGATTCGGCATAGGCCAGCATGGCATCAGCGCGGGTGAAATTGTAGGTGGTGGAGGAGGGGCGGATGGCTTCCCATTTCAGCTCGTTTTCGGGCACCAGCACGTTGCAATCGGCTTCCAGCAGGCGGGCGTAATTGGGATTGGCGAAGGAGCCGGCATCCGCGCCGGGATTGGACCAGGCAAAGGTGCTGCCAAAACGCAATCCCTTCGCCACCGCCGCCGTGGCGAGCGAAACCGCAGGCGTGGGCGTGGGCGTGGGAGTTGGCGTGGGCGCCGGGGTCGGTGCAGGCGTGGGTGCGGGCGACGGAGTCGGCGTTCCGGAGCTTCCGCCGCACCCGGCCACAAGCATCCCCAGCCCCATGGCCATCACGCCGCGGCGATCCATACCCGTCATCATCCTGCTCCTTCCTCACGCGATCGGGTTGGCCCGATTCGATTTTCCATGATAGCGCTACCAATTGTTTCGGCAAGCGGACTAAAGGCCTAATTGTGCACAGATTTCAGCGGATTTCGGCCTAGGCCGTGCGGCGCGATGTTACGCCTATCACCCCGCCGCCTTTCGCAGCGCCACGCGGATCAGATCACCTTCGCCCGCATCCTCGCCCAGTTCGGACAGCGCGGCGGCAACCGCGCTCGCCGCGACACCCGGCTTGAAGCCGAGATTCTGGAGCGCGGAAACGGCATCGGCGCTGGCCGATCCCCTGGGCGCGGCGGCCACTCCTGCCACGGCTCCGCCACCCGGAAGCGCGCCCGCTTTATCCTTCAGCTCGTTCACGATGCGCCCTGCCAGCTTCGGCCCCACACCTTGCGCGCGGGCCACCATCGCCGCATCGCCCGCGGCGCAGGCATCGCGGATTTCGCCCGGCGACAGCGCGGACAGGATCGCCAGCGCGACCTTGCTGCCCACCCCCTGCACCGTGGTGAGCAGGCGGAACCAGTCCCGCTCCCCCGCGCTGGCAAAGCCCAGCAGGCGCATATCGTTCTCGCTCACCTGCAATTCGGTGAAGATCTGGCACGGTTTGCCCACCGGCCCCAGCGCGTCGAGCGTGCGCGCCGAGCAATGCACCAGATAGCCCACGCCGCCCACATCGATCACCGCCCAATCCGGCCCCGCTTCGTCCAGCACGCCTTTCAGTCTTGCGATCATGCCCCCAGTGCTGCCTGAAACCGCGCCGATTTGCCAGAGGGGCGCCCGCATTGTGCCACCCTTTTCGACCTTTCGGTGCAAAGCTGACGAAGTTGACATCGTAACGGTTGCCGATTGCCGCGTTTTATCATTTCTTTCCCAATACTTCCCTTCATCTTGCGAAGTTGACACCTGCATCGTTCGCTTCGTTTCGCAAAGGCCCACTGCCCGCCATCGCCCTGCATCTTCTCGCGCAGTGTAGGAAAGCGCCCGCTCGACACGCCGCGCGGTTTGGGTAATGGGGATGCCCATGAGCATGAACACTTTTGGCCGCGTCTTGCGCTTCACCACCTGGGGGGAAAGCCACGGGCCCGCGCTGGGCGCGGTGGTGGACGGGTGCCCGCCCGGTCTGAAGCTGAGCGAGAGCGACATCCAGCCCTTCCTCGACGCGCGCCGCCCCGGCACCAGCAAGTTCACCACACAGCGGAGCGAACCCGATCAGGTGAAAATCCTGTCCGGCGTGTTTGAAGGCCGCACCACCGGCACGCCGATCAGCCTGATGATCGAGAACACCGACCAGCGCAGCAAGGATTACGGCGAAATCGCGCAGAGCTATCGCCCCGGCCATGCCGATTACGCCTATGACGCGAAATACGGGCACCGCGATTACCGCGGCGGCGGGCGGTCATCGGCGCGCGAAACCGCGGCGCGTGTCGCAGCGGGAGCGGTGGCGCGGCTGGTCATCCCCGAAGTGCGGGTGCGCGCATGGGTCGAACAGATCGGCCCCCATGCCATCGATTATGCCCGCTTTGACGAAAGCCTGATTGGCACCAACCCCTTTTTCTGCCCCGATCCCGTCGCGGCAGAGGAATGGGCGCGCATCGTGGACGCGGCGCGGCTTGCCGGCTCCTCCATCGGCGCGGTGGTGACGGTTGAGGCAACCGGCGTGCCCGCCGGATGGGGTGCGCCGATCTATGCCAAGCTGGACGCCGATCTGGCGGCGGCGATGATGGGGATCAACGCGGTCAAGGGCGTCGAAATCGGCGATGGCTTTGCCGCCGCCACCCTCAGCGGCGAGGCCAATGCCGATCCGATGCGACCCGGCGCCGATGGCAAGCCTGAGTTTCTGGCCAACCATGCGGGCGGCATTGCCGGGGGCATTTCCACCGGCCAGCCGGTGCGCTGCCGTGTGGCGTTCAAGCCCACCAGCTCGATCCTGACCCCGGTGCCCAGCATCAACAGCGCGGGCGACGCGGTGGATGTGCGCACCAAGGGGCGGCATGACCCCTGCGTGGGCATTCGCGGCGTGCCCGTGGTGGAAGCGATGATGGCGCTGGTGCTGGCCGACCACAAGCTGCTTCACCGCGCGCAATGCGGGTGATCGGGCAGGTGATGGTTCAGCGGTAAACCGCCAGCGACAGCACGGCGCGTGAAATGGCATCGAACCATGCGCTGCCCACCACGGCTTCGTGAACGGCACCTTGTGCGACTATCCAGCCTGCCCCGAACAGTGTCGCCCCGCTGATGCGGCCGGTGCTGCGCCGCTCGTTCCACAGGATTGCCGCCGCCATGCTCCACAGCGTGAGGTAGAGCCAGAAGGTCGGGATCGGATCGTCAAGCTCCAGCGCGCGGAACCAGAAGCGGTTCACGCCCGGCGGCAACACCGGCAGCATGGCGAGCAGGATCAGCGAGCGGTGGACCTGCGGCCTCACCTTCGCATTGCGGATGGCCAGCGCGAAGAGGATGGAAAAGCCCGCAAAGGCGAGCAGGCCCAGATAGAGCCCATCCGTCCCCGGATCGCGCCCCGCATCCATGCCTGCCCGGCTGGCGATCAGTTGCAGGAACAGGCCCAGCATCATGATCGCGCTGGCATGGGCAATGCCCCACAGGCCCAATGCGCGGTGCAGCTTCACCCGGCCCGTATTCACCAGCGCTGATTGCACCACCAGCAGCAGCATCCAGCTGACATAAACCGCCCCGTGCAGATGCACGATGGGCGGAGCCGGCGGAAAGTCGCCGCGCAGCGCAGGAAGCGCCGAATGCATCCCGAACCCGCCGAACACGAACAGGCACATGGCAAGGATCAGGATCAGCGAAAAGCTTGGCCGGAATCGTGTTTCCGCGCGTCGCCGCGCAAGCGCCGTGGCTGGCTGCATTACCCCTCCCCCCGACCGCTATCGTGCGCGGTTCCTTGCGGTGAAGCTGCGCCAGCGCTGCAAAAAACGCAACACCTGTTGCACTTTTCGAAACTTTTACGGAGGTGATCGATTATTTCGATCATCTCCATCGCATCAATCGGCTTTGTTGCGCTGCATCAATGCTTATCTGCGGCTTCGGAATTGTAACCGGCCAGCATTTGCGGGCCATCAAACGGAGCGAAAACAATGGGTATCATCGGCAGCACCATCAAGCCGTTCAAAGCCACCGCCTTTCAGGCGGGCAAGGACTTCTTCGACGTGACCGAAGCCGACATCGCCGGCAAGTGGGCGGTGTTCTTCTTCTATCCGGCCGACTTCACCTTCGTCTGCCCGACCGAACTGGAAGATCTGGGCGAACATTACGCACAGCTGCAGAAGCTGGGCGTGGAGGTTTATGCCGTATCCACCGACACGCATTTCAGCCACAAGGCGTGGCACGACACCAGCGAGAAGATCGGCAAGCTGCAATACGCCTTCCTGGGCGACCAGAACCATGTGCTGACCAAGAACTTTGGCGTGCTGCGCGAAGATTCGGGCCTGGCTGATCGTGCGACCTTCGTGGTCGATCCCGATGGCGTGATCCAGATCATGGAAATCACCTGCGAAGGCGTGGGCCGCAATGCCAACGAACTGACCCGCAAGATCCGTGCGGCGCAGTATGTCCGCAACAACCCCGGCCAGGTCTGCCCGGCCGCCTGGGAAGAAGGCGCCGAAACGCTTGCCCCCAGCCTCGACCTGGTTGGCAAGATCTAAGCCGCAGCGCTTGATCACCTGACGCGTTCCCGTCGCCCCCCGACGGGTCGCCTGAACGGCCCGGAGGCGTCTATCCCCCTCCACCACCCCGGATGCCTCCGGGCCGTTCTACCCCCTTCCCCCCCTTTCTGACCGGAGACCCGCGATGCTCGATGCGACGATGACCCAGCAATTGCAGCAATATCTCGGCAATTTGCGCGAGGGGGTGGAGCTTGTCGCCAGCCTTGGCGACGATAAGCGCAGTGCCGACACCCGCGCGCTGATCGAACAGATTGCGGGCCTGCACGACCTTGTCACCGCGCGGTTTGACGGCACCGATGCGCGCCGCCCCAGCTTTGAAATCCGCCGCGCCAGCGATCCGTCGCGCTCGGTGCGCTTTGCCGGCCTGCCGATGGGGCACGAATTCACTTCGCTGGTGCTGGCTCTGCTGTGGGCAGGCGGCCACCCGCCCAAGGTCGATCCGCAAGTGCTGGAGCAGATCGCCGCGCTGGATGGCGACTATGCTTTCGAGATGTATTTCAGCCTGTCCTGCCACAACTGCCCCGATGTGGTGCAGGCGCTGACGCTGATGGCGCTGTATAATCCGCGCGTCTCCGCCACGCTGATCGAAGGCGGTTCGTTCCAGGCCGAAGTGGAGGAACGCGGCGTGATGGCCGTGCCCGCCACTTTCCTGAACGGGGAGATGTTCGCCAGCGGCAAGATGGGCGTGGAGGAAATCCTTGGCCGTCTGGATACCGGCGCCGAAGCGCGCGCTGCGGCGAAGCTTGCCGAAAAGGCACCGATGGACGTGCTGGTGGTGGGCGGCGGCCCGGCGGGCGCGTCGGCGGCGATCTATACCGCGCGCAAGGGCTTTGCCACCGGCATCGCGGCGGAACGCTTCGGCGGGCAGGTGATGGACACGCTGGGGATCGAGAACTTCATTTCCGTCCCCTATACCGAAGGGCCGAAACTGGCCGCCCAGCTGGAAGCCCATGTGGGCGAATACGCTATCGACGTGATGAAGCTGGTCACCGCCAGCCGCCTCGTCCCCGCCAGCCAGCCCGGCGGCTATCACACGGTCGAATTTTCCAACGGTGCGATGCTCAAGGCGCGCACGCTGATCCTGTCCACCGGCGCGCGTTGGCGCAATCTGGGCGTGCCGGGCGAGGAGACCTACAAGAACAAGGGCGTCGCCTACTGCCCGCATTGCGACGGCCCGCTGTTCAAGGGCAAGCGCGTGGCGGTGATCGGCGGCGGCAATTCGGGTGTCGAGGCCGCGATCGACCTGGCCGGAATTGTCGGCCATGTCACGCTGATCGAATTTGACAGCGCGCTTCGCGCCGATGCGGTGTTGCAGGCCAAGCTGCGGTCAATGCCCAATGTCACCATCCTCACATCCGCGCAGACCACCGAAGTGACCGGCGACGGCGCACGGGTGAACGGCCTTGTCTATCAGGATCGCAATTCGGGCGTCGAACACCGGATCGATCTGGAAGGCGTGTTCGTGCAGATCGGCCTTGTGCCCAATACCGAATGGTTGAGGGACAGCGGCATTGCCCTGTCGGCCCGAGGCGAAATCGAGATCGACCACAAGGCCGCCACCAGCATTCCCGGCGTGTTTGCCGCGGGCGATTGCACCACCGTGCCATACAAGCAGATCATCATCGCGATGGGCGAAGGCTCGAAGGCGGCGCTGTCGGCCTTCGATTACCTGATCCGCACCGAAAGCGTGGAAGAACTGGCCGAAGCGGCGGAATAATCCGCGCCCGTCAGCCGTTTCCGGCAGAACCCCAGCGAACCGCAAAGGCCGCCCCGGCAGCCTTTGCGGTTTTCGCGTGTCTGGCGGCGGCGCGCATCGGCCAGACCTCTCAACTAAACGGCTCAGTCGATCAATGTCTGTCATTTAATCGACTGGACGGATTATCATACAGCCGCCATCTTCGTGGCCTACCCCATTCAGGGACGCCAAGTCCCGCTGTTGAGAGGAGACCACGATGGACGCGAAAACCGGTTCTATTTCAGGAGGCTGTCCGTTCCACGGCAGCACCCAGACCCGCAGCCTGCTGGGCCGCACCAACCGCGATTGGTGGCCCGATTCGCTGAATCTGGAAATCCTGACGCAAGGCGGCAAGTCGGCTGACCCGATGGGCGAGGATTTCGATTATTGCGAAGCGTTCAACGCGCTCGATTACAACGCGCTCAAGGCCGATCTCACCGCGCTGATGACCGACAGCCAGGATTGGTGGCCCGCCGATTACGGCCATTACGGCCCGTTCTTCATCCGCATGGCGTGGCACGCGGCCGGCACCTACCGCACGGGCGACGGGCGCGGCGGCGCGGGCAGCGGGCAGCAGCGCTTTGCCCCGCTCAATTCCTGGCCGGATAACGGCAATCTCGACAAGGCGCGCCGCCTGCTCTGGCCGATCAAGAAGAAGTACGGCCAGCACATCAGCTGGGCTGACCTGTTCATCCTGACGGGCAATGTCGCCATCGAAAGCATGGGCGGCCCGGTCTTCGGCTTCGGCGGCGGCCGCAAGGATGTGTACGAGCCGGAAACCGTCTATTGGGGCACCGAAGAGCAGTGGGTGAACGAAGGTGTTCCCACCCGCATCAACCCCAAGGAAGGCAAGGCGCTCGACAACCCGCTGGCCGCAATCCAGATGGGCCTGATCTATGTCAATCCCGAAGGGCCGCAGGGCAATCCGCATGATTGGGAAGGCATGGCGCGCGATATGCGCGAAACCTTCGCCCGCATGGCCATGAATGACGAGGAAACCGTGGCGCTGACCGCCGGCGGCCACGCCTTCGGCAAGGCGCACGGCGCGGCCCCGGCCCCCACCTTCCGCAACGCGCCCGAATCCGAAGCGCTCGAACTGATGGGCTTTGGCTGGCTGACCGATCCGGAAGAGATCGAAAAGGGCCACATCACCACCAGCGGCATCGAAGGCGCATGGTCGAATACGCCCACGCAGTGGGGCGGCAATTACTTCCGCCTGCTGTTCAAGTATGACTATGAACTGGTGAAGTCGCCTGCCGGTGCATATCAGTGGCAGCCGATCAACCAGGAATACGAGGACATGGCCCCCGACGCGCGCGACCCTGCCAAGCGCGTGCCAACCATGATGACCACCGCCGACATGGCGTTGAAGCGCGATCCGGAATACCGCAAGATTTCCGAACGCTTCCGCGACGATCAGGCCGCGCTCGACGATGCCTTTGCCCGCGCCTGGTTCAAGCTGTGCCACCGCGACATGGGGCCAAAGGTGCGTTACCTCGGCCCGGAAGTTCCGGCCGAAGACCTGATCTGGCAGGATCCGGTGCCCGCCGGAACCACGCCTTCGCAAGCGGATGTGGAGGCGTTCAAGGCCAAGGTGCTTTCCAGCGGCCTGTCGGTCAGCGAACTGGTGAAGGCGGCCTGGGCCTCGGCCTCGACCTACCGCAATTCGGACCACCGCGGCGGCGCCAATGGCGCGCGTGTGCGGCTGGAACCGCAACGCGGCTGGAAGGTCAACGATCCGGAGGAACTGGACAAGGTTCTCTCCACGCTGGACGGTCTGCGCGGCAGCCTGTCGATGGCCGATGCCATCGTGCTGGCCGGTGCCGCAGCGGTGGAAAAGGCGGCGGCCGATGGCGGCTTTGCCGTGAAAGTGGATGTCACCACCGGGCGCGGCGATGCCACGCAGGAGCAGACCGATGTGGAAAGCTTCGAAGTGCTCGAACCCTTTGCCGATGGCTTCCGCAATTATCTGCGCACCAAGGCCGATGTGAAGACCGAGGATATGCTGATCGACCGGGCCAATCTGATGGGCCTGTCGGTGCCGGAAATGACCGTGCTGGTCGGCGGCCTGCGCGCGCTGGGCGCGGTGTCGGGCAATAGCGGCAAGGGCGTGCTGACTGACCGCCCCGGCGTGCTGTCGAATGATTTCTTCGTCAACCTGCTCGACATGGGCACGCATTGGAGCGTGGTCGATGACAGCGGCGAGGAGGAATATGTCGGCCGCGACCGCAAGTCGGGTGCGGAAAAGTGGCGCGCCACCCGTGCGGACCTGATCTTCGGTTCCAACTCGCAATTGCGCGCGGTGGCCGAAGTCTATGCCGAGGATGGCAGCCGCGAAAAGTTCGTGAAGGACTTTGCCAAGGCGTTCGCCAAGGTGATGGATGCCGACCGGTTCGACCTGACTTACGCCAAATACCACAAGTAAGCGAAAAGGCTCCGTTTCGCTTGCCTGAGGAGGCCCCTGGCAGCAATGCCGGGGGCCTTTTTCGTGACGCTCAGCGGCGGCGGCGCAGCACCAGATAGAGCGCGCCCTCGCCGCCGTGCTTGCGCTGTGCGGGGCGAACAGCGGCAATGTCGCTGCCATGCGGGCCGGCGGCCAGCCAGTCGAGCACCTTGGCACGGATCGCCCCGCGCATTTCCGCGCGGTCGGCGGCGTCCACCGGCCGGGGCTTGCCGGTAATCAGCAGCACCAGCCGCGCGCCCATGGCCTTGGCCTGCACCAATCCGTCATCCAGCCGCCGATGCGCCTGTTCCAGATTGTGGCCATGCAGGTCGAGCGTGAAATCCGGCTCCATCGCATTGCGCGCCAGCCGCCGCTCCCAGTGCGAATCCAGCCCTTCGCCCGGCGGCGGCAGGACAGGCGGCGCAGGCTTTGGTGCAGCCGGAACCAGAGGCGCGGGGATACGGCCTTTCACCCGTTTGGCCGGCGGCGCGGCAAGCGCAGGCTGCGGGGCAAGAGGGTGCGGAGCGGGCTTTCGCGGATGCAGCGGCTTCACCGTTGCCGCCAGCCGCGCCCACAGATCGGCTTCTTCCGGCGAAAGACCGCGCGGCGCGCGGCTCATCGCACGCCCCTCATCGGACACCCAGCCGCGCCAGCGTGCCGCGTGGCAGCAGCAGCGTGGCCTGGCCCCGCGCGCTCATTCCGCCTGCCACGTCGCGCGCCCGTTCGCCCGCGCCCCAGAAGGTATCGAAGCGGTTGGCCCCGCGGATTGCGCCGCCGGTATCCTGCGCCACCCACAGCCCGCGCGCTTCGGGCCGGTCGGTGGAAAGGAACACCGGCGCACCGTAAGGCACGAAGCGCGGATCGACCGCGACCGAGCTTTCCGCGCGCACCGGCACGCCGATGCTGCCCAGCGGGCCATCACCTTCGAGCACGCGGAAGAACACGAAACTCTCGTTCTCGCGCATCAGGGCGCGGCCTTGTTGCGGGTTTTCGCGGATATATTGCATGATGCCCTGCATCGATCCCGCATACTGCCCCGGCCCGCTGCCCAACAGGCCACGTTCGCGCATCAAGGCGCCAATGCCGGTATAGGAATGGCCGTTCTGCCCGGCATAGCCGATGCGGATCACCTCGCCTTCGGGGGTCAGCAGCCGGCCCGATCCCTGGATTTGCAGGAAGAAGAATTCCACCGGATCGGCCGCCCAGCCGATTTCCAGCCCGCGCCCGGCCAGCGCGCCATCGGCGATCTCGGCATGGGTGTAATAGGGGACGCAGATGCCCCGCTCGTCCAGCCGGCCCAAAGGCGCGCGACCTGTGCGTTCGCTCTGCGGCGTGTCGTCCCGCCAGCACCGGATCAGATCGGGCGGCAGGCCGTAAACCGGCACCTCGAAACCGGGGCGGCGTGTGCGTGATCCGGCGATTTCCGGCTCGAAATAGCCCGTGGCAAAGGCCGCGCCGTCGCCCACCACCACGCTTTCGAAATGAACCTCGAAAAAGCGGGCGGCATCGGCGCGCGGCCAGGTGGCGGCGGCGGTGCAGGCCTCGCGCCAGTCTTCGGGCCGGGTCAGCCCGCTGTCATCCGCGCGGCGCAGCAAGACGGGGCAGGACAGGTGAAAGGCATCGAGCGCGCCGGCGCTGTCGCGCGGTTGCAGACCCAAGCTGGCGATCGCGGGGCCGCGCGCGACACCCAGTAAGGCAGCGGTCGCGGCAGGTGGCGCAGATGGCGGCGGCGCAGGGGATGGACCAACGCTGACGCAGCCTGCCAACAGGGCCAGCACAGCCACAGCCGCGCCGAAGCGGAACCTGCCAGCGATGCAAGGACGCACGGCCTTGTGGGTATCCCGGTCGGTATCCGGCACGGGCCAGCCCCCTGTCTGCCTGAAGATCAGCCTTGGTCGGTCTCGACCAGCAGCCAGGCGGGGCTGGACGAGCGCACATCGCGGCTGAAGGTCCAGACATCGCGGCTTTCCACCGCATCATCGAGCGAACCGGCCACCACATTGCCATCGGCGTCGCGGGTGACAGCCGCGATATCGGCCACGAAACGCACCGCGATGCGGGCGATGTTTCCGTCGAGCACCGCCGAATGCACCGCGCTGTCCTCGATCCGGATCAGCCGGTTGTCGAGCGTGTGTCCGGCCACCTCGCGCTCGGCAATGGCGGCAACGAAGCTGTCATAGACATCGCGGTCGCACAATTCGGCCAGTTCCTCGCGGTCGCCGCGCCAGAAGGCTTCGAGCACCATCTGATACGCGCCGCGCGCGCCTTCGAGGAAGCCGATCAGGTCAAACCGGCGGTCGGCTGCGGCAATCTCGCGCAGGCCCCGCTCCACCGCAGGCGGGAAGCCCGACAATTGCCGCTCATTGCGCGGGGCTTCGGCCAGCGGGGCGGGCGGCGCCATGCGGCGCGCGTCATCGCTGCGTTCGAAATTGCCGGGCACGATCTCCTCCTCATGCTCGGCCCGGCGGCCCAGCACGGAATAGAGCCGCAGCCCCAGAAAGGCGGCGATCATGGCGAGGATGACAATCTCAAAAACCACAGGCAATTCCCGTTTCGCTGAAGCGGGGGGAGCGGGGCAATTCAGCCACCGCGCATCAATCCGTCCCGCGCGTGCCGTAATAGTGGCAAAGATGGGAATGAAATACAAATCCGCAACGCCCAAAGGGGCGAATTTGGCGCTGGTGCGTCCCATCACGGCAACATTTATCCGGCACTATCTTTGTGTGGTTTTGCCCCTTGCACCGCGCGCGCCCCGTTGCGGTGGCAGCGCACCGGTGCTAGGCGCGCGCCCCAGACAGATATCTCAACCCGCCGGGCGATCCGATGTCCCCGGCCAGCTGACGAAAGCATCCGACCATGGCCGAAGAAGGCAACGTCCTGACCAACCGCGATGGCAACCAGCCGGTGCCCAACGGCGCCGATACGCTGCCCGTGGCCGGCATCATCAGCCAGTATGTGCGCGACCTGTCGGTGGAAAATCCCAAGGCGCCCGAAAGCTTCCAATGGACCGGCGCCCCGCAGATGGACGTGCAGTTCAACATCGGCGCGCGCAAGATCAGCGACGAGGTGAGCGAAGTGGAACTGAAAATCACCGCCACCGCCAAGACCGAACAGGGCGTCGCCTATATTGTGGACCTGGCCTTCTGCGGCCTGGTGGGTATGCGCAACATGGCCGAGGACCAGATGCATATGTTCACCTATGCCGAAGCGCCGCGCATCCTGTTCCCCTTTGCCCGCCGGGTGATTGCCGATGCGGTGCGCGACGCGGGCTTTGCTCCGCTGCTGCTCGACCCCATCGATTTCAACGGCCTGTATGTCCAGCAATTGCAGGCCAAGCAGGCCGCAGAAGCGGGCGCAGGCGCGAACGCCTGAGGCGGCACGGGCAGAGCCGGGCGCGCCAGGCATGAGCCTTGTCCGCAATGTCGGCACGATCGGCGGGCTGACCATGGTCAGCCGCATCTTCGGCTTTGCGCGCGATATGCTGCTCGCCCGCGTGCTGGGCGCGGGCGGCGTGGCGGATGCCTGGCAGCTGGCCTTCCAATTGCCCAACATCTTCCGCCGCCTGTTTGCCGAAGGCGCCTTTGCCAGCGCCTTCGTGCCGCTGTTCAACCGGCGCATGGGCGCGGATGGCGACCTTTCCGAAGCGCGCCGCTTCGCCGACGAGGTGATGGCGGTGCTGATCCCCATCCTGATCGTGTTTTCCGCGCTGGCGCTGATCGCGATGCCGTGGATCGCGGGGCTGTTCGCGAATGAGGGGATGGAGGGCGACCCCGAACTGTTCGACCTTGCCGTGCTGATGGCGCGGCTGGCTTTCCCCTATCTCGCCTTCATGAGCCTCGCCACGGTGTTTGCCGCCGTGCTCAATTCGCTGTCGCGCTTTGCCGCGGCCGCGGCGGCACCGATCCTGCTCAATGTCTGCATGGTAACGGTGCTGCTCTGGGGCTTTGCGCAGCCGGATTCGGCCGATCTCAGGCAAAATGTCGGGATGTGGCTGGGCGTGGCGGTCACCGTTTCGGGCCTGCTGCAACTCATCTGGCTGGGCTGGTTCGCCGCGCGCCACGGCTTTCGCATCCGCCTTGCCCGCCCGCGCATGACCGGCGGCGTGAAGGAACTTTTCATCCTGATCGGCCCGGCCGTGCTGGGGGCGGGCGTGTATCAGATCAGCCGCTTCATCGACCTGTTCTTCCTCGCCACCCTGCCCGATGGGTCCTACACCTTCCTGGCAATGGCCGACCGGCTGAACCAGATGCCGATGGGCATTATCGCCATCGCGCTGGGCACCGCCATCCTCCCTTCGCTCAGCCGCTTTGTCGCGCAGGACAAGCCGGACGAAGCCGCGCGCCTGCAAGGCAATGCGGTGGAACTGGCGCTGCTGCTCACCCTGCCTGCCGCGGTCGCGCTGTTCATCGCTGGCAGCGCCTTCACCCGCGCCTTTTACGCGGGCGGGGCGTTCACGCTGGACAATGCGATGGCGACCGGCGCGGTGGTATCGGGGCTGGTGATCGGCCTGCCGGCCTATGTGCTGGTGAAAGTGCTGATCCCCAGCTTCTTCGCGCGCAAGGACACGCGCACCCCGGTTTACACCGCCGGCGGATCGCTGCTGGTGAATATCGCGCTCAATTTCCTGCTGGTGCCGCGTCTGGGCGTGCAGGGTCTGGCGATTGCCGGATCGCTCGCCGCGTGGTGCAATGCGGGCGCGCTTTACGCCATTCTGGCGACCAAGGGGCATTACCGGGTCACCGCGCTTTCGCTGGGCCGCATCGGCCGCACTGCGCTGGCCAGCGCGGTGATGGGCGCGGCGCTGTGGTTCGCCATGCCGCTGGGCGATCCCTATTACACGGGCGGGGTGCTGGAACGCGTGGGCGCGGTGGCCGCGCTGGTGGCAGCGGGCGGCGTTGTCTATCTGCTGGCAGCCGTGCTGCTGGGCGTGGTTGACAAGCAGACGATTGCCCAGTTGAAGCGTCGTCCGGCCTGATCTGGCCGCTTGCAACCCTTTACGCATTTTCGGACAGGTGAAATCCATGCGCGTCGTATCCGGTATCCAGCCCACGGGCTCGCTCCATCTGGGGAATTATCTGGGCGCGATCCGCAATTGGGCGGCGATGCAGGATGGCCTTGCCGATGGGGAACAGTGCCTGTTCTTCCTGGCGGATCTGCACGCCATTTCCATGCCGCACGATCCCGCACAATTGCGTGCCGCCACGCTGGAAATGACCGCCGCGCTGGTCGCCTGCGGGATCGATCCGGCGCGCTCTGTCCTGTTCAACCAGGCGCAGGTGCCTGCTCATGCGGAGCTGCAATGGCTGCTCAACGGCACGGCGCGCATGGGCTGGCTGAACCGGATGACGCAGTTCAAGGACAAGTCGGGCAAGAACCGCGAAGGCGCCAGCGTCGCGCTTTACACCTATCCGGTGCTGCAAGCCGCCGACGTGCTGCTGTATCAGGCGACCCACGTGCCCGTGGGCGACGACCAGAAGCAGCATCTGGAGCTGGCGCGCGACATCGCGCAGAAGTTCAACAACGATTTCTGCACCGAAGATGCGCCCGTCTTCACCCTGCCTGAACCGATCATCCCGCCCGAAGCCGCGCGCATCATGTCCTTGCGCGATGGCACCGCGAAGATGAGCAAGTCCGACCCATCGGACATGAGCCGGATCAATCTGGCCGACGATCCGGACGAGATGGCGAAGAAGATCAAGAAGGCCAAGACCGATCCCGAACCGCTGCCTTCCGAACTTGCCGGACTGGAGGGGCGGCCCGAAGCGCTCAACCTTGTCTCGATCTATGCTGCGCTCGAAGGCTCCACGCCGGGCGATGTGCTGGCGCGTTTTGGCGGGCAGGGCTTTGGCGCGTTCAAGCCGGCCATGGCCGAACTGGTGGTGGAAACGCTGGGGCCGATCCAGCGCCGCTTTGTGGAACTGAAGGCTGATCGCGAGGCGCTGGACGCCATACTGGCGCGCGGCGCGGCGCGGGCACGGGAAATCGGCCTGCCCACGCTGAAAGCGGCATACGATGCACTTGGCCTCGTTCGGGGATAAGGCCCGCGCGCGGCCAAGGGTTTCGTTTCGCAATCCATTCAATCGCGGTTCAGCCAGCACTTGCTAAACGCTTGCGCATATTGGAACAATTGCGTGCGTTCTGCCGCTATTAGGCAAGGCCGCTCGCAAGAACAGGAATGGGTGCCATGTCGACGTTTTTTCAACCGCTTGCCGCAACGCTGAAGGCAGGCATGGGCACAGGATTGAAACTGGCCGCCGCAGCAGTGATGGCGGGCAGTCTGGCGGCCTGTGCCACACCTTTCCGCGCCGATGTCAGCCGCTTCGAATCACAGCTTCCGGCACCTGCGGGGCAGAGCTTCTATGTCGTGGCGGATGATCCGGCACTGGCGGGCGGGCTGGAATTTGCGCTCTATGCCGATTATGTCGAGGCGCAGATGGCGCGGCTGGGCTATGCGCAGGCCGCGCGGCCCGAAGATGCCAGCCTGCTGGTGCGTTTCGATTACGGGGTCGATAATGGCCGCGAGCGTATCCGTTCGCGCCCCAGCACATTCCGCGATCCGTTCTACGATCCGTGGTTCAGCTACCGCCCCTTCGTCTACCGCGACCGGCTCGGCAATACGCGCGTGGCTTACCTGCCCAACAGCCGCTGGGGCTATGGCTGGTACGACCCCTTCTTTGACAGCCGCTTTGGCCACAGCGAAGTGGAAAGCACCACCGTGTATACCAGCGGGATTGATCTGAAGATCGACGACGCCGCCACCGGCCAGCGCCTGTTCGAAGGCAAGGCCGAAGCGGTCTCGACCTCCAACCGCCTGCAATATCTGGTGCCCAATCTGGTGGAAGCGATGTTCACCGACTTCCCCGGCAATTCGGGCGAGACGGTGCGCATTTCGATCGCACCCGAAGATCAGCCGGTGCAGCGCGACCAGCGCCGTTGACCCATTTGCGCTTCACGCGTTCCCGGTAGCTCCTGGGAATCACGAGGGCGGGCCTTCCTATCCGGGGAGGCCCGCCTTTCCTTTGTGCGCAAACTGCGCCAGTCTGCCCGGTGGAGAGAAGGAGACCGGGTGATGAAAGGTATCAGGGCAATTGGCGTGGCCGCAGCCTTTGCCGTGCTGGCCGCGTGCAGCCAGCCAGCAAGCGAGGAACCGCAGGCGCAGACCGTGTGGCCGGGCGTGCCCGAAGAACAGGCCGCGCAAATCCGCGCGGCAGGCAAGGTGATTGACCCGGCCAGTTTCGCCATCTTCGCACCTCTGGTGCCGCCCCCGCCCTACGCCGATGTCACGATGACCACCGACATCGCCTATGGCCCCGATCCGCTGCAAAAGCTCGATCTCTACACTTTCAACGCGGCCGCCGCGGGCGAGATGCGGCCCGTCCTCATCTATGTCCACGGCGGCGGCTTTACCGGGGGCAGCAAGCAGGGCGATTATTACCCGCAAAGCGCCACCGCATGGGCGGCGCGCAACGGCATGGTGGGCGTCAATATCGATTATCGCCTCGCACCTGCCAACCCCTGGCCCGCCGCGCGCGACGATCTGGCCGCCGCGATCCAATGGGTGCGCGCCAATATCGCGCAGCACGGCGGCGATCCCGACCGGATCTTCCTGTGGGGCCATTCGGCCGGCGCGTCGATCGTGGCCGATTATGTGCAGCATACCGACCGGCAGGGGCCGGAAGCCGCAGGCGTGAAAGGCGCGCTGCTCCTTTCGCCTGCCTATGCGCGCGCGATGGGGGGCAACCCCCACCCCTATTACGGCACCGATCCGGATTTGCAGACCACGGCCCCGGTGCTGGCCCGGCTGGGCGCCAGCACGATCCCACTGATGCTGGGTTGGGCCGAGTATGACCCCGACCTGTTCCACGATTTTGCCCGCGATGCCGAACAGACGCTGTGCGCTACAGGCAGCCGTCTCAACTGCCCGACGATGCTTTACCTGAAAGACCACAACCACATGACCGAAGGCGCCAGCATCGGCAGCGCGGACGAGAGCCTGTCCGGCCCCTTCCTGCGATGGATGCGCGGATTGTAAGCGTGAGGAGGGGCTAAAGCGCCCCATGCCCCCCGGTGGAGCCGAAACCGCCCGCCCCGCGTGCGGTGTCGTCGAGTTCCTCTACCTCCACCCAGCGCGCCAGCGTGACGGGGGAAACGATCAGCTGCGCAATCCGGTCGCCGCGCGCAATCGGGAAATTGTCGGTGGAATGGTTGATGAGGATCACCTTCACCTCGCCCCGGTAATCGCTGTCAACCGTGCCCGGCGTGTTGGGCACGGTGATGCCGTGCTTCAGCGCAAGGCCGCTGCGGGGGCGCACCTGAATCTCGTAACCCGCTGGAATGGCTACGGCAAAGCCGGTGGCGACCGCGTGGCGCATTCCGGGCCGCAGGATCAGCGCCTCTGCCGAAACGACATCCATTCCCGCCGCGCCGGCCGTGGCATATTCGGGCAGAGGCAGGCCGTGGCCGTGCGGCAGGCGGCGGATCTTTACCGGAACCTGATCAGCCATGCACCGCCTCCAGATGGTCGGCGACTTCGGCGATCAGGCGACCGGCGACCTCGTCCTTGTCCATTTCCTCCCAATCTTCAACGCGGCGTTCGCGCACGATGTGCACCGCATTGCGCGTGCCGCCCATCACTTCGCCGGACACATCGTTCGCCACGATCCAGTCCACGCCCTTGCTCTTGCGCTTCCTGCGCGCATTTTCGACCACGTCCTGCGTTTCGGCGGCAAAGCCGATCAGGAGATCGGGACGCTTGGAACTGGCCGCCACCATGGCGAGGATATCGGGATTTTCGGTCAGCATCAGTGCGGGCGGCGCGCTGCCGCGCTTCTTGATCTTCTCGCCCTGATATTCGCGCGGGCGCCAATCGGCGACAGCGGCCACCATGATCGCGCAATCGGCGGGCAGCGCCTTCTTTACCGCCTGCGCCATCTCCTCGGCGCTCTCCACATCAATGCGGGTGACGCCTGCGGGCGTGGGCAGATGCACCGGGCCGGATACCAGCGTCACCCTGGCCCCTGCCGCTGCCGCCGCCGCGGCAATGGCAAAGCCCTGCCTGCCGGAGGAACGGTTGGCGAGGTAGCGCACCGGGTCGATCGCCTCATGCGTGGGGCCGGCAGTGATGAGAAGGTGCCGCCCTTTCAGCGGTTGATGCGCCAGCGCGGCGAAGGCAGGGGGCAGGCCGGGGGGTTCCGCCGCGGCCTTGGCCATGGCGGGCGCAGGGGCGGCAACAGGCATTTCGGCCAGCGGCACGACCGGAATGGCAGCCTCCTCGCCTTCGAAAGGCTGGGGCGCGGCCTGCCGCAGATTGACCGTGTGGTTGATCGCCTCGCGGTCGGTCGGCGGCGCGGCAACGGCGCTGCCCTTGGTTGCCAGCACCGGGCCAAGCGACGGATCGGGTTCGGGCAGATCGGGGCCGATATAGTCGGGATCGAGTTCCGCCGCTTCGGGCAGATCCTCCATATCGGAATAGGTGGCCTCGTCCTCGGCAATCCGGCGCGTGGTCGAACGCTGGATCAGGTTGCCGATCAGGCCGCCCAGACCGCCCGCTTTCGTCTTGGGTGCATCCGCCAGCGGATCGACGGGAGCGAAATCCTCGTCCGCGTCTTCCTCGGCAGCCTCTTCCTCCGCCAGACGGCGCAAATGGGCGGCAATGGCATCGTGGCTGGCGCTGCCCGGCTCAAGTCCGGGATCGAGGCCCAGAATGTCGGCAATTTCGAGCCAGATCATTTCCGGATCGGGCAGGCGTCCGGGGCCGTATTCGCCGCAGGCCATCTCGCCTTCGTCGGGCAGCATGACCTTGACGCCGCTGTCGGCCAGCCAGGCGACATTGCGCTGCGTCGCCTCGTGCAGCCACATCCGCACATTCATGGCCGGCACCGCCATCACCGGCTTGTCGGTCGCCAATATCAGCGTGGTGCCCAGATCATCGGCAATGCCCGCCGCCATCTTGGCCAGCAGATCGGCGGTGGCGGGGCACACGACGACAAGGTCAGCCTCGCGCGAGAGCTGGATGTGCCCGATTTCGGCCTCGTTCTTCAGATCCCACAGGCTGGTGTGCACCTGATTGCCGCTGAGAGCAGCCAGCGCCATAGGCGTCACGAATTGCGCGCCGCCATTGGTGAGCACGCAGGTGACATCGGCCCCACCCCGGCGGATCAGGCGCACGAGTTCGCAGCTCTTGTAAGCGGCGATTCCGCCGCCCACCACAAGAAGCACGCGTGGCTTGTCCATGTCCTTACCCGGCCCCTCCGGCTTCATCTGCGCGCGATGCTTGGCGCATCTTGGTTAAGATAGGCTTTCCTGCACCCTGCCCCGGCATTTGCCAAGCCTTTGCCTTGGCACGCGAAGCTGCCGGATCAGGCGATCCAGCCCAGCGCCATGGCGCCCCACAGCGCGCCTGCCCCCAGCACCGCTGCCAGCAGATAGCCCGGCCAGCGCCGCTGCGGCACGCGCCGCTTCTCCCACAGCAATTCGATATCGGGCACGGGCGGCGGTTCGGGCGCGCCGCCCTTGGGCGGATACATTTCTTCCAGCCGGCGGATCAGGGCGGGCACGCGCAGCAGCGTTTCGGTATCGGTCTTGATGCGGTCGGCAATCGCGGCTTCCGGCCCCAATTCGTCGCGGATCCAGCTGCGCACGAACGGGGCGGACACGTCCCACATATTGATGTCGGGATCGAGCTGGGTGGCGATCCCTTCGACCATCACCATCGTCTTTTGCAGCAGCAGCAGATGCGGCTGGGTCTGCATATCGAAATCGCGGGTGATGGCAAACAACCCGTCCAGCATCGCGCCCACCGAGAGTTCGGACACCGGCTTGCCGCGCATGGGTTCGCCCACGGCGCGCAGGGCGGTCGCGAATTCCTCTACCGAATGGTAGCTGGGCACATATTGCGCCTCGAAATGGATTTCGGCCACGCGGCGGTAATTGCCGGTGGTCAGGCCATAGAGAATCTCGGCCAGCCATTGCCGCGCGCGCCGGTCGATCCGGCCCATAATGCCGAAATCGATGGCGACGATGGTGCCGTCGGCCTTCACGAACAGATTGCCCTGATGCATATCGGCATGGAAGAACCCGGCGCTGATCGCCTGCGTCAGGAAGGCCAGCACCAGCCGCCGCGCCAGATCGGGAAGATCGTGCCCGGCGGCTTTCAGCGCGTCGATATTGCTGATCTTGACCCCGTCGATCCATTCGATCGTCATCACCTTGCCGCAGGTGCGATCCCAATCAATGTCGGGCACGCGGTAATCGGGAATGGCGCGCATCACCCCGGCGAGTTCGGATGCCGAAGCCGCCTCGCGCCGCAAGTCCAGTTCACGGTTGGTCCAGCGCTTGAAATTGGCAATGGTGAGTTGCGGGCGCAGGCGCGACGCTTCGCCCCCCAGCGCTTCCAGATGCGCAGCGGCCCATTCGTAAGTGGCGATATCGCGCGCGAATTTCTCCCGGATGCCGGGGCGCAGCACCTTGATCGCCACGGTGCGGCCATCGGTGGTGACGCCCTTGTGCACCTGCGCAATCGATGCCGCGCCCACCGGATCGGGATCGATATGCGCGAACAGATCGGTGAGCGGGCGCTGAAAGCTCGCCTCGATCTGCGCGGCGATCTGGTCGAACGGCACGGGCGGCAGGCTGTCTTGCAGGCTCAGCAGATTGCGCGCCGCTTCATCCCCCACCAGATCGGGCCGGGTGGCCAGCGTCTGCCCCAGCTTGATGGCGGCAGGGCCGATGGCGCGAAAGGCCGATGCGTAATCGGGCACGGCGGGCTGGCGCGTGCCGAAACGGGCGATGCGCACAAGGCGGCGCACCGGGGCCGGCGTGTTGGGATCACGCTCGATCCCGCGCAGCGCGCCGTGCCGGGCCAGCGTGCGGGCCCAGCCGAGCAGCCGCAATATATGCGTGGAAGGACGGGTCATGCGTGCGCGGCCTGCCTCACACCTTCCACCCCGAATGGATTGCAACCAGCCCGCCCATGATCGGTTCAACGCGCGTATTGGCGAAACCGGCGGCGCGGATCATGCCTTCGAACTCGCCCATCGGCGGAAAGCGGCGGATCGATTCGATCAGATAGCGGTAGCTGTCCTCGTCCTGCGCGATGGCCTTGCCGATCTGCGGCACGATCCTGTGCGAATAGAAGTCATACGCTTCCTTCGCGCCGGGCCATGTCATGGTGGAGAATTCGAGGCAGAAGAAGCGCCCGCCATATTTCAGCACGCGGTGCGCCTCGGCCAATGCCTTGTCGATATGCGTTACGTTCCGGATGCCGAAAGCGATGGTGTAGGCGTCGAACTGCCGGTCCATGTAATCAAGGCTTTCGGCGTTCTGGCACGACCAGACCAGATCGGTGATGCCGCGCTTCATCGCGCGTTCCAGCCCCACATCCAGCATGGCCTGGTTGATATCGGCCACCACCACTTCGGCGCCCGCTTCGGCAAGGCGAAAGGCGATGTCGCCCGTGCCGCCCGCCATGTCGAGGATCGCCTCGCCCGGCTGCGGTTTGACCCGGCGCACGAACCTGTCCTTCCACAACCGGTGCATACCGGCGGACATGGCATCGTTCATGATGTCGTATTTGGCGGCCACATTGGCAAAGACCTCGCCCACGCGGGCGGCCTTTTCGGCGGCGGGAATGTCTTCATATCCGAAGGACACGGTATCGGGCGCATCTGTGCTCATAGAGAGGTGCCTTAGGGGCAATTGCCGCGCGATCAAAGAGTGATAAAGGTCGCCCTCGCCCGCCCTGCCTGTTCCGCCTGTCCGCCCAAGGGAAGCCCCGTGCCCGAATTGCCCGAAGTCGAAACCACCGTGCGCGGGCTGGCGCGCTTTCTGGATGGGCAGCGCATTGAACGCGTGCAGGTGAACCGGCCCGATCTGCGCTTTCCCTTTCCCGCCGGGCTTGGGCAGGTTTTGACGGGCGCGGTGGTCACCGGCCTGTCGCGCCGCGCAAAATACGGGCTGATCCACACGGATCGCGGATCAACCTTCATCTTCCATCTGGGGATGAGCGGGCGCTGGCGGATCGACCCGGAAGTGGATGAGAAGCACGATCACCTGCTGATCGAAACCGCGCAGCACCGCTTTGCGCTCAACGATGCGCGGCGTTTTGGCTATGTCGATCTGGTCGAGACCGCCCGGCTGGAGGCCTGGCCTGCCTTTGCGACGATGGGGCCCGAGCCGCTGGGCGATGCGCTCACCGCCGATTATCTGCGCGCCGCGCTGGCGGGCCGCAAGCAGGCGATAAAGCTGCTTCTGCTCGATCAGCGCGTGGTGGCAGGCCTTGGCAATATCTATGTGTGCGAAGCGCTGTTCCGTGCCGGCATTTCGCCGCTCAAGGCAGGCGGCACAGTCAGCCGCGCGAGCCTGTCCCGGCTGGTGCCCGCGATCCGCGACGTGTTGCTGCAATCGATCGCAGATGGCGGCTCCACCTTGCGCGATTACGCGCGGCCCGATGGGCAACTGGGCTATTTCGCCACGCGCTTTGCCGTCTATGGCCGCGAGGGTGAGCCGTGCCAGACAGGGGATGGCGGCACCATCCGCCGCGTGGTGCAGGGCGGACGCAGCACCTGGTATTGCCCCAGGTGCCAAAAATAGGGTGGGCCAATGCCCGCGGAGCCGGAATATCCCAAACGAGTTGACGATTCGCCGCCTCACGGCTAAGGCGCGCGCTTTCCGGGCGGGTAACCGCTTGAACCCGTATTCATTCAGACACGACAGCGGCCGCGCCTCGCGGCCCGACACAAGGACGAACATGGCCAATACGCCGCAAGCCAAAAAGCGCATCCGTCGCAACGAAAAGCGCGCCGAAATCAACGGCGCGCGCATCAGCCGCATCCGCACTTTCGTGAAGAAGGTGGAAGCGGCCTGCACCGCCGGGGACAAGACCGCCGCTGCCGAAGCGTTCAAGGCGGCGCAGCCCGAAATGGCGCGCGGCGTGGCCAAGGGCGTGCTGCACAAGAACACGGTGGCCCGCAAGCTGAGCCGCCTGTCCAAGCGAATCGCCGCGCTGTAATTCGGCTGCCGATTCGCCTGCCCGGCAGCGTCCGGGCGGAACAGATTCGGAACAGCAAGCGATAAGGGCCGGGGCTTTTGCCGCCGGCCCTTTTCGCATCCGCAGCACGCAGCGCCTTCGCAGTGCGGCAACCCTAGGTATTCTCGCGATTCGCAAGACTGTCACAAAACTTTTGCGCTGAATCAGGCACTTGAACGGACGCCTGCGGGTTTGCTTCGAGTCAACTCCCTATATTTAGCTTTTTTTACACCACGCCCCTTGCCCCATTTCGCGGCTGCTCCATAACAGGCTTTCGGCCGGACGCTTTCGTTCTGGCCATCTACAATTGAGACTTTGGATCGATGGACTGATGCGCCCATGCGGCGTTTCGGGACGGGAAAGTTGTGTCTGCGCACAGGGGCCAATCGGGCGCTGGCGCAAACGGTTTGGACAGGCAGCGGGGGCGTTGCACAGGCGTGCATCGCAGGGAAATTTGGGGGCTTGAAGGCAGCTATGATTCGCAGGGGACCGCAAACCGGAACTTCGCTTCCCGTGGGAGGAACGAACCCGATCGCGGCTGGCAGGTGCGCCGGCACACCGATGAGTGGACCCACCTCCGATTCGGACGCGCAACCGCGCCAGCAGACGGCAGCCTATCCAACACAGCGTGACGGGACAGCATTGAAGATGGAAGAACAGGAAGCGTTGGATCTGGCGGCAGACTGGGCCGATATCAGCCAGGGGCTGCGAAAGGATCTGGGCCACCAGCTGTTCACGCAATGGATCCGGCCGATTCAGCTGGGCTCGTTCAACAAGGCGACCGGCACGCTGGAACTGTTCCTGCCCACCGATTTTTCCGCCAATTGGGTGAATGACCGTTTTCACGACCGGCTTTCGCTGGCGTGGAAAATCGCGCGCAGCGAAGTGCGCCATGTCGCGATCAAGGTGCATCCGGGCCGCCGCAAGCTGGCCGATCTTGATCTGCGCGGCGAAGACGGCTTCGGCCACCGCGCGGCCAATGATGCCACGCTGGCGATGGAATCGATTGGCGACGATGGCTTCACTGCGTCGGTCGGGCTTGACCCTTCGCTGACCTTTGCCGCCTTTGTCACCGGCACGACGAATGTGCTGGCCAAGAATGCGGCCGAACGGATGGCCAAGGCGGAAAAGCCGCAATTCTCGCCGCTCTACCTCAAGGCCGCGACCGGGCAAGGCAAGACGCATCTGCTGCACGCGATCGGCCACGATTACCTCGCCGCGCATCCGCGCGCGCGCATCTTCTATTGCAGCGCCGAACGCTTCATGGTCGAGTTCGTGCAGGCGCTGAAATCGAACGAGATGATGGAGTTCAAGTCGCGCCTGCGCGGGTTCGACCTGCTGCTGGTGGACGATATCCAGTTCATCATCGGCAAGGCGAGCGCGCAGGAAGAACTGCTCTACACGATCGATGCGCTGCTGGCCGAAGGCAAGCGGCTGGTCTTTGCCGCCGACCGGGCGCCGCAGGCGCTGGACGGGGTGGAACCGCGCCTGCTGTCCCGCCTGTCGATGGGTCTGGTGGCCGATATCCAGCCTGCCGATATCGAACTGCGCCGCCAGATCCTCGAATCCAAGCTGACGCGCTTTGCCCCGCTCGATGTGCCGGGCGATGTGATCGAATTCCTGGCCCGCACCATCAACCGCAATGTGCGCGAACTGGTGGGCGGCCTCAACAAGCTGGTCGCCTATGCCCAGCTCACGGGTCAGGAAGTCAGCCTGCAACTGGCCGAGGAGCAGCTGACCGACATCCTGTCGGCCAACCGTCGCCGGATCACGATTGACGAGATCCAGCGCACGGTCTGCCATTTCTACCGGATCGACCGGGCGGAAATGTCCTCCAAGCGGCGCGCGCGCGCCGTGGTGCGGCCGCGGCAGGTGGCGATGTATCTGGCCAAGGTGCTCACCCCGCGCAGCTATCCGGAAATCGGGCGCAAGTTCGGCGGGCGCGACCATTCGACGGTGATCCACGCAGTGCGGCTGATCGAGGATCTGCGCAAGCGCGATGCCGATATGGATGGCGATGTGCGCAGCCTGCTGCGCCAGCTGGAAAGCTGACCGACGCTTCCCCACCTCCCTGTGCGGGCGGAATTCATCTGCAATTCAGCGCATCTGTGGCGAAATCCACCGTCTCGGCATAATCGGTAAAGCGGAGGTATTGGGGATGAGAATGCACGCGCTTTTCGCACTTGTCGCCAGCCTGGCACTGGCGGCTCCTGCTTCGGCACAGCAAGCGGCAAACGCGCAATCGCCTGTAACCGAGGGAAAGCGGACCACCAAACAGCCCCGCACGGCGCAGGGCAATAACCGCGGCTATGTGGTGGGCAAGGGAGGCGTTGCGCGCCTTTCGGCCGATAGCGGCGCGCAGGCCGGTTCCACGGACACCAGCCATGCTGCACCGGCCGAATCGGTTGAGGCGGCAGAGGCTCCCCCTCCACCCGCAGCGGGGGCGATCGGAGTGAACGAGCCGGGCGTGAACCGCGCTGTCGTGCCAAGTCTGCCGATCGGGGTCAACGAACCGGGTGTGAATCGGGCGTCCCGACCGCAGTAGACGGCCCGCGCGCACGGCTATCGACAGCGCGTCCACAGCCTGCCAACAGGCTGTGCATGAATCTGCCCACCGACCGCCCGCTTTCGCCCGAAAGGCTGGAACGCTTTGCCCGGCATATCGTGCTGCCCGAACTGGGCGGCGCGGGGCAGGCGGCGCTGGCGGAATCGCACCTGCTGCTGCTGGGGCTGGGCGGGATTGGCGCGCCCGCGCTGCAATATCTCGCCGCGGCGGGGATCGGCCGGCTGACACTGGTGGACGATGACGCGGTCGATGCCAGCAATCTGCAACGCCAGACGATCTATACCGAGCGCGATATCGGCCACGGCAAGGCGGTGGTCGCGCGGCAATGGGTGGCCGGGTTCGACCGCGCGCTGGACGTGACGATCAGCGATGCGCGCATCACGCCCGCCAGCGCGCCCGCCATGCTGGCAGGCGTCGATCTGGTGCTCGACGGGACGGACAATTTCGCCACCCGCCTCGCCGTATCCGATGCCTGCGTGACCGCCGGGGTTCCGCTGCTGTCCGCTGCGGTCGGGCGCTTTCAGGGGCAGGTCGGCGCCTTTGCGGGCCATCTGCCCGAAAGCCCCTGCTACCGTTGCTATGTCGGCGATGCTTTCGATGCGGAGGATTGCGACACCTGCGCCGAAGACGGGATGCTGGGCGCCATGGCGGGCTGGACGGCGACCTTTGCCGCGCTGCAGGCCATCCGCGTGCTGCTGGCGGTCAAGGGCGATGCACCGATGGGCGATCCGCAATGGGGGCAGTTGCATCTGCTCGACGGGCTGAAACCGGGTATGCGCAGCCTGCGCATCGCCAAGGATCCCTCCTGCCGCGCCTGCGGGCCGCACGGCTGAGCACAGCGGTTGACCCGGCTATTTGTCGGAGTAATACTGCCTCCTGCTTGAAAACAAGGGAGGATTCGATGCTGTTTGCCAAGGCCTTGCGCCGCACTGGAATGGCGCTCTTGCCGCTGGCGCTGGCCCTGTCCGCCGCGCCCGTGGCGGCGCAGGATGACGCGATGACCGCGATTGCCATCCCCGATCAGCCTGCCGCCATCCCGCTTGGCACAGGCACGCTTCCCGGCGCTGCCGCTGCGGAAAGCTGGCATATGCAATATGGCAGCCGCTTTGCCCGCAATGTGGTGCAGGCAACGCTCACCCCTTTCCTGCCCGATCCGGCAAAGGCCACTGGCGCGGCGGTGATCGTCGCACCGGGCGGCGGCTTCCGCACGCTGTCGATGGACAATGAAGGCTGGGACGTGGCCCGCGCGCTGGCGGATCGGGGCGTGGCGGCCTTCGTGCTCAAATACCGCCTCAACCAGACGCCGGAAGCGCTGGAGGTGTTTGCCAACTGGCGGCCCGAACCGCGCCCTGCTCCCGCCACCCCGGCAGAGGCGCTGGCCGCCCTGCAACCGCAGCTGGAAGATTCGCGGGCTGCCTTTGCCCTGGTGCGGTCACGTGCTGCCGAATGGGGCGTGGATCCTGACAAGATCGGCATGATCGGCTTTTCCGCCGGTGCGCGCCTCACCATGGCGACACAGGAGGGTGTGGCTGAGGCGCGACCCGCATTCCTCGGCAATATCTACGGCCCGATGAACGCGCAGGCGGTGGCCGCTGATGCGCCGCCGCTGTTCATTGCGCTGGCGGTGGACGATCCGCTGTTCCCCAATACCGGGTTTGGCCTGGTGGAAAGCTGGCGCGATGCCGGGCGGCCGGTGGAATTCCACTATTACGAACAGGGCGGCCACGGCTTCGGGATGTATCCCAAGACCACCACCAGCACCGGCTGGTTCGAAGCCTTCGCCGCCTGGCTGCGGATGCACGGATTCATCGCCAACGCCGGATAAGGCGTCGCAAGTGCCCTTCCGGCAGGGGGTTCAATCCTGCCGGAAGGCCTCCACCGCGCCATCGGGAGAGGCTGCCCCGACCACAATGGCGATCGTCCCGTCGGGGCCGATTTCCACCCTGTATTGCTGCAAGCCCGCCTGCCGGGCCGCACCGATCGCGCGTTTGAGATCGGCCTGTCGCCACGCCTTCTTGCGAGCCTGGGGTGTTTCCCCTGTGTCTGGAGTGTCCGGCATAAGCTCGAAACCCGGCACCTGGCCAGGCATAACGCCGTCCTGCCATTCGCGCAGGAACTGGGCCCTTATGGCGAAGGGATAATCCCCCTGCCGCGCCACAGCATTTCCATCGGCGCGCCTGTCGACCACTGTCCGAATTGTCCCCCTCCCCGAATGAATGGGCCCGCTGCTTTTGGTGCGCGGTGCTCTCATTTGCTTCCCAATGTGTCAGATTGTGCCGTTAGCTTTCTAACGGTGCAAGGGGGAATTGCGACCGGTTGAGACAAATTACGACATTTGCGGGCTTGCCGCCTTGTTATCGGCAAGCAAGAGCCTTGATCTGGATCCACTGGAAACCGGTTTACCGCTTGGCCAACTCCCGCAATCCGACCCCGCCAAGGCAACACAGTTCGGGACAGGACAAACAGGCGCAGGCGCTGCGCCTGCTGGCCGACTTGCGGGATAGGCTGGCTGAAGGTGCACGCGACCGGATCGTCGCGCTGTTGCTCCAGCTGGAAAACCTGGCCCCGTCGATGGGACCGCAATGGCTGGCGCTGGCGCGGATTGCGGGCAATCAGGCGGAAGTCGCGCTGGCCCGGCGGTTAATGGCCCTGTATCTGGACCAGACGGGGCGCAGCGCTGCCAATCTCTACAATGCCGCACATCTGCTGGCCCAAATGGACCTGTGGGGCGAAGCGCTGGACATCATGCGCGGGATTCCCGCCGGCCAGCTTGATCCGGCAGCCCTGGCGCATAGCCGCGGCACGGCCGAGCTGTATTGCGGCGACCCGCAGACAGCCCGCCAATTGCTGGAGGAAGCGGTGCGCCTGCGCCCTCATTCGGCCCCCAGCTGGCTGTCGCTGGCGACACTGGTAAACTTTGCCGAGGAGGAAGTGCTGGCAGATCGTCTTGCGATGGCAAGCGCACAATATGCTGGCCTTTCCGAAACCAACGCCATCCTGTTTGCTCAGGCCATGGGCAAGATGCTCGCGGAACGGGGCGAGCATGACCGGGCCTTTGCCTGCTTTGCCCAGAGCGCGGAACTCGCTCGGCGCACCGCCCCCTATGATGCCGGGCAGGCCGCGCAGGAGGCTGCCGAAAGCGTTGCGGGATTTGATCCAGCCAGCCTGACCGCCTTGGCCCGGACGCAGACGGAACCGACCGACCGCACCCTGTTCGTAACCGGCCTGCCACGAAGCGGCACGACGCTGACAGCGCAAATCCTCACCAGCCACAGCACCATTGCCGGTGCGGCAGAAATCAACCGGGTGAGCCTTCTCGTGCAGGATATAGGCGGCCGATCGGGCGATGCGGTGAAGGCGCATCTTCAGGCGCATCCGGCGCCGGATCTGGCGCGCCTGTGGCATCGCTGGCTGGACGAACGCTTTTCCCCCGGCGCGCGGGCGGTAGACAAAACCATCGGAGCAAGCCGCATGATGGGCGTCATCGCCGCGCTGCTGCCGCAGGCACCTTTGGTATGGTTGGTGCGCGACCCGCTTGATTGCGCCTGGTCGTGCCTGCGCAACTGGTTCAACGGCGATTTCCGCTGGCGTTTCCGGCAGGAAGATATGGCCCACCACTTTCGGCTGGAGGACGATTTGCGGCGGCGATGGCAGGATATGCTGGGGGATCGCCTGCTTGTCCTGCGCTACGAAGATCTGGCACGCGATCCGGCGGGCACCATCCCGCGCCTGCTGGCGCATTGCGGGCTGGCAGACGAACCCGCCGTCTATGCCCCGCACCGCAATACCCGCGCCGTCACCACCTCCAGCGTGATGCAGGTGCGCCAGCCGATCAGCCCGATGGGCATTGGCGCGGCAGCCCCCTATCGCGCGCATCTGGAGCCATTCCTCGCCGCCTATCAGGCTTGAGCGAGCAATTCCTCGACCAGAGCGGGCACCAGATCGCTGGCCTTGCCCAGCCGTGTCTCGTCAAAGAAGCGGCTGCCCAGGCTCTCCTCCAGATTGAGTTCCAGCGTGCGCGCACCCGCCCGCGCGGCCTCCTGCACAAAACCGGCCGCGGGATAGACCGCGCCGCTGGTGCCGATGGAGACGAACAGATCGGCCTCGGCAAGCGCGCGGTAAATCCGCTCCATCTGATAGGGCATTTCCCCGAACCAGACGATGTCGGGGCGCAAGCTCGCCATCCCGCAATCCGGGCACGGGGGGCCGTTGCGCAAAGTCGCGCGCCAGGGGTGGCGGGCATCGCAGGTGGTGCACCAGGCCGACAGCGCTTCCCCGTGCATATGCAGCACGCGGCGCGCACCGCCGCGTTCGTGCAGATCGTCGATATTCTGCGTCACGATCAGCAGGTTGCCCCTTTGCCGTTCGGGCCGCCATTCGCTGTCGAGCCGCCCCAACGCCAGATGCGCGGCATTGGGATTGGCGGCCATCACCTGCGCGCGCCGCTCGTCGTAGAAGCGCTGCACCAGATCGGGATCGCGCGCGAAACCCGCTGGCGTGGCGACTTCCTCTACCGGGTGATCTTCCCACAGACCGTCATCGGCGCGGAAGGTCTTGAGGCCGCTTTCGGCGCTTATCCCCGCGCCGGTCAGGATCACGATGTTGCGGATATCGTTCATTGGCACCATGAAGCAGGAAGAAAGGGATTTTTCAAATGGCACGCATCGGGATTATCGGCAGCGAAGGGCGCATGGGGCAGGCGCTGCGCGATGCGATCGCGGCGGCGGGGCACCAGCTTGCTGGCGGGGTGGACCGGGGCGAGGATGTCGCGCGGCTGGCGGATGGCAGCGATGTGCTGGTGGATTTTTCCGCGCCGCCTGCGCTGGAAGGCAATCTGCACGCGGCGATTGGGGCGGGCATCCCCATACTGATCGGCACCACGGGGCTGGAAGCTGCCCACCACGCCGCCATCGAAAACGCCGCGCGCGCAGTGCCGGTGCTGCAAACGGGCAATACCTCGCTGGGGGTCACGCTGCTCGCCCATCTGGTTCAGGAAGCCGCCGCGCGGCTGGGGCCGGATTGGGATATCGAGATTGTCGAGATGCATCACCGCATGAAGGTGGACGCGCCCAGCGGCACCGCCATCCTGCTGGGCGAGGCGGCGGCGCGCGGGCGCGGCATTGATCTGGCCAGTCATACGACAAGCGGACGCCACGGCCATACCGGCGCGCGCGCGGCGGGCGCCATCGGCTTTGCCGCGCTGCGCGGGGGCACGGTGGCGGGTGAACACAGCGTGATCCTGGCGGGCGATCAGGAACGCATCACCCTTTCCCACAGCGCCGAAAACCGCATGATCTTTGCCCATGGCGCGGTGAAAGGCGCCGCCTGGCTGATTGGCAAGCCGCCGGCCCGCTATTCCATGGCCGAGGTGCTGGGACTGTAAGCCGCTGCCATGACAAGGGACGAAATCTTCGAATTCTTCCGCCGTCTGGCCGAAGATGATCCCGCGCCGCAGACCGAGCTGGAATATGGCAATTGCTACCAGTTGCTTGTCGCGGTCACCCTGTCCGCGCAGGCAACTGATGTGGGGGTGAACAAGGCCACCGCCAAGCTGTTTGCGTGCGTAAAGACACCGCAGGATATGCTCGATCTGGGCGAAGAGGGGCTGCGCGAGCACATCAAGACCATCGGCCTGTTCAATTCCAAGGCGAAGAATGTGATGGAAATGGCCCGCCTGCTGGTGGAGCGGTTCGGCGGCGAAGTGCCTTCCACGCGCGAGGAACTGGTTACCCTGCCCGGCGTGGGCCGCAAGACCGCCAATGTCGTGCTCAATTGCTGGTTCGGGCAGGAAACCTTTGCGGTGGATACTCACATCTTCCGCGTCGGCAACCGCACGGGGCTGGCAAGGGGGAAGACGCCCGATCAGGTGGAGGCGAAGCTGGAAAAGCGCGTCCCCGCCCCCTTTCGCCTCCACGCGCATCACTGGCTGATCCTGCACGGCCGCTATGTCTGCAAGGCGCGCACGCCCGAATGCTGGCGCTGCAAACTGGCCGATCTGTGCCGGTACAAGCCCAAGACCGCCGCACCTCGAACAGCTGCGGCAAAGGTTCCGGTACCCTGACTCCGTCCTATGGGGCATAGGAGGACATGGACATGACTGCACGCATTGCCACTGCATCGCTGGCCGCTCTGGCCCTTCTCACGTTGGGAGCCTGCGCCAGAGGCGAGGCGGCCGATGAGCGCGACGTGATCCGCGCGCCGCAAGCGCAAGTCGTGGGCGAGCCGGTCAACTGCGTCTCGCTTGACCGGATCGAACGCACGCAGGTGCATGACGATTACACGATCGATTTTCATATGCGGAACAACACGATTTACCGCAACACCCTGCCCGCGCGCTGCGGGTCGCTGGGGTTTGAACGGCGCTTTGCCTATCAGGTATCGACCGGGCAATTGTGCCGTCTGGATATGATCCGCGTGATTACCGGCAACGGGATTGACGGGGTGACCTGCGGGCTTGGCCCCTTCGTGCCGATCGAACTGACCGGGCAGCCGCGCTGATCAGATATCGTCCGCGCTGATCATCTCGGCGCGGTCGATCTCGCCCGTCATGGTGGCAACCGCCACGGTCACCGCGCTGTCGCCGGTCACATTGGTGGCGGTGCGCATCATGTCCATGATCCGGTCAACGCCCGCCACAAAGGCGATGGTTTCCAGCGGCACGCCCACCGCGCCAAACACCAGCGCCATCATGATCAGGCCCGTGCCCGGAATGCCCGCCGCACCCACCGATCCCACCGTCGCCAGCACCGAAATCAGCAGGTAATCGGCAAAAGTCAGGTCCACGCCGAAAATCTGTGCGCCGAAGATGGTGGCAAGGCCCAGATACATCGCGGTGCCATCCATGTTGATGGTCGCGCCCAGCGAGATGACGAAGCTCGATGTCGGGCGGCTGACGCCCAGATTGCGCTGCGCACAGCGCAAGGTCACCGGCAGGGCGGCGTTGGACGATGCGGTGGAATAGGCCACCGCCGCCGCGTCCACGATGCCGCGGAAAAAGGCGATCACCGGCAGGCCCGCCAACAGGCGCACAATCGCCGTATACATCAGCCCGATGATCAGCAGACAGCCCAGATAATTGAGCAACACCAGTTGGCCCAGCGCCGACAGTGCATCCAGCCCCAGCGTGCCCGCCACCCACGCCATCAGCGCGAACACGCCAAACGGCGTCAATTCCATCACGATGCCGGTGACCTTCTGCATCACGACCGCGCCGCTGTCGAACAGGCGGGCAAGCGGCTCACCCTGCTCCTTCGCCATGACGATGCCGATTCCCACCAGCAGCGCAAACACGATCAGCGGCAGCACCTGCCCATCCGCCATAACCGCCACCGGGTTATCGGGAATGATCGAGAGCACCATGTCCACCGCACTGGTGGTGGCCGGTTCCGGCACCGGGCCGGGGTTGAGCGCAGTGGTATCCAGCCCGCTGCCCGGCGCGAACAACGTGCCCAGCCCCAGCCCCAGCCACACGGCGATCTGCCCCGTCACCACGAACAGCAGCATGGCCCGCCAGCCGACCGCGCCCAGCTTTCGCAAGTCCCCGATGGAGGCCACGCCCGCCACCAGCGACAGGAACACCAGCGGCACCACCAGCATCCGGATCGCACGCACAAAGGCATCGCCGATCCACTTGATGCTTTCCGCTTCCGGCCCCCAGATGAAGCCGGTGGCAATGCCCAGCACCAATGCCGCGATCACGCGCTTCCACAAGGGGGTGGCAAACCATTTGCGCAGCATGGCAATTCCTTCAAGGTCAGGGCCGTTTGCGCCAGCCTAACAGAGGCGGGCGGATCGTGTCATGCGCGGTCTGTCGTAGGCCCGCCGCTCAGGCCGCCAGCGCGGCCAGCGCGATTCGGCGGTAGATGCGCGCCAGCACGGCCAGATCCTCCAGCGCCACCGCTTCGTCGCGCTTGTGCATGGTCGCGTTGCACAGGCCAAACTCGATCACGGGCGCAATGCTCTTGAGAAAGCGGGCATCCGAAGTGCCGCCGCTGGTCGAAGGTTCGGGGCGGATGCCGGTCTCGGCCTCGACCGCATCGGCGATCAGCGCGGAAAAGTCGCCCGGCGGGGTCAGGAAGGGTTCGCCCGAAATGACCGGGCGGGCGATGGCCCCGTGCCGTGCGGCGATCTCCTCCAGCCGTGCCACAAGGCCAGCGCCCGAATGCCGATCGTTGAAACGGATCGAGATGCGGCCCGTGGCGCGGGCGGGGATCACATTGGTGGCCTTGTTCCCTACCGCAATATCGGTGATTTCGAGGTTGCTCGGCTGGAACCAGTCGGTGCCTTCGTCGAGTTCCATCGCATTGAGATCGGCCAGCAGGCTGACAAGGCGCGGCAGCGGATTGTCGGCCAGATGCGGATAGGCGACGTGCCCCTCGCGCCCCTCCACCACGAACCAGCAATTGAGCGAGCCCCGGCGGCCGATCTTCATCATGTCGCCCAGGCGGTGAACGCTGGTCGGCTCGCCCACCAGGATGAGGTCGGGCGCCTCGCCCAATTCGGCCATCCGGTCCATCAGCGCGCGCGTGCCGAACAGCGCCACGCCCTCCTCGTCCCCGGTGATGATCAGGCCGATCGTGCCCGCGTCAGCCGGAATGTCCGCCACGGCGGCAACCATGCAGCCGATCGCCCCCTTCATGTCCACCGCGCCCCGGCCATAGAGCAGATTGCCGCGCACTTCGGGCGCAAAGGCGTCCCCCGTCCATCCCTCGCCCGGCGGCACCACATCCAGATGCCCGGCAAAGGCGAAATGGCGCGATCCCGCAGGGCCGCGCCGCACGGCAAACAGGTTTTCAACCGGCCCCGCGCCGCTCGCTTCTTCGCCCACGCCTTCGATGAAACGATGCACGGCAAAGCCCAGCGGGAGCAGCATGGCTTCGAGGCAATCGAACACGCTGCCGGTGGCCGGCGTCACGCTTTCACACGCGATCAGCCGCTTTGTCAGGTCAACCGGATCGGCCATCAGTCGGCGCTCACCTCGAATTGTGCGATCTGCCATTCTTCGGCCAGCGCGCCGTTCACCCATTCCTGCATCCAGGGATGCTCCCAGATCGCTTCCATATAGGCCTGCGCAAAGCCGGGCACACCGATGCCATAGGTGATGAAGCGGCTGACCACGGGCGCATAGAAGATGTCGGCGGCGCAGAAAGTGCCGAACAGGAACGGCCCGCCCTTGCCGAAGCGCGCCCGCGCCTCGGCCCACAGGCCAAGGATGCGCACGATATTGGCGCGCGTCTCGTCATTCAGCTCGATCTCGATTCGGCGGCGGATGTTCATCGGGCACTGGCGACGCAGCGGGAGGTAGGAGGAATGCATTTCCGCCACCATCGAACGGGCCATGGCGCGGGCGGCATCGTCCTTGGGCCAGAAGCGATCACGCCCCACCTTGTCGCTCAGATATTCCATGATGGCCATGCTGTCCCACACCACCACATCGCCATCCCACAGCACCGGAACCTTGCCGGCAGAGGGCCGGAATTCGCCCTGCTCGCGCTTCATCGCCTGCCAGTCATCCCCGTCGATATGGACGGTAAGCTCTTCAAAATGCAGGCCCGATTGCCTGGCTGCCAGCCAGCCGCGCAAGCTCCAGCTGGAATAGGTCTTGTTGCCGATAATCAGCTTCATGCGTGGTTCCCGGTGCCGGCGGGTTAGTGGAAGGGCAGGCCTACCCGTTCACCCATTCCCTGTCGAGCCTGAACGGCGAAGGTTAAGCCTGGGCAAAGGTTAACCGGTCACTCCACGCACAAGCCCGGTTAAGGGGTTTGTTTACCATCCAGCCCCTAGAAAAGCGCAACTCCGGCTACGCGAACCGGCAATAAGGGTAAACGCAAGGCACACCATGACCCCCGGCAGGGACCGCAACAGCGCCTCGGAGCGGATCCGCCATGCCTCCTGGGCAGGGATCATTGCGCTTGTGCTGGCGATGTCGACCCTGCTTCTTCCGCTCGATCAGCTCAACTGGACCATGCAGGCGCGCGTGGCGCAATTCGATGCGTCGGGCGACATCGCCTTTGTGGGTTCCACCGCTGATCTGGGCGATCCGGCCTATCCGAACCGGCGCACCGAACTTGCCAGCCTGCTCGACCGTCTGCGCGAAGCCGGGGTGGATCGGGTCTATGTTTCCACCCAGCTCGACGCACCATCGTCCCCCGCAGCCGACCGCCGGCTGAACGAGGCGCTGCGGGCGTATGAGGGACGGGCGTTTATCGTTGAATCGATGGTAAGCGGTATGGACGGGGATCGCGCGCTTGTTCCCCCGGCCTCTGCGATCGGTGCGGGCGTCCCCACGGTAGGAGCAGACCGCTGGCGCAATATGCTCGGCTTTTCTTGGGATATGCCTTATTCACTCGAAGGCAATGGATACCGTTTGCCCAGTGTGGCTGCGTCGCTTGCCGGCATCAGCAGGACACAGGGCGAGTTTCGCATAAACTACGGCTTCCGCCGCTCGTCCATACCCAGCTATCGCTTTTCCGAACTGGTCCAGGCAACCGGGCCCCTTGGTTCTCGCCGCGAACTTCCGGTTGAACTTGCCGGCAAGGACGTGGTTATCGGCAATGCCGACCCCAAAGACCGGCACGCTTTCAACATTCCCGGCGAAGTCGACGTTCCCGGTGCCTATGGCGACATCTACGCTGCCGAAACGCTGAAATCAGGCTTCCTCCAGAATATTGAAAGTCAGGTCGCGGCGCTTGTGGTGCTCGTCCTGCTAATGCTGATCGCCAAGATTTCCGTGGCCCGGTTTCGCTATGCTGCTTACACGGCACTTATATTCTCCCTGCCGGTGGCGCTGTATATCGCTGCCCTGCAAGGGATCATGATGAGCATCGTGGGCGGATTGGTTCTGCTGGCCCTCTTTGGCGCGATGCGGATATGGGCCAAGTGGCGCCGCAATTACCGCATGGTCGACAGCGACACGGGCCTGCCCACCTTTGCCGCTCTTGAAACCAACAAGGACACCGCCATCACGGTGCCAGCCATTATCGTGGCCCGCATCCACCGTTTCGAAGAAGTGCGCAAAACGCTGCCGACCGATCTCCATGCCCAGTATATCCTGCGCATCGTGACCCGGCTGAAAGCGGCGAAGAAGGACGCGACCATCTATCTGGGGCCAGGCCATTCGATTGCCTGGACGTTCCCCGAAAAGGAACCGGCGCTCATCCGCGAACATCTTGAGGGCCTGCGGGCCCTGTTCGCGTCTCCGCTTCAGGTTGGAAATACCCAGGTCGATGTCGGCATCACCTTCGGCGTCGACATCACGCCCAGCCCTGCGGTCAGCCGCCGCCTTGCAGCGGCTGTGGAAGCGGCCGAGCGCACGACCGAAACCTATGAACCGGTGGTGATTGCCGAACTGGCAAGCGACGAGGATCTGATCTGGAGCATTTCGCTGCAGGCCCGGATCGATGCCGCGCTGGCCAATGGCGAGATCTACACGATCTTCCAGCCCAAGGTGCTGGTGCAGACCGGCGAACTGGTAGGGGTGGAAGCGCTGGTCCGCTGGCGCGATCCGGTCAAGGGTCTGATCCCGCCCGATCACTTCATCCGCCAGTGCGAGAATGCCGGACGAATGAGCCATCTGACGCGCCATGTCCTGACGCAGGCCTGCCTTGCCGGCACACGGTTGGCGTCACAGGGGACCGCGCTCCCCGTTGCGGTGAATATCTCGGCCACGCTGGTGCATGAACGCGACATCGTGCGCATGGTGCAGGAGACACTCGCCGAAACCGGTTTTGACCCGCAATTGCTGACCCTGGAGATCACCGAGACCTATCGCATTTCGAATCACGAGCGCGCCGCCGAGATCCTTGGCGAACTGCGTGCGCTGGGCGCGAAGATTTCGATGGACGATTTCGGTGTGGGGGCAGCCAGCCTCGAAGCGCTGCTGCGCCTGCCCTTTACCGAAATCAAGGTGGATCGCCTGTTCACCTCGGCCATCAAGGACGATCCCAAGGCCGCCGCCATCCTGCGCAGCGTGCTGGCACTGGGCAGGGAAATGCGAATCATCGTGGTGGCCGAAGGGGTTGAAGACGAGGCTACTTTGGCGATTCTGCGCGAGATGGGCTGCGTGGTTGCGCAGGGCTTTGGCATATCCCGCCCCGTCACATTGGAGGAAATTGACCATTTCCAGCGCCTTGCACCGGAAATTCGACGCCAGAACATGGTTTAAACTTTACAAACAAACTTGGTTAATGCATTGCAAACCCGTCTAACAAAGGAGACGGGCAATGAGCCGTGGTTTCTGGGATTGGCTGTTCGGCGGCCGCTCTTAAGTTTTGAATTTTGGGCTTCTTGATAAGGGCGTCCTTCGGGGCGCCCTTTTCCATTGCGGCCAGGCGCGGCTCAGCTGCGGATGTCAGCCAGGATCGCGGCGCGCAGCTCTGCAATCCCCATGCCCTTTTCGGCAGAGGTGATGTGCAGATTGGGATGCGCGGCGGAATGCTTGCGCGCTTCCTCAGCCACCTTCTGCGCCACTGCGGCCAGCTCGCTCGCCTTCACCTTGTCCGCCTTGGTCAGCACCAGGCGATAGCCCACCGCCGCCTCGTCCAGCATCTTCATCATCTCGCGGTCAGTGTCCTTCAGCCCGTGGCGGCTGTCGACCAGCACCAGCGCGCGCTTCAAGGGCACCCGGCCGCGCAGGAAGGTGCGCACCATGTTGCGCCAGCGTTCCACCACTTTCACCGGCGCCTTGGCAAAGCCGTAGCCCGGCATATCCACCAGCCGGAACTGCGTCGGCTCGCCCACTTCGAAGAAGTTCAGCTCCTGCGTGCGGCCCGGCGTGACCGAGGCGCGGGCGATGGACTTGCGCCCCGTCACCGCGTTGATGAGCGAACTTTTGCCGACATTGGACCGGCCGGCAAAGGCGACTTCCGGGAAATCAGCATCGGGCAGGAATTGCAGCGAGGGAGCGGAGAGCAGGAACTCCACGCGGCCCGCAAACAGACGGCGCGCTTCTTCTGTCAGATCGGCGTCGTGCGGATCGTCACTCTCGCTCACAATCTCCGCCTCACGCCTTTTTGTCGCGTGTGGCGGCACGCTCGCGATCGGCGGCATCCTTTTCCGCCTGCGCTTTCAGCTGCGGATGCTTGGAATACAGATATTTCTGCTGCCCCAGCGTCAGGATGTTGGAGGTGATCCAGTAAAGCAGCAGGCCCGCGGCAAAAGGTGCCATCACGAACATCAGCACCCACGGCATGATCATGAAGATCTGCTGCTGCACCGGATCAATCGCGGCCGGGTTCAGCTTGAACTGCAACCACATGGTCAGGCCCAGAATCACCGCCAGAACGCCGATGCCGAGGAAACCCGGCGGATCAAACGGCAACAGGCCGAACAGGTTGAGGATCTTGGCCGGATCGGGCGCGGACAGATCCTTGATCCACAGATAGAACGGCTCGTGCCGCATCTCGATCGCCAGCAGCAACACCTTGTACAGCGCGAAGAAGATCGGGATTTGCAGGAAGATCGGCAGGCATCCGGCCAGCGGGTTGATCTTCTCGTCCTTGTACAGCTTGGCCATCTGCTGTTGCAGCTGCGGCTTGTCGTCCTTGTAGCGTTCCTGCAGCGCCTTCATCTTGGGTTGCACCGCGCGCATCGCGGCCATGCTGGCGAACTGCTTTTGCGCAATCGGGAACATGATCGCGCGCACGATGATCGTGAGGCAGATGATCGCGAGACCGAAATTGCCCACCAGATTGAACAGATGCGTCAGCAGCCACCACATCGGCCAGGCGATGAAACGGAACCAGCCCCAGTCGATTGCGAGGCCAAAGCGCGCCACGCCTTCGGCTTCATAGGCGCGCAGGACATTGCTTTCCTTGGCGCCGGCAAAAAGGCGGCTGGTGTATGTGACCATCTGCCCTTCGGGCACTGTCACCGTGTCATACAGCAGCACGGCGGCATAGCGGTCGCGCCCGGCTTCGGCAAAGCTTGCCTGCGTGGCAAGGCCGGGCTGCGGGATCAGCGCGCTCATCCAGTAGATGTCGGTAAAGCCCACCCAGTCCGGGCGGCCGGGGAGGTTCACCTGCCCGTTGTTTTCGGTGACTTCGCTGTAATCCCAATCGAAATTCACCGTGTTGTCGAGCGCGGCGATCGGCCCGGAATGGACGTTGAACGTGCTGCGATCGGCGCCCACGCTGGTGCGGTTGATAATGCCGCGCGGGCGCACCGCGATCGAACCGGTTGCCCGGTTGGTCAGCGTCTGCGTGACGGTGAGCATATAATGCTCGTCAATCGCGAAAGTCAGGCCGAAGATCTGCCCCTGCCCGTTGTCCCAGCTGAGCGAGACGGGCGTTTCCTGCGTCAGCCGGTCGCCGCTGGTCACGGTCCATTCGGTCTGCGCATCGGGCACTTTCACGCCCTGGCCCACCCAGTCAAAGCGGGCGAAATGCTGCCTTTGCGTGCCATGGGGGGCGAACAGACGAATGGGGCCGCTGTCACGCGCCACACTGGTGCGGTGCGTCTTGAGAACGATATCGTCCACCCGCGCGCCTACCGGATTGATCGAGCCGGCGATCTCTGGCGCGTCGATCGGTATGCGGCCGGCGCTGGCCAGCGCGGCATCGAGGTCGCGCACCAGATCGGGTGCATCGGCGGGGATCTGCTCGCCCGACGGCCCCTGCACGGTTTGCGTTGCCGTTTGCACGGGGGCTTCCACCTGCGGCGGGAAGAAACGGGTCATCACCAGATCCCATCCCAGGATCAAGGCAAGGCTCAGCACCACGGCGAGGATGATGTTACGCTGGTTCTGCAAGGTCTGTCTTTTCCGTCCGCTAGTGATCCATCCGAGCCGTCACGGCACCGGGTCGTAGCCATGCCCCCCCCAGGGGTGGCAGCGCAATAGACGCTTAACCGCCAGCCATCCACCCCTGATTGCACCATGCTTTTGCAGCGCCTCGATCGCATACTGGCTGCAACTGGGCTGATAGCGGCAGGTGGGCGGGAGGATGCGGCTGGGGCCAAGCTGCCAGAAGCGGGCGATGAGAATCAGGATCTGCTTCACCGGCGCACCTGTTGTCCGCGTGGGCGCGGGGATCGCGCCTTGTCACCCTTGCCTGCCGCTGCGTCGGCCAGCGCGTGGTGCAGTTCCAGCCGCAGCCGGGCAAAATCGCGCTCGACCCCGCCTTCGCGCCCGATCAATACGTGGTCGTGATCGGGCAGGCCTTCGGTGGGTAGCGCATCGCGCAGCAATTCGCGGAAACGGCGCTTCATCCGGTTGCGCACCACGGCGTTGCCGATCTTCTTGGTCACGGTGATGCCAAAGCGGATGCCGCGCCCGTCATTCGGGCGCGTCAACAGCACGAATCCGGGCCGCGCATTGCGCAAGCCCCGATTGGCGGCAAGGAAATCCGCCCGCCTTGTGAGAACACTGATCGTCACGCGGCCCCGGATACGAAAGAATCACGACAAAAGAAAACGGGCCGCACAGGGCGACCCGTTTGCATGATTGGCCAATGGCGCAGAATCACTTGCCCAAAGGGGCAAGCGACACGCGAATCAGGCGCAGAGCGTCTTGCGGCCGCGGCGACGACGGGCGCGCAGCACCTTGCGGCCACCCGGAGTAGCCTTGCGGGCGAAGAAGCCGTGACGGCGAGCACGCACAAGGTTGCTCGGCTGGAAAGTGCGCTTCATGGGTCGGTTCCCTTAAATCCAAAACAAATCGGGCCGCCGGCACGGGCGACCATCACAGACGGGCGCGATTAGTTGAGAGCCATCTCCAAGTCAAGCCGGACAGGCTCGGCCAGCGGGACATCGGCATAGGCGAGGCGCGGCGCTTCTGCCACAGATTGCGCAGGCATTCCGATCCAGCCGCGCATTTCCACCCCGTCCAGCCACAGTGCGGTTTCGAACGGCACCGAATTGGTCATCGCATAGAAGCGCGCGGCATCTTCGGCGGCCATCCCCATTTCGCGGTAATAGGCAAGATACTTCTGGTGTTCCGGCGAATCGGGTGCGTAATCCCATGCGCCCAGCCCCCGATCATCGAGCCATGCATGAACGGCAAATTCGGCCCCGTCGGCAATCTGACGCGTGGCTCCGGCCAGAAACAGTTCCACCGCGCCCGACCGCACCGATCCGCCTTCAGGCACCACGGCAGCGATCCCGCGTGCGCGGATCATCCGGCCCAGCGCCAGATTTGCCCGGTCATCATGCGTGCCGGGACATTCAATGAAGTCCAGCGTGACAATCCCCGGATAGGCCGCCATCATCGCGGCAAACTGCGCAGGGCTGTTCTCGTCAGTAATGCCGACCAGTGCGGCCCGGCTCTCGCTCACGACGCGGAAAGGGCCGAAGGCAGCCAACGCGCCTTGCTCCACCATCGCCAATTGCGGCGAGACAAAGCGGGATGCAGCGACATCCACCCAACTCTCGACCACCTCCTCATACACATAGGTTTGCGCCACCGCAGGGGCGGGCACACCCAGACCGAAGGCGGCAAGCAGGAGGACAAGGCAGCGCATGAAACCACGAGTGCGCCCGCGCCCCTTCGCAAGCGTAAACAAACGCGGTTTTTGCGCGATTTACCATGCTTGCTGCGCGACATGGGCGCTCGACATCACCTCTGGCCGCGCTATCAGGCAGGTGAGTTCAGGAGAATTGGCTTTGATCGCGCTTGTCAGAACGGTTGCCTATCTGGGCCTCGACGCGCGGGAGGTGGAAGTGCAGTGCCAGGTGGCCGCCGGGATGCCGCGCTTTGCCATCGTTGGCCTTCCCGACAAGGCGGTGGGCGAAAGCCGCGAGCGGGTGCAGGCCGCGCTTGCCGCAATGGGGCTGGCGCTGCCGCCCAAGCGGATCACGATCAACCTGTCGCCTGCTGATCTGCCCAAGGAAGGCAGCCATTACGACCTGCCGATTGCGCTGGCGCTGCTGGCGGCGATGGGCGTGGCCGATGCCGAACAGCTCGCGGATTTTCTGGCCGTGGGCGAACTGGCGCTGGACGGGCGCATTGTCGCCTCGCCCGGTGTGCTGCTCGCCGCCATGCACGCCGCAGAAGCCGAACTCGGCCTGATCTGCCCCGCCGCGCAAGGGGCGGAGGCGCGCTGGGCCAGCGGCGTGCCGGTGCTGGCCGCGCCCGATCTTGTCAGCCTGCTGGGCCATCTGAAAGGCACATCGCGCCTGCCCGATCCGGCCCCTGGCGAAGTGGAGGAGGCGGGCTTCGGCCCCGATCTCAAGCAGGTCAAAGGGCAGGAGGTCGCCAAACGCGCATTGGAAATCGCGGCGGCGGGCGGACACAATCTGCTGATGGTGGGGCCGCCGGGTGCGGGCAAAAGCCTGCTGGCAAGCTGCCTTCCCGGCATTCTCCCCCCGCTAAGCCCCGCCGAAGCGCTGGAAGTGAGCATGGTGGCAAGCGTTGCCGGCACGCTGGAAGGCGGGCGGATCAGCCGCACCCGCCCCTTCCGCGCGCCGCACCATTCGGCCAGCATGGCCGCGCTGACCGGCGGCGGCCTGCGGGTGCGGCCGGGCGAGGTGAGCCTGGCGCATCTGGGCGTGCTGTTCCTTGATGAACTTCCCGAATTTCAGCGCGCCGTTCTCGATTCGCTGCGCCAGCCGCTGGAGACAGGGCGCGTCGATGTGGCGCGGGCCAATGCGCACGTCTCCTTCCCCGCGCGGGTGCAGATGGTGGCGGCGATGAATCCGTGCCGCTGCGGCCATCTGGGCGATGCGGCGCTGGCCTGCAGCCGCGCGCCCAAATGCGCCGCCGATTACCAGATGCGCGTGTCCGGCCCGATGCTCGACCGGATTGATCTTCATGTCGAGGTCGATCCCGTCTCCGCCGTCGATCTGGCGCTGCCTCCGCCCGCCGAGGGCAGCGCCGAGGTGGCGGCCCGCGTGGCTGCTGCCCGTGCGCGGCAAACGGCGCGCGGTATCCGCTCCAATGCCGAACTGGAAGGCGAAGCGCTGGAAGCTTACGCAACACCAGACGAGGCAGGCCGTGCCTTGCTGATGCAGGCCAGCGCGGCAATGCGCCTGTCCGCCCGGTCCTACACGCGGATGCTGCGCGTGGCGCGCACCATTGCCGATCTGGCGGGGAGCGAGGCGGTGACGCGGCTGCACGTGGCCGAGGCGCTGAGCTACCGCAGGCAGGCGCCACGTGCCTGACGATCCGCACTACACATCAGAACGGCCCTCCGAACGCCCGACTGTCTCGGTCCCGCGCGCAGGCAAGCGGATTGGCCCACCCCGCATGAATCTGCCGCGCCGCCTCCACGCGCCGGGGTTTGTGCTGTTGGCGCTAATCTGGGCGGCGTGGCTGTGGCATCTGCCGCAGGGCGGCGATATGCGCGAATGGGGCATTTCCGCGCAGGCGCTGGCACATGGGCGCTGGGATACCTTGCTGCTGCATATGTTTGCGCACGCCAATATCCTGCATATCGGGATGAACAGCGCGGTGCTGGCAGGCTTTGCCCCGCTGCTGGTGCTGACAATGGGCGGGCGCGACGTGGTGACCGGCGGGCCGCTGGGGGCTGCGGCCTTGCGCTTTTATGCCTTTTACCTGTTGGCGGGGCTGGCGGGCGCGCTGCTGTATGTGGCCATCAATCCGGGCGGCGTGATACCGGCGGTGGGCGCATCGGGGGCGATTTCGGGGATGATCGGCTTCATGTCCCGGCTCGATGGGAACGGCTCGCTCCTGCCCGTCACCAGCCGGGCGCTGGCGCGGCGCATCTGGGATTTCGTGAAGGCCAACCTGATCCTGATCGCCATTTTCGCCATCCCCTTTTTCCTCGGCGGAACGGGGATGCTGATCGCGTGGGAGGGGCATCTGGGCGGCTTTCTATTCGGCCTCCTGTTTGCCGGCTTCTTCCTGCCGCCAGGCCATGCTCCGCGCCATGGCTGAGTTGACAATCCGCCTAGCCTGTCTGCCGCAGGACGAGGACGCCTTGTGGGCAATATTGGAACCGGTGGTGCGCGAAGGGCGCACCTATCCGGTTGACCCCGCAGCTTCGCGCGCCGATGTCCTCGCCTATTGGTTCGCGCCGGACAAGACGGTGTTCGTGGCCGAAGTGGATGGCCGCATGGCCGGCACCTATTATCTTAAAGCCAATTCGACCGGCCCCGCCGATCATGTCGCCAATGCCGGATATATGGTGCACCCCGATGCGCGCGGGCGCGGGCTGGCGCGGGCCATGGCGTTGGACAGCTTTGCGCGGGCCAGGGCGATGGGTTTTGCCGCAATGCAGTTCAATCTGGTGGTCGCCACCAACCATGCGGCGGTGCATCTGTGGCAGGATGTGGGGATGCAGGTCGTGGGCCGCCTGCCCGGCGCGTTCCGCCTGCCGAACGGCGAAATGGCCGATGCATTGGTGATGTATCGCAATCTGTAAAAGCTGCTAAGGGCCGCGCCCATGTTGCCGCTGTTCCTTCTTGCGCTGGCGCTGTCCGCCGATGCCTTTGCCGTTTCGATCGCGCGCGGAGCGGCCGGGCCGCACAATCTCGTGCGCGCGCTGGAAACGGGTCTCGCCTTTGGCGCGGCGCAGGGGATCATGCCGCTTGCCGGATGGGCGCTGGGCGCGCTGTTCATGGCCTATATCGCGGCGGTCGATCACTGGATCGCCTTTGCCCTGCTCACCTTTCTGGGGGTGCGGATGCTGTTTGCCGCTTTCCGCGAGGACGGGGACGAGGAAGGGGACGAGAACGGGGCGTTCTCGGACGGCGGAGCGGAGCGGCGCAACCATCTGGTTGTTCTGCTTGTCGCCGCCTTTGCGACCAGTATCGACGCTGCCGCTGCCGGGCTGACGCTGGATCTGTTCGGCCTGCCGGTGTGGCTGTCCTGCGCGGTGATTGCTTGCGTGACCGCAGCGGTCTGTGTGCCTGCCTACTGGTTCGCGTCGCGCATTGGCGGCCGCTTCGGCCATCTGGCAGAGGGTGCGGGCGGTGTGGTGCTGGTAGGGCTGGGCGCGAAAATCCTGATCGAGCATATGGCCTGGGCGTAAGCGGCTCGCACGCGGCTGCGTTTAACAGCAGCCGCCCCGTGCCTTGCCCACATCCTCGCGCCGCGCCCAGGCCAGATCGTGCCATCCCAGTTCGCGCCCGTCCGCGGCACGGATGGCGATGGGGGCCACCGGTTGGCCGTTCTGGGCATCCACCAATACAAGATCGGATGCAATGTTGCGGTGCTTCTCGCCCCATTGGCGCAGCGCCAGCATGGCGGGCAGCAGGTCTATGCCCTTTTCGGTCAGGCGGTATTCGATCTTGCGCTTGTCCGCGGCGCAGGGCTCCCGGCTCAGCACGCCGTGCTCGACCAGCCGCGACAGGCGGTTGGACAGGATATTGCGGGCAATGCCCAGTTCGCTGGAAAACTCCTCGAAATGGATGAAGCCGTTGAAGGCGGCGCGCAGGATCAGGAACGACCAGCGTTCGCCCATGACTTCCAGCGCCTGCGGCAGGCCGCAATCGCTGATATCCCGCAACTCTTCGCGCAGTTCACCCATGCATCCGTCCCACTTGCTCTCGCCTTCCTACAGCCATCTGCGGCAATGCCAAAAATATTCGCATTTCCAGTTGCGTTTCAAAACCTGTCAAATTAAGTAGCCATTCGAAACCAGTTTTTCAACGCAACTTGACAGGAGAGTCCCCCATGTCCCCCCTCCCCCGTATCGCGGCATTTTCGGCGCTGGCCATTGGCGCGGCGCTGGCACCGGCTTCAATTGCAGCGCAGGCGCCCGCGCGCATCTATGTGGCCGAACTGGCCAGCCCGGCCGCATCGGCAAATGTGGTGGCCGGCGGGCTTGTCTGGCGTTGCGAGGGCACGCGCTGCACCGCGCCGGTCAACGGCACCCGCGCGCTGCGCGCCTGCCGCGAGGTGAACCGCAAGATGGGCCAGATCGTGCGTTTCGAAGCAGAAGGCGCACCGCTGGCCGAAGCCGATCTGGCGCGCTGCAACGGGTGACCGCTATCCCGCTCTCTCCATCCGCCACCCCATCACGGCGGATTCCCTGGCCCTGGCGACACACTCGCCGGGGCCTTTTCTTGTCGCCTTTCAGCCCAGCAGGCCGTGGGCGCGCAATTCCGCCTCAAGCGGGTCGGCATGGGTAAAAACATGGCCGTGCCAACCGCGCGCGCGGGCGGCGGCAATATTGTCCACCCGGTCATCCACGAACAGCAGCGTCGCCGGGTCAATACCGCAGCGCTGCTCCAGCACGGCATAGATGCCCGGATCGGGCTTGGCGCATTTCTCCTCACCCGAAATGACGAGCTGCGCGAAATGGTCGAACACGCGTGCCGTGGGGCGGAACATCGCCCAGAACTCGGCGCCGAAATTGGACAGCGCGAATTGCGGCACGCCGCGCGCCGCCAGTTGCTCGACCAGCGCGTGTGTGCCGTCCACCGCATAGGGAAGCGTTTCGACGAAACGGGTGGCGTAGGCGTCGATCAGCGCGGCGTGTTCGGGAAAGCGGCCCTTCAATTCCGGCACCATTTCCGCCAGCGGGCGGCCCGCATCGCTTTGGAAATGCCATTCTTCCGTCACCACATGGGTCACGAACCATTCCAGCTCTGCCGGATCGGGAATCAGCTTGGCAAACAGGTGCCGCAGATCCCAGTGATAGAGGACGCGGCCCACATCCCACACCACAGCGACCGGGCGCAGTTCAGGCATGGAAAAAGCCCCCGTGGTGGCGGGGGCTTTTCGAAAGACCGGCCCCGCGATGGATTCGCAGGCCTGTCATCGCCAGATCAGCCCTGGCGGGCCTTGAAGCGGCGGTTGGTCTTGTTGATCACATAGACCCGGCCGCGGCGACGGATCAGGCGGTTGTCGCGGTGACGATCCTTGAGCGACTTGAGGCTGTTGACGATCTTCATGGGTTCAGTTCCTGAAAAACAAGCGGCACCGGAAGAAGCTTCCGATGCCGGATATCTGGGCGCCCGGTTACGCAAGCACCCTTCGAAAGTCAAGCGAGCAAAGGCGGCGCTTCGCTCACGCCGCGTCGCGCTGCTGCTCCCGGTCTCGGGCACGCAGATCGCCCAGCTTCTCCTCCCATGCAAGGGCATGGGCCACGATCACATCCAGATCGGCAAAGCGCGGCACCCACGGCAGCGTGGCCTTGATGCGCGAGGGGTCGGACACCAGCGAATCGGGATCGCCCGCGCGGCGCGGCTGCATGGAGCGCGTGAGCTTTCCGCCCGTCACCCGGTCCACCGCGTCGAGCACTTCGAGCACCGAGAACCCCCGGCCATAGCCGCAGTTCATTGTCAGCGAACGCTCGGGCTGCTCCAGCAGCGCATCGAGCGCCAGCACGTGTGCGGCGGCCAGATCGCTGACATGGATGTAATCGCGCACCCCCGTGCCATCGGGCGTGGCGTAATCGGTTCCGAACACCGCCACGCCGTCACGCTTCCCCAGCGCGGCCTCGACCGCCACCTTGATCAGATGCGTGGCCCCGGCCGTGGATTGTCCGCTGCGCCCCGCAGGGTCCGCGCCCGCCACGTTGAAGTAGCGCAGCGCGCAGTAATTGAAGGCGTGCGCGGCGGCGGTATCGGCCAGCATCTGTTCGGTCATCAGCTTGGACCAGCCATAGGGGTTGATCGGCTGTTTGGGCACATCTTCATGCACCGGCGAGGTGGCGGGAATCCCGTAAGTCGCCGCCGTGCTGGAAAAGATCATGTGGCGCACGCCTGCCTTCACCACCGCCTCGATCAGCACGCGGCTCTTGGCCGTGTTGTTGTGGTAATATTTCAGCGGGTTCTCTACCGATTCGGGCACGATGATGGATCCTGCAAAATGCATCACCGCGCCGATTTTCTGTTCGGCAAAAATGCGCGCCAGCAGATCGGCATCCGCAATGTCCCCTTGGTAGAACGCAACGCCTTGCGGTATGGCGAAGCGGAACCCGGTGGAGAGGTTATCGATTACCGCGACAGGCGTGCCGCGGTCGCGCAGCGCCAGCACCGCGTGGCTGCCGATATAGCCGGCCCCGCCGGTGACGAGGACAGGAAGGTTCGTGCTCATGGGGCAGAGCACTATCAACAAGATGCAAAGCAAGGATTAACCCGTGAGACACGCAAACACCGCCGCCCTTATCCGCATCGGCATTGCCGCAATTGCCGCCCTGGCGCTCAGCGCCTGTGCCGCCCGCCCCTGGGCCTCCCCGGTGGAAGTCACGCGCTTTGTCGGCACGGCGCCGGCCGAACTTGGCCGCGGCACGATCAGCATTGAACCGGCATCCGGGTTCGATCCGCAATCGCTCGAATTTGGCCTGTTCCGCACCCAGCTTGCCGCCGAGCTGGAGCAATTGGGCTACCGCGTGGTGGCGCAGGGCGGCACGCAGGTGGCGATCCTCTCGCTCAGCCAGAATGTCGCGCAGCCTTTGCAACGGCGCGGCCCGGTCAGCGTGGGTGGCGGGGCGAGCACCGGCTCGTATGGCTCGGGCGTGGGGCTTGGCGTGGGGATCGACCTGTCCGGCCCCAAGCCGGACGAGGTGAGCACGCTGGTTTCTGTTGCCATCCGCCCCGCTGCGGGCGGAGCAAACCTGTGGGAAGGCCGCGCCAGTTTTACCGCCACCGCCAACAGCCCGCTGGCCGACCCCGCCGCTGCCGCCGCACGCGCGATCGACGCGCTGTTCACCGGATTTCCCGGCAATTCGGGCGAAACGGTGACCGTGCAGTGAGTGACATCGCCATCAACGCCGCTTTCGATTCGGGCAATATCGCGGTGCAGGACATTTCCGGCACCGCCGCGCGCCTTTCCATCCGGCGCGACAGCAACAGCGACTTTTTCCAGTGGTTCCATTTCCGGGTCAGCAATTGCGCCGGGCGAATGCTGGAACTGAAGATCACCGGGCTTGCCGCGTCCGCCTATCCCGAAGGCTGGCCCGGTTACCGCGCCTGCGTATCCGAAGACCGCAGCCTTTGGGGCCGCGCCGACACCTCATACGACAAAGCGGAGGACGGCGGCACGCTGACCATCCGCTATCAACCGGCGGGCGATCTGGCGTGGTTTGCCTATTTCGCGCCCTTTTCGTGGGAGATGCATCAGGATCTGGTGGCCGAAGCGGCACTGTGCGAAGGCGTCAGCCACCGCGTGCTGGGCCTGTCGCTTGACGGGCGGACGATCGATTGCCTCGAAATGGGCGAAGGCCAGACGCAGGTCTGGCTCTATGCCCGGCAGCATCCGGGTGAAAGCATGGCCGAATGGTGGATGCAGGGCGCGCTCGATATGCTCTGCAATGCCTCTGATCCGGTGGCGCGCCGCCTGCGCCAGCTCTGCCGCTTTCACATTGTGCCCAATTGCAACCCCGATGGGTCGGTGCGCGGCAATCTGCGCACCAATGCCGCCGGGGTAAACCTCAACCGCGAATGGGCCAGCCCCAGCGCGGAACGTTCACCCGAAGTGCTGGCGATCCGCGAGGCGATGGACGCGACCGGGGTGGATTTCGCCATGGATGTCCACGGGGATGAGGCGATTGCCGCCAATTTCCTCGCCGGGTTCGAAGGCATTCCTTCATGGACTGACGCGCAGGGCGCAGCCTACGCCCGCTACCGCGCCATCCTGGAGAGGCGCACCCCCGATTTTCAGACAAAGCTCGGCTATCCCACAGCCGCGCCGGGCAAGGCGAACCTGACGATGAGCACCAACCAGCTCGCTGAGCGCTTCGGTGCCGTGGCAATGACGCTGGAAATGCCGTTCAAGGATCACGCCCCGCTGCCTGATCCCGAACAGGGATGGAGCCCGGAGAGGTGCGAGGCGCTGGGCCGCGATTGTCTGGGCGCGCTGCTTGAATGGCTGGAGGAGCGGGCCTAGCCCTCGCCCTCTTTTCCGGAAAGCGCATCCGGCCCGAAGGCATCGGGCAGCAGGTGCGACAGCCGCCATTGCCGCGTGCCACCTTCGCCAGCGCCGATCACCAGCGGATCGGCGCGGTCGAGCGCAGCCAGTTCGTTCAGCACCTGCCGGCAGCGGCCGCACGGGCTGATCGTATCGGCATCAGGCGAGGTCACCGCCACGGCGACAAGCCCGCCGCGCCGCCCCTCGCTCAGCGCGCGTGCCACCGCGACCGTTTCGGCACACAGCGACAGGCCATAGCTGGCGTTCTCCACATTCGCGCCGGTCACCACCGCGCCATCGGCAAACAGCAGCGCCGCGCCCACGCGAAAGCGCGAATAGGGCGCATGGGCCGTTTCCGCCGCGCGCTGCGCCTGCTGCACAAGATCGGCGTAATCTTCCCTCATGGCTGCACCACCACCCAGCGCAGCGGCCCCGCGCTCGCTTCGGTCCACAGGCGCGGATTGGCCGTCCACAGCGTGAAGGGCCGCCCCGCATAATCGGGCGGCAGGAAAGCACGCTCCAGCCACAGATTACGTTCGATCTGGCTGGCAATCGGATGCGCCTGCTGAAACCCTTCGGACAGCATCAGCACGGCGCGCTGGCCGGTATGCGCCTCAACCTGGTTGAGGAATGTCGTCAGCTCGCTTTCCACCCCGGCTTCCACGGCCGGATCGTCGCAACTGCGCGCGGGCTTGTCGAGCGCGATGGCCGGCGGCAGCATTCGGCCATCGCGCGGCACCACGGTCACGAAATTGGCGGCCTGCCGCTCGGCCGGAACGCAGGGGTCGTAATGGTGCACCACCCCAAACGGCAATGCGCCCGCCATCAGGCTGCGCAGATTGGCCGACAGCATTGCATCGCGTGCCTCGGCTCCGCGGCTCGCCTCGATATAGGCGAAATTGGCGCCCACCGCCGCCAGCGAGGCAAAATCCACCGGCCCATCACCTGCGCCCACCAGCACGCCCTGCGTGGGAAAGTCATTGCGCGAAGGCGTCCAGTGCTGCGCCTGCCACCACAGCCAGATGCCGCCGCCGGCCAGAACCAGCAGCACCATGGCGGCAAGGCGCCAGCGCCAGGGGAATACCCTTTTCCTGCCCATATCTCTTGTAAGACCTGCGCCCTTCCCGCCCGCGCGCCCACCCGCCCGCAATCACGCCCTGATATGCAGCACGCAGATCAAGGTAAACAGGCGTCTTGCCGTATCGAAATCGGTTTCGACCTTGTCTTCAAGGATTTCGAGCAATTGCCGCGTGCCCCGGTCGTGAATCGCCCGGCGCGCCATGTCGAGCGTCTCGATCTCGCTCGCAGTCGCCTTGCGCAGCGCCTTGTAATACGAATCGCAGATGGCGAAATATTCGCGGATCACCCGCTTCAGCCGGGCAAGGCCCAGCCCGATCGTGCCCGCATCCGCGCCCGCGCCATCGCTGATGCCCAGCGCCAGCTTGCCATCGATCACCGACAGATGCAGGCGCCACGGCCCCTGATGCCCGCGCGAAAGGGCGCGCAAGGGGGCAAAGGCATTGGCCTCCACCAGATCGCGCAGCGCCACTTCGCGTTCACTCTCCACCAGATCGCTGCGGACAAGGATCGTCGCCTCGTCCAGCGTGATGGCAGCAATGCGGTTGGGTGAAGGGGCGGTCATGGCCCCGAACTTTTCGCAGACCGCCTGCCTTGCTGCAAACGCGAAATGCACCTGTCATGCGTTCGCTCATCCCCGCTATCCACAGGGGCAGCGCGCGCCCGATGCCTGCTGGCACCTTGCGATGCGCGGGCAGCAGGCGCATCAGTAAAACATGACCGATGAAGATCTGCTGATCCGCCCGCACGCGGCCGACACTGGCAATGATGCGCAACCCACGGGGCGCGCGCTCCCCGCCAATCTGGAGGCAGAGGCCGCCTTTCTGGGCGCGGTGCTGATCGACAACCGCGTGCTGGAGGAACTGAGCGTGGCCCTGCGCCCCGATCACTTCTTCGCCCCCGTCCACGCGCGCATTTTCGACCGCGTGCTGGCGCTGGTGGACCGGCAGATGGTGGTCACCCCGGTCACGCTCAAACCCTATTTCGAGACAGACGAGGCGCTGAAGCAGCTGGGCGGCACCGCTTATCTCGCCCGGCTTACGGCCGATGGGCAGGGCCTGCTGGCCGCGCGCGAACTGGCGCAGCAAATCTATGATCTGGCGCTGCTGCGCGAACTGGTCAGCGTGGGGCGCGAACTGGTGGAAAATGCGCTCGACACCTCGGACGAGGTGGAACCGATGCGCCAGATCGAACAGGCCGAGGCGGCGCTGTATCGCGTGGCCGAAGGCGCATCGGGCGGGAACGAGGCGGAAGCCTTTGGCGTCGCCAGCCGGCAGGCGCTGGGCCTGATCGAAGCCGCGATCAATTCGGGCGGCCATGTGGCGGGCAAGACCACCGGCTTTGATTCGATCAATGCCAAATGCGGCGGGCTGCACGATTCGGATCTCATCATCCTGGCGGGCCGCCCCGGCATGGGCAAATCCTCGCTCGCCATGAATATCGCCTATAACTGCGCCGCCCGGCTCAAGCGCGACCGCGAGGACGGGATCGCCAAATCCACCGGCGCGGGCGTGGCGGTGTTCAGCCTGGAAATGAGCAAGGACCAGCTCGCCACGCGCATCCTGGCCGAACAATCGGGCATCCCCTCCGAAGCCTTGCGCATGGGCAAGATCAGCCGCGAGGATTTCCTCGAACTTTCGCGCGCCAGCCAGCGGCTGAACGATCTGCCGTTGTTCATTGACGATTCGGCAGCGCTCTCCATCTCCGCCCTGCGCACCCGCGCGCGGCGGCTGAAACGGCGGCACGATATCGGCCTGATCGTGGTGGACTATCTGCAATTGCTGCAAGGCTCGCAGCGCAGCCAGGACAACCGCGTCAACGAAATCTCGGAAATCAGCCGCGGCCTGAAAACGCTGGCCAAGGAACTGAACGTGCCGGTGATCGCGCTCTCGCAGCTGTCCCGCGCGGTCGAACAGCGCGACGACAAGCGCCCCATGCTGTCCGACCTGCGCGAATCCGGCTCGATCGAGCAGGATGCCGACATGGTCTGGTTCATCTACCGCGAGGATTATTACCTCGGCAACCGCGAGCCGGATGCGAGCGACGAGGCCAAATATAATGAATGGCGCGCCAAGATGGACCAGATCTTCGGTCTGGCCGAACTGATCGTGGCGAAACAGCGCCACGGTTCCACCGGGCGCGTGCGGCTGAAGTTCGAAGCCAAGATCACCCGCTTCTCCGACCTTGCCGAAGGCGACTACGGCGCGGACGATTACGGCTGATCGCCGCCTTTGGGGGCCAGCCCCAGATTGAGCTTTCGCGTCACCGAATAATCGATCACCGCCACCAGCAGCCAGCTTGCCAGCCAGCGCAGCCGGGTGAACCAGCCGCCCTGCGCGCGGTGGACCTGGGCCGTAATCTCCTGCCCAGCCTTGATGTAATGGGCCGCGAATGCGCGCATCCGCTTTGCCAGCGCCGCATCGTCAATCCGCAACACGATTTCCAGATTGAGATAGAGGCTGCGCATATCGAGATTGGCGCTGCCCAGATAAACCGCATCATCCAGAACGATCAGTTTGGAATGCAGCTTGCACGGCGTAAATTCCGTTATGCGCGCGCCTGCGCGGATCAGCTTGCGATACAGCAGGCGGCTGGCCCCGACAGTGGCGGCATTGTCCGAGCGCGCGGGGAATAGCAGCGCGACATCGCCGGTTTGCGCAATGCGGCGGATGCGGCGCAGCAGGCGGCGCGGGGGGGAGAAATAGGCCATGATCATGGTGAGCTGCTTGCCATAGATCAGGTCTTCGCTGACCACCCGCGCCCAGCTGGACAGGCCACGTGTCGGCCCGCCCACCAGCAGGCGCACCGGCCCGCGCCCGGCATCCCATTCACGCACCGATCGGCGGATGGCGCGGAACTGGCCTTTCTCCGCCTCGCTCCAGCTTTCCAGTTCGCTGAACCAGTCGGCGATGCGCGCCACCACCGGCCCTTCGACGGTGAAGGCAAGGTCCGACCAGGCGTCGCCTTCGGGCAATGCGAAATAGCTGTCGGCAATATTGAACCCGCCCAGCATGGCGATGCGTCCGTCCACCAGCACGATTTTCTGGTGGTTGCGGATCAGGTAGCGGCGCGACCAGCGCGCCTGAAAACAGACATAACGCCCCCCGGCCTCGGTCAGCGGGGCGAAGAAGGCAGCATCGGCACTGGCCCCGAACCCGTCGAGGATCAGCGTCACCGCCACGCCGCGCCGCGCCGCCGCCACCAGCGCATCGCGCAGGCGCGTGCCGGATTCGTCGGGCTCGTAGATGTAAAAGACGATTCGCAAGCTATCCTGCGCCTCGTCCACCAGGCGCAACAGCCGCGCCAGCCGGTCTGGCCCGCCCGCATAGAAGCCGATGCTGTGCCCTGCCGCCTCCACCGTGAACGGCGAAGGGTCGCGGAACGGCCCGCTGGCTGGCTGTATCTCTTCCATCACATTGTCCATAGCAGGTGGGCCGAAGGGGAAAACCTTGACGTGGAAAGCGGCCTCACTTATCTGCCGCGCTTTCCTGCGAAAAGCTGACTCAGAATTGGAGTGCCCCCATGGCGCGCGTTACCGTCGAAGATTGTGTCGACAAGGTTCCCAACCGTTTCGATCTCGTCCTGCTGGCTGCCCAGCGTGCGCGCGAAATTTCGGGCGGTGCGGAACTCACCGTTGACCGCGACCGCGACAAGAACCCCGTGGTGGCCCTGCGCGAAATCGCTGAACAGACGATCCGCCCCAAGGATCTGCGCGAATCGCTGATCCAGTCGATGCAGAACTTCCTGCCCGATGAAGAGGATGAGGCGGACGAAATCGGCTCGCTCAGCCAGTCGGCCGAGGCGATGCGCCTGTCGGCGGCAGCGCCGGCGCGCACCAGTTCGCTGGGCGGCGATTACGACGGCTGATCACTTGCCAATCCGACTTTCGAAGGGGCCGTGCCGCACTGGCGCGGCCCTTTTCGTGTGTGCGCAAACGGGCCGGTAAAGCTCGTTCTTGCCCTTGCCAGCCTGCGCGGGCAGTCTGGACGTCCCAACGCGGCCCAGTCACGACAAGGAAAACGGCAATGGCAGTGATCGCGGTCTACAGCGTGAAAGGCGGGGTGGGGAAAACCACCATCGCGGCCAATCTGGCGTGGTTTTCGGCAGCCGTGTCGCGGCGGCGCACATTGCTGTGGGATCTGGACGCGGCAGGAGGCGCAGGCTTCCTCTTCGGCGTGGAGCCGCGCGCCGGGCGGGAAGCGCAATCCATCTTCGACCGCGATGCCGATCCGGCCCGCCTTATCCGCCCTTCGGGGGTCAACCGGCTTGACCTGTTGCCCGCCGATGAAAGCCTGCGGCAATTGGACAGCGTCCTGGCGCGCATCGGCAAGAAGCGGCGGCTGGCCAAGCTGACCGAGGCGCTGTCCAAGCGGTATGACCGCATCATTCTCGATTGCCCGCCTGTGCTCAGCGAAGTGAGCGCGCAGGTCGTGCGCGCGGCGGATGTCGTGATTGTTCCGCTGCCGCCATCGCCGCTCTCTGCCCGCGCGCTGGATATGGTGGCGCATGAGATCCGCACGCAGGCCAAGGTGCAGCCGCCGATCCTGCCCGTGCTGTCCATGCTCGACCTTCGGCGAAACCTGCACCGGCAAGCGCGCGAGGCGAACCCGACATGGCCCGCCATCCCGCAGGCCAGCGTGGTGGAACAGGGCGCCGTGCTGCAACGCGCCGTGGGCGATTTTGCCCCCGCCAGCCCGGCCGCGCGCGCCTTCGGCCAGTTGTGGACCGCGATCGAGCGCAAGCTGGCGGAGTGATCGTGCAACAGGAAACGGGCGGGAAACACCAGTGTGCCCCCGCCCGCCTTCCCTTCTGAAGCTGGCTGTGGCCCTTTACGCCCCGGCCGGAGCTTCGCCTCCGCCAAAACGCTTGCCTGCCTTGGGGATGGCGCTGCCGTGAACCGGCTGGATCACCGCCGGCCCCTTGGGTTCGCTGGGCCGGTCGAGCTTGCCATGCTCAAGCAGCTGGTTGATCTCGTCCCCGGTCAGCGTCTCGTATTCGAGCAGCGCATTGGCCAGCAGATGCAGCTTGTCTTCCTGCGCTTTCAGCACCTCGGTGGCGCGGGCATGGGCCCCTTCCACCAGCTTGCGGATTTCGGCGTCGATCAGCTTGTTGGTTTCCGCCGAATGCATGGTGCGCTGGCTGCCGCCATAGCCCAGATAGCCTTCCTGCGCTTCTTCATACAGCAGCGGGCCCAGCGCATCCGACATACCCCAGCGGGTGACCATGTTGCGCGCCAGATTGGTGGCATACTGAATGTCGGAGGAGGCGCCTGAGGACACCTTGTCGTGCCCGAAGATGATCTCCTCGGCTACGCGCCCGCCCATGCTCACCGCCAGATTGGCGTGCATCTTGTCGCGGTGGTAGGAATAGTTATCCCGCTCCGGCAGGCGCATCACCATGCCCAGCGCGCGGCCGCGCGGGATGATCGTCGCCTTGTGAATGGGGTCGGAGGCCGGCTCGTTCACCGAAACGAGGGCATGGCCGGCTTCGTGATAGGCGGTCATCCGCTTTTCGTCCTCGGTCATCACCATGGACTTGCGCTCGGCCCCCATCATCACCTTGTCCTTGGCGTCCTCGAACTCCTGCATGGCGACCAGACGCTTGTTGCGGCGGGCTGCCAGCAGGGCGGCCTCGTTCACCAGATTGGCAAGGTCCGCACCGGAAAAGCCCGGCGTGCCGCGCGCGATGACGCGCGGGTTCACATCGGGGGCCAGCGGCACCTTCTTCATGTGCACTGCCAGAATCTTCTCGCGCCCGTCCACATCGGGCACGGGCACCACCACCTGCCGGTCAAAACGGCCGGGGCGCAGCAGGGCCGGATCGAGCACATCGGGGCGGTTGGTGGCAGCGATGATGATGATGCCTTCGTTCGCCTCGAACCCGTCCATTTCAACCAGCAGCTGGTTGAGGGTCTGCTCGCGTTCGTCATTCGAATTGCCAAGGCCGTGGCCACGGTGGCGGCCCACCGCGTCGATTTCGTCGATAAAGACAATGCAGGGCGCGTTCTTCTTGGCCTGTTCGAACATATCGCGCACGCGGCTGGCGCCCACGCCCACGAACATTTCGACAAAGTCCGAACCCGAAATGGTGAAGAACGGCACGCGCGCCTCGCCCGCAATGGCGCGGGCCAGCAGCGTCTTGCCGGTGCCGGGGCTACCCACCAGCAGCGCGCCCTTGGGGATTTGCCCGCCCAGCTTGGAGAATCGCTGCGGATCGCGCAGGAATTCGACGATCTCCTGCAATTCCTCGCGCGCTTCATCAATGCCGGCGACATCGTCAAAGGTCACGCGTCCCTGCTTTTCGGTCAGCAGCTTGGCCTTGGACTTGCCAAAGCCCATCGCACCGCCACCGCCGCCCTTCTGCACCTGCTTCAGCGCGAAGAAGGCGACCGCGAGGATCAGCAGGAATGGCAGCGTCTGGATCAGGATATAGAGAAGGACATTGCCTTCCTGCGCCGCGGCGCCCGAATATTCGACGCCGTTTTCATCGAGAAGCGTGGTGAGCGAGGGATCGTTGCCCACCGGAACCGTTGTGAACGGTTCGCCATTGCCGAAATTGCCGACGATCTTGTCCGGCCCGATCTCCACCCGGTCCACGGTGCCTTCGGCAACTTTGGCGCGGAAATCGGAATAGGTGATCTGCGTTCCCGCCGGCGCGCCCGAATTGCCGAACACCGAGACCAGCAGCAAAAGGCCGGCAAAGATGCCGCCCCATACCATCAGGCTCTTCATCCAGGGGTTGGGGGTGTTGTCGGGTTCGCGGTTGTCGCTCATTTCAGGAATGTCCTTTCAGACGCCCAATGTAGGATCGCCCGGGTGAATGGCAAGCTAACGAAAGGCCGGGGTGACGGCCTAAGCCGCCGTGGCGGATTTCGGCGGCGATTATTGCCGCGCACGGGCGAGGATCAACCGGTCCGAAAGGTCGGCCCCCTGCTGCCCGGTCACCTGGAACAGGGCCTCGAAGGCGGGCGCGGCGGCAGGCCCGGAAAGTTCGCGCCCGATGTCCTGCGCGGCAACGATCGCGCCCACGCCGCGAAGGCCGGTGATACGCTCGCTCGCCACCACCATCACCAGCGCCCCGCCCGGCGCGCGCAGCCGCGCGACATAGGCGTAATCGCGGTAGAAGGCCGGCGAGGCGAGCCGCCGCGCCTCGTCGCTGGTCCAGATCTGTCCGGTCTCGCGGTCCACGATTTCATCGTAACTGTCGCCAATGCGCAAGGTGCTGCCGGCAAAGGCAATTTCCTCCAGCAACCCCATGCCTGACAACAGCCCAATATAGACGACATCGTGGCTGGACAGCATGGACGATGTCAGTTCGCTTGCCGCGATCACGCGCACGTCCTTTTGCGAAGCTGCCAGAAGCGGCGCCACCTGTTCCAGCGCGAAGGCGGTCTGGAAGGGCAGGTAATTGAGGCCCACATCCTCCGCCATGCCGAAGCGCGCGGGATCGGCTTCCTGCATCCGCAGCAAATCTTCCGCCGAATTGACGCGGAAATCGCGGATCAGGCGACCTTCTTCGGGGCGCACCGGGTCAATCTCGCCGAACAGATAATAGTCGCCCAGCACCAGCAGCACGGGCCGGTCGGATTCGATCAGGGGTTGCCACAAGGCATTGGGGACTGGCGCAGAAGCGCGGCTGAGCAGCAGACCGCCCAGAAATGCAGCAAGAAGGGCAAGCGCGGCAAAGGCCAGCCAAGAGCGCGGAAGGGCGCGGCTGCCTGCGCTTCCTGAAGGCGCGGCGAAGTGCGTTGAAACCTGTTCTGCCCCGCTCTGCTCCTGCTCTGCCCCGGCCAGTTGCAGCGCGTATATGCCCGAAGGGATCTCCAGCATCGGCGCGCCCGGCTGCGGGGGATGGGTGCGGTAATGATCCTCCAGCTTCTTGCGCAGGCGGTGGATATAAACGCGCACGGTGGCATCCTCGGCGTCGGGTTCGGCCTGCCGGAAAACGTCCTGCGCAATTTCGGCCTGCGTGGCGGAACCGGCATCGGGCCCGCGCTGGGCAAGGTAATCGAACACTTCGCGCAGACGGCCGCTGTGTCCCACCACGCCCGCCGCGCGCAGCCGCTCGACTTCCCGCCAGAAGGGATCGGCTCCGTCTGTGTCGCTGCCTGTCGTGCTCACCCGCCTGTCCCGATCCTTCCAGATGCGCCCGTGTAACGCCCTTGTAACGGGCCGATTACCGTAAATTACCTGTCGGCCCTAACCGCATCCTGCAATTCGTTCGCAACACCAAGCAGATCAGTCAGGACACAATCTTGTCAAGCCTTGCCTTTCCGCATCCCTCGTCACTCTCCCTCCGCATCGTGCTTCTGGCCGGTGCGGCCGCCCTCTCCTGCGCCGTGCCTCTCCACTCCGTCATGGCGCAGGAGACCGGGCGGGACGAACAGCAAGATGAAGCCAACAATATCGGCATTGTGCGCGACGAGGTGACCGGCGATGTGATCTATGTCTATGGCCGAGGCGAAAAACGCATCGGACAGGCCGTCGCCGCCAGCGAGGGCGGTCTGGCCGGGGCCGATCTGGAAGTGCGGCCGCTGCTGCGACCCGGCGAGATCCTCGAATCGACCCCCGGCCTGATCGCCACCCAGCATTCGGGCGGGGGCAAGGCCAACCAGTTCTTCCTGCGCGGCTACAACCTTGATCACGGCACCGATTACTCGGTCTATGTCGATGATATGCCGCTCAATTTCCGCACGCACGGGCATGGGCAGGGCTATCTTGATGTCAACGGCCTGATCCCCGAAACGGTGCGCCGGGTGGACTACCGCAAGGGGCCCTACCGCGCCGACACCGGCGATTTCAGCTTTGTCGGCTCCAGCTTCATCACCACGCATGACCAGCTCGCCCCCTTCGCCACCTTGCAGGTGGGCGCCTATGGCTATCGCCGGCTGGCGGCGGGCGGATCGGTATCGCTGGGCACGGGCGATTTGCTGGCCGTCGGACAGGTAAAGCTGAATGACGGGCCCTGGGAACTGCCCGAGGATTTCGAGGCCTATTCGGGCCTCCTCAAATATTCCGCGCCGCTGGGCAAGGGTGATTTCCAGATTTCGCTGAACCTGTTCGATGCCAGCTGGAACCCCACCGAACAGATCCCTGAACGCGTGATCGGCACCCCGCTGTGTGAGGATTCCTACTGCACGCTCGATGGCACGCAGAACGGCTTCACCCGCCGCTATATCCTTACCTCCAACTACCAGTCCGACAGTTGGCGCATCACCGGCTATGTCCAGCGCTACGACTGGGAATTGCTGTCGAACTTCACCTTCTTCCTTGATGATCCGGTGAACGGCGACCAGGTGCGCCAGTATAGCGATCTGTGGACCTATGGCGGGCGAATCGAACATACCGCGCGCCTTTCCGACACGCTGTCGCTGCGCGTGGGGGCCGAGGGGCGGTATGACGATATCGCCCGCGTGGGCCTCGACGAGACGATTGACGGGGTGAAGGAATTCACCGTGGGCGCGTTCTCCGCAGATGAGGAATCGCTGGGCACCTATGCGGAAATGATCTGGCAGCCGGTCGAACGGCTGATGCTGATAGGCGGCGTGCGCAGCGACTGGTACGGCTTCACGACCCGCGCGCTGGAAGGCGCCGACAGCTGGGATGGCAAGGTGTCGGACAACGCGCTGGGCCTGAAGATCGGCGCGAATGTCGAGATTGCCGATGGCATCGCGCTCTACGCCAATTACGGCGAGGGCTTCCATTCCAACGATGCGCGCGGCGTGACCAATCCCGACACGCCCGCCCCCGGCCTTGTCGAAGGCGATTTTCAGGAAGCAGGCCTGCGGTTCGAGCGCGGCGGGCTGATCTTCACTGCGGTCTATTGGTGGAGCAGCATCGAAAGCGAGCTGATCTATGTCGGTGATGCAGGTGCGGTGGAGCCGAACGACCCCAGCAAACGGCGCGGATACGAGCTGACCGCCTTCTGGAAGCCGAACAACTGGCTGGCGGTCGATGCCGTGTGGACCGGCAGCCGGGCGCGCTTTGTCGGCCTGCCCGATGGCGAGAATTACCTCCCCGGCGCGCTCGACAGCGCGGGCGAGCTGGGCGTGTCGGCCATCTTCCGCGAATTCAACGCCGCCGCGCGGCTGCGTTACCTCGGCCCGGCGGCGCTGATCGAGGACAATTCGGTGCGCTCCGATCCGACCGTCTTGCTCAACCTGCGCGCGGCCTGGACGCCGCGCCGGCTGGGCGGGTTTGAGTTCCATGCCGAACTGCTCAACGCGCTGGACAGCAAGGACCGCGACATCACCTATTTCTACGAAACGCGCTTTCCCGGCGAACCGGCTGAGGGGGTCGCAGGCATCAACAGCCGGATCGTGGAACCGCGCCAGGTGCGGCTGGGGGTGACCAAAAGGTTCTGACAACAGGCTTGCGGGCCGATGGCGCGAATCGCGTGCGCGCCACCGGCGGATGGGAAGGCCCGGCTGCCTGCATGGCGCAGCCGGGCCTTTCTGCATATTTTGCGCGGGAAACCTTGGGTTTGCTCCTCGCATCCGCTATGACTGCGCAGGACGGGCGGCCCTCTCCGGTTGCCATCCCACGCGACACTGTCAGGATCCCGCGATGACGCTGCCCACCATCACGGTCGAGAAGCCCTGGGGACGCGACCTCTTGCCCGCGCCGTTCACCAGTCCGGCGGGCCAGCGCATCGGCGAAATCTGGTTTCAGCCGCCGTCTGATCTTCCGGAATTGCTGGTGAAGTACATTTTCACCTCCGAAAAGCTCTCGGTCCAGGTTCACCCCGATGACGATCAGGCCGAGGCGGCCGGGCTGGGGCGGCAGGGCAAAGAGGAATGCTGGCTGGTGATCGACGCGCAGCCCGGTGCGCAACTGGGCGTGGGTTTTGATGCCCCGCTTGATGCCGAGGCCATGCGTGCCGCTGCGCTTGACGGATCGATCGAGCACTTGCTGACCTGGCATGATGTCGCGCCCGGCGACTTTTTCTACATTCCCGCTGGCACCGTCCATGCGATCGGTGCCGGGGTTGGCATTGTCGAGATTCAGCAAAACTCGGATATCACCTATCGCCTGTTCGATTACGGGCGTCCGCGCGAATTGCATCTGGATGCAGGCATCGCGGTGGCGCATGGGACGCGGCACGATCCGGCCTTGCGTCGCCGCGTTCCGCGCAACGGCAGCGCCGCGCTGGTGGACGGGCCGCATTTCCGGCTTGACCTGATGGAAGGGCAGCCCGCCGCAGGGATTGCCGACCGGCACAAGGGCAAACTGCTCGTCATTCCGCTGGCGGGGATGGTCAGCGTGGCGGGTGCCTCGGTGCAGCCCGGCCAATGTGCGCTGGCGCAACGGCTGGAGGATGTGGATGTGCGCGAGGGTGCGCGCCTGCTGATCGCCTCGCCTGTTCAGAGCGGGGCGTAATCGCGCAAATCACGCGGGCGGGGTCAGCACCGGATAGCAGCTTTCGGCAGTGATGCTTTCGGGGAATACCGGCACAAGCGATGCCATCACCGAATTCATCGGAATGGTAATGCTGGTGCGGTTCGACGCGGGAAAGCCGCGGCAGGTCACATTATTCTGCACCGTCACATCGGCGGCCGTAATCGTCACCCCGTAACCGGCGGCGCGGGCCACGGCAAACTGCTTGGCCCCCTGCACCGCCCCGCAGGTGGCGCTGACCGAGGCGCAGCGGGCGGTGGAATAGGCAACGGTTTCCAGCGTCTGCTGCATCCACAACAGGCGGCTTCCCTCGATCGTGCCGAACAGGAACACGAAGAACACCGGCGCCAGCAGCGCAAATTCGGTGAGCGTGGCCGCGGTATCGTTGCGAAGAAGCGCGCGCAGCATCTCAGTTCAACCTGACAGTGGCGCGCTGCGACATCGTGCTGCCGTCAAGCACGCTGTCGGGAATGATCATCGGGCTGAAGGGCGCGCTGGCGGTGATGGTGTAGTAATAGCCCGCCCGCGATCCCGCGGTGACCCCGCTGCCGCTGCAACTGGTGTTGCACGCCGCCGCGACAAAGGTGCCGTCGTTCTTGAGGCAGGCGCAGGTGCGGTTGAGATTGGTGCAGCTTCCCGCCACGCCGTTGCAGCTGTTCGTCACCGTGGCATCGGCGAACCCGCTGAGCGAGCGGACATAGCCCTGCATCGAATTGAACGCGACATTGTTGGGCTGGTTATAGGCCGAAACCGCCGCCGCCCCCACCGCCGTGCTCAGCTTGCCGCGGTGCATATAATAGCTGCCAAAATCCAGCGCCACCATCACCGCAAAGAAGAACAGGGTCGTCCACAAGGCAAATTCAACCGCGGCGACACCGCGTTGATCCTTGCGCAGGCAGGAGAGGAAACGCTTGAACATACGGCGATTTCTAACCGATGGATGGTTAGTATTTCCTTTCCCTTGCCCTGAATTGGGGTGGATGCGGCAATCCCTCGTCTAGCCCACCAGCCCTTCGACCGAATTGTTCATGATGGTGCAGGCCGTGCCCGTCTGCGATCCCCCGCTGACAAGGATCGTGAGCGCGATCAGCGAGAAGCACCGGCTGCCCGAAAGCGTGGTGTTTCCGCCGCTCATCGTCACGGCCGAATTGGGCAGATGCACCACGCCCGCCAGCAGGAAGCTGGAACCCGCCACCCAGTTGGTTGGCTGGTTGGTGGGGCTGCTCAGCAGCAATTCGGCGATCCCGCCGCCGGGCGTTGCCGTGGCGGAAGTAGGCGCGAACATCTTGGTCTTGGCCCCGCCGCCCAGATTGAGGGCGCCATTGAGGATCATCGTCACATCAATGCCCGCCATGTCGAAGCCCGACACGCTTTCGCCCTGCAACGTATTGCCATAGGTGCGGCTCGCCCAGGCGGAGGTATAGGGCCACACAGTGCCGCCCGTGCCGTTTTCGAACCGGCCGTTGATGGTGTAGCGGCCCTTTCCGAACAGCACCGATCCGCGCACCAGCAGATTGCCGTTGATGTAATGGTTGGTCGTTGTGCCGAACACCAGCCGGCTGCCGCCCTGCGTATCGATATGGCCGTTGGCGCTGAATGTGCCGTTGCCCATGAAAAAGCGGGCCGATCCGTTCATCTTTATGGCATTGCCATCGGTGTGCGGGCCGATCAGGATATTGCCATCGCCCAGCAAGGCCAGCTCGCTGTCGCCATCGATGAACACGCCCTGGTTCGCCTGAAAATCCCCGGCGCCCAGCCGCATCCGGCCGCCGCCAGCCAGAGTGACGCGGCGGAAACGGTGATCACCCCGGCCCATCGTCATGCTCTGCCCGCCGCCCATGGAGATGGTGGAGTTGATCACCACATTGCCATCGCCCTTCACATTGGTGCCTTCGAAGATCACCGTGCCGCTGCCGATCCACAGATCGCCATTGCCGATGGTCACGCCGTTCGACCCGCTGTTGAAGCCGCCATTCACATAGAGGTTGGAATTGCCGAAATTGACCGTGGAGCCGCCGCCGATGTTCACGCCATTGGCAACGGTGATGTTCGATCCGTTCTGGAACGTCACATTTATGCCGCCCGCCACATTGAGCTGCCCGATCGTGTAGTTGCCCGGCGGAACGACATAGTTGTTCGTCGTCCCCACCCGGTAGGCGGATGCCGGGCTGTTGGGGCTGTAGGTCATGTTCCACGTCGGCCCGCCCGGCGTGGTGGGATTGGTCAGGTTCGGGATCGGATCGGTATAGCCCAGCTGCCCCACCGCCGCGACCCGCTCGGTATGGTTGGCCCATGGGTCGAGCAGCGTGGTGGGCTGGTTGATGCGTTTGGACGCCGGCGGCACATTCGCGTTCCAGACCGGCGCGCTGAAACTGCCGGCATAGCGGATGGAATTGACGATCAGGCTGCCCCAGTCGACCGTGATATTCCCCGTGCCCGAAACCACATCCGCAGCCTCGATCTTGGTGCCCATCTGCTGAATGCCGCCCACGGCCGCCACGGTGCAGTTTGGCGCGGTGATCGTGGCGCCGCCTTCCACCCGCAAGGCGGAAGCCCCGCTGGACAGGGCCAGATAGCACGGAGCGGCCACATTCACCCCGCCCGAAAGGCCCGCATAGGCCTCGACCGAAACGCCAAATGTGCCGGAAAAGCCCAACACCGAAGCAAGATAATACTTCAGCTCCTGGTCGATGGTGACCTTGACCGACTGCTTGTTCGGCGTGGGATAATTGTCCACCAGCACAGCATTGACCGTCGCGCCTTTAATCCCGTTGGCGCGGGTGATGTCGCGCGCAGTAGGCGTCAGAATCTGCACATTATTGCCGGTCTTGTAGGCCATTGCTGCGCCCAGCGCGGCCAGATCGGCGGTGCGCTGCGCGATCATCCGCGCCTGGTATCCCCGGTTGAGATCGAAAACGAGCCCGGCTGACCCCACCACGACCGGCAGGGCCAGCGTGGCGATGGTCGTCACCCCTGCGGTGGTATCCCGCAATATGGAGCGAGCTATCCCGTTGATAAAAGACCGATTGCGCATGACCATGATCATGCCAGCGGAATCCTAACGAAAGGCTGACGCTGATGCTTAAGTTCAGCTAACCAAGCATCCGAGCCGTTGAAAATAAATGCAAATTTCTGATGATAGCGCAATCATTAGGTGGTGTTACGCAATTTCTGGAAATTCTGGAAAACTAAGGAGTACTTCCGGCGAAATGGTGGTTCCGGCTTGGGCAATTTACGAAATATCAACCACCTAATCCGATATCCCCACTAATGAGCCGCCGATTGCGCAAATTTCGGGCTGGCTTGGCAACAACCTTGGGGAGTTAGGCGAGCTTGTCTGTTGGTTCCCGCACACAATCCCGCTTTCTGAACCGCCTGCTGCGCGACAGGCGCGGCAATATGCTTGCCGTGACGGCGGCTGCGATCATTCCCATGATCACCATTGCCGGCAGCGGCATCGACATCAGCCGCGTTTACCTCGCCAAGAGCCGGCTTCAGGCCGCCTGCGATTCTGGCGTGCTCGCCGGTCGCAAGGCGATGACGACGGTGACCTACACCTCCACCGCCCGTGCCCGGGCAGAGGCGATGTTCAATTTCAATTTCGATCCGGAAGATTACCAGGCCACCGGCACGCAGTTCAGCGCGCAGGCGGACGCCGAAGGCAAACTGGACGGCACCGCGCGCACGACCATCCCGATGATCGTGATGGATTTTCTGGGATTTGGCGACAAGCAGATTACTGTCAATTGCAGCGCCGATATCCAGGTGCCCAATATCGACGTGGTCTTCGTGCTCGACGTAACCGGGTCGATGACCGAAACGATCGGCGGCGTGCAGAAGATTGTCTCGCTGCGGGCGGCAACGATCGATTTCTATGATGCGATTGCAGCGGCCATGGCCGGCAACACGCGCACACGCGTGCGCTATGGTTTTGTGCCCTACAGCCAGACGGTGAACGGATCGGAACTGTTCGTCACCAACCCGAATTTCACGACATTGGGCCAATTGCCCGTGACGCATCTGATCAACACGATGACGGTGCAATCGCGCGTGGCCAATTTCAACACGCCCTACACCGGCAACTGGATACAGGATCCCAATTCCACGCCGACATCGTTCGACCAGAATTTCGTGTCCGGCAACAACGCTTCGCGCGAACCGAATGTGGCGGTGACTGCCACCGGCACGGTCATGTCGAACAACGACTGCGCGCTCTATGGCCAGAACCTGTCGTTCACGATCGACAACAGCACCAATCTGCGCGTCTGGTTTCCCACGCTGACCTCTTGGCCCGGCGGCGACGGCCAGGGCAGCTCCGAACTGTACAAGCCCGATGGCTCGAACACCTGGCAATCCACCGTGCCGACCAGCGGCAGCGGCTATACCCGCGCCACCTTCTCGCGCGTGAGCGCCACATGGAACGACAATAACGGCGCCAGCACCAACCAGTATCGCGCCTGCACACGGCGCGTGACGCACACCCGCTTCATCCGCGAAACGGGCTTTCGCTTCACCAACTGGACCTATCGCCCGGTCGAAATCAACACCACCAACTACCGCGCGGGCGGCAGCATTTCCTATGTCTCGTCGATCAATACCAGCACCGCTGCCGTGCCAACGGCAGGGTCATATGACATGGTAGAACTGGCGCAGATGCCCAACCAGACCGGCCTGACCCGGTCCAATGCCAGCTGGAACGGCTGCCTGGAGGAACGCACCACCACCGCCGCCACCACCTTTTCGCCAATTCCCGAGGCGGCAAAGGATCTCAACTATATCGAGGGCGGCACCAGCGAATCGATGCGCTGGCGCCCGATGATGCACGATCTGACCTGGCTGCGCACGGGCACGGCCCACCAGACCACGACAAACAACAATTCCAAGCCGGCCAATGCCTGCCCATCGGCATCGATGCGCAATTTGCGCGAATATCCGACGCGTTCGGCTTTCACCAGCTATGTCAATTCCTTGCAGGCCAATGGCAATACCTATCTCGACGTCGGCATGATCTGGGGCCTGCGGCTTATCTCGCCTCAGGGTATGTTTGCCGATCGCAACCTGACCGGCCCCAATGGCGGGCAGATCAGCCGCCACATCATCTTCCTGACCGATGGTGAGCCGGTCTCCTCGGCCACCACCTACAGTTCCTATGGCACCGAGCAGACCGAACGCCGCATTACCGGCAGCACCGGGGTTGCCGCCGCGACGCTCCACGCCCGCCGCTTCCAGGCGCTGTGCGATGCGGAACGCGGACGCGTCGCCATCTGGGCTATCGCCTTTGGCACTTCGGTGACTGGCAATATGCAAAGCTGCGCGGATTCCGGACGCGCCATGCAGGCCAACAACACCACCGAATTGCGGCAGGCCTTCGCCCGCATCGCCAACGAAGTGGCCGATCTGAGGCTGGTGCAGTGAGGGTTCAGCCCACTCCCCCTGCCAAGGCATCTGCGCGTCGCCGCAGCCTCGTGCGGCGCGTGCTGCGCAACAATCGCGGCGTTTCCGTGGTCGAATTCGCGCTGATCGCCCCCGTCTTTATCGGGATGCTGCTGATCGTGTTCGAGTTTGGTTTCGCCTTTTATGCCAAGGCCGTGCTGCAAGGGGCGGTAGAGGAAGCGGCGCGCACCGCCACGCTGGAAAACACCAGCTGGGATACGCTGTCCAACCGCGTCAACCGGCAGGTGCGCAACGTGATCCCCGCCAGCGATGCCGACACCGAAATCTCCTTCGATCTCGATCCGGTCTATTACGCCAACTATGTCGACATCAACCTTCCCGAGGATTTCGAGGACAACAACAACAACAATATGTGGGACAGCGACGAGTGCTTCGTCGACCGGAACAGCAACGGCACCTATGACACCGATGTCGGCCTGTCGGGCCGCGGCGGCGCGCAGGATGTGGTGACGATTACCGCCACGCTCACCTATGTCCGGCCCTTCCCCCTGTGGAAGCTGTTCCAGCTCGATTCCACGCAAACCGTCCGCGTCAGCACCTATCTGCGCAACCAGCCGTTTTCGGCGCAGGCGGCGGCCAATAATGTGCGGATCTGCCCCACGCCATGACCGCAGCTTCTCGCCCCTGCTTCCTCGATCGCGGCCGCCAGTGCCTGCGCCGTCTGCTTGTCAGTGACGAGTCGGGCGTGGTGATCCTGGAGTTCGCCTTCACCATCCCCGTTTTCGTATTGCTCTCGATCACCTCGTTCGAACTCATCAACCTGGCGCTGGCGCATATGCGCGCCAGCCAGATCGCCATGACGGTGGCGGACAATCTTTCGCGCGCCAAGACCACGGTCCCCCTTGGCCTGCCGCGCCTGCGCGAAGTGGATGTGAACGATACGCTGCTGGGCGCGCAGATCCAGGGCGGCGACAGTTTCGGCTTGCTGGAAAACGGACGCATCATCGTCTCCAGCCTGCAGCAGAACTCCTCCGGCCGGCAATGGATCGCCTGGCAACGGTGCAAGGGGATGCTCAATGTCGCCTCGCGCTATGGCGTGCAGGGATCGACGCAGCCCTCATCGGGCACGGGCGGGTTTCAGGGCATGGGGCGCGCGGCGCAGCGGGTTGTCGCGCCACCCAACAGCGCGATCATTTTCACCGAAGTCGTCTATGATTACCAGCCGATCATCGGCGAATGGGTGCTGGGCACGCTGCGCATCAGCAAGGAAGCCGCCTATTTCGTGCGCGACGACCGCGATCTGGTGGGCGGGCCGACCGGCAACGGGATGTACAATCCCGCGCCCGCGGCCCCGGTATCGTCCTGCAATGTGTTCGACAGCAGCTTCTGAGCGCGCCCCGGAAAGACTGCCTGGCAGCCCCTAGACCACGCCAAATGCCAGCATCGCATCGGCCACCTTCTTGAACCCTGCGATATTCGCGCCCTTCACATAATCGACATAGCCATCGCCCTGGTCGCCATAGGCGATGCAGCGGCCATGTATCCCATCCATGATGTCCTTCAGCATGGCCTGAAGCTCGTCCTCGCCCCAGCTCTTGCGCAGCGAGTTCTGGCTCATTTCCAGGCCCGACACGGCGACGCCGCCCGCATTGGCCGCCTTGCCCGGCGCGAACATGATCCTGGCCGCCTTGAAAAGATGCACGGCATCCAGATCGCTCGGCATATTTGCCCCTTCAGACACCGCGATGCAGCCATTGTCCACCAGCAGGCGGGCATCGGCGCCCAGCAATTCGTTCTGCGTGGCGCAGGGCAGCGCGACATCGCAGGGCACGCCCCACGGGGTCTTTCCGGCATGGAAACTGGCCGCGGGGAAGGCCTCCACATATTCCTCGATCCGGCCGCGCCGATGGGTCTTGTGCGCTTTCACCCAGTCGATCTTTTCCTGCGTGATGCCGTCGGGATCGTGGATGAAACCGCCGCTGTCGGACAGGGTGAGCACTTTCCCGCCAAGCTGCACAACCTTTTCCGCCGCATGGGTGGCGACATTGCCGCTGCCGGAAATCACCGCTGTCTTGCCGTGCAGATCCATGCCGCGGTGCTTCAGCATATTCTCCAGGAAATAGACCGCGCCATAGCCGGTCGCCTCGGTGCGGATCAGCGAGCCGCCATATTCCAGCCCCTTGCCGGTCAGCACCCCGTTGAAATGGTTGGTGATGCGCTTGTACTGGCCGAACATGAAGCCGATCTCGCGCCCGCCCACGCCGATATCGCCCGCCGGCACATCCACATCCGGCCCGATATGGCGGTAAAGCTCGGTCATGAAGGACTGGCAGAAGCGCATGATCTCGCGCACGCTCTTGCCCTTGGGGTTGAAGTTCGATCCCCCCTTGCCGCCGCCCATCGGCAGCCCGGTCAGCGCGTTCTTGAACGTCTGCTCGAACGCCAGAAACTTGAGCACGCTTTCATTGACGCTGGGATGGAAGCGGATGCCGCCCTTGTAGGGGCCGATGGCGTTGTTGTTCTGCACCCGCCAGCCGCGCTGGACACGGATATTGCCGTTGTCGTCTTCCCAGCACACGCGGAACGACACCACCCTGTCCGGCTCGGCAATGCGGCGCAGGATCTGCTGCGAATGGTATTCTTCCTTGTCCGCGATGAAATCGAAGATGTCCTCGGCCACTTCCTGCACGGCCTGAACGAATTCCGGCTGATGCGGGTTGCGGCGCTTTACGCCCTCCATGAACATCGCAAAATCGACATGATCCGATGCCGCCATAATTCCCTCCCCAGAAGCAAAGCCAAACTGCAGGCTGAACCGGCTGTTGCCCGACTCGGCTCGACATTTCCCCGGCGCCATCAAATCACTTGGGTGCGACAAAATAAAGGCTTCTATCCTCTTGCCTTGCCAGCAGGGCTGACGCACCTTTGCCCGGGGATGAAGCAGCGGGGGCTTGCATGACCGGCCCAAATCTTGGCCCAAACCATGGCCCGAACTTTGGCGCGATCGTCGGCACATTATTCGCCGCCGGCTGGCGCAATGTGCGCGAAGCAGGGCCGCAGCGGCTCGCACTGACCAGCGTCCTGCTGGTGGCGGCGCTGCTGCTCGCCCGCTTTTCCTGGGTCATCTATTTCACCGACGAGGCAGAACGCGCGCTGTTCGATTTCCGCAGCTTCACGCTGGCACAATCGGTGGAGCAGGACCGCCGCGTGGTGCTGGTCGTGTATGACGACCAGACGCTGATCAACCTGGGCAAACGCTCGCCATTGGACCGCGGGATGCTGTCGCGCGCGCTCCGGACGATCGACACGATGGGCGCCAGGGCGATCGGCATCGATATCCTGTTCGATCAGCCGCAGGCCGAGGACGAGGAGCTCATCGCCACGCTCAACGCGATGCAGACGCCGGTTTCGGTCGCCTATGCCTCCACCGATACCAATGCGCAGGACATCGTTTACGACCAGCAGCAATTCCTTGATGGCTTCATGGCCCGGCTCACCAGCCCCAAGGTCCGGCCCGCCAGCATCCGCCTGACCGCCGAAACGGGCGGGGTCACGCGCACCTGGCCCGAAATTCTCCCCGACCTGCCGCCTTTGCTGGGCCGTGCCATGCTGCTGTCGGCAGGAGAGGCGGAGGAACGCACCCTGCCCGGCTATGAAGGCGCGATCCGATACCGCAAGCCGCTGCTGCTGCAACAGCCGGTCTTTGCCAGCCTGCAGATCGATCTGTTCGCCAATCCTGAGCTGATGGCGATTCCCAATCTGCGCGATCCGCTGGCCGCGCAACTGCGCGGGGCCTATGTGCTCATCGGCGGCGATATCATCGATTACGACCGCACGCTGACGCCTTTTTCCGCCTTCAGTCCCGACACGCTGGAATCGGGTGCCTTTGACCCGCGCCCGCCGGGTATCGAAATCCATGCTGCCACCATTGCACAGATGCTCGACGGCAAGCGGCTGTCCCGACCATCGGGCGCGCTGCTGTGGCTGTATGCCGCGCTGACGGTGCTGGCGGCGGCATTGACTGCGCTGCTGGAGATCCGCAGCTGGCGGGTCATTCCGGTTCTGCTGGTGCAACTGGCGATCCTGATCGGTCTGCCTTTTGTCCTGCATTGGCAGGAAGTGGACACTTACGGCTTTCCCTCGGTCGGGCCGGTGCTGGGCTGGGTGCTGGCCTTTGTCGCTGTCACCTCGGCGGCGCGCGCGGCGGGCGCGGTGCAGCGCCGCTTTGCGCAAGGCGCGCTGGGCAAATATCTGCCCGCCTCCATCGCGCAGGAAATCATCACCCATCCCGAACTGCTGCAACTGGGCGGCTCAAAGCGGGAAATCTTCGTGATCTTTTCGGACCTTGAAGGCTTTACCAAGATGAGCCACGCGATTGAGCCGGAAATGGTCGCCAGACTGCTCAACCGCTACCTCGAAATGCTCAGCCAGGTGGTGCTCGATCACGGCGGGATACTCGACAAGTTCGTGGGGGATGCGGTGGTCGCTTTCTGGGGGGCGCCGATTGCCAAGCCGGACGACGCCGACAACGCCGCGCGCGCGGGATACGCGCTCTGGCTGGCAGGCGAGGCGTTCCGCGCCGAAGTGGCCGCCGCCGACCCTTCGTTGCCCCGCATCGGCAAGACCCGCGTGGGGATGCATTGGGGCGAGGCGGTGGTGGGCAATTTTGGCGGCGAGAACCGCATCCAGTACACCGCACTGGGCGATTCGATGAACACGGCTGCGCGGCTGGAGGCGGCCAACAAGGCGCTGGGCAGCGCGGTGATGGCAAGCGCCGAATTCGCCAGCCGCACCACCCTGGACTGGTGGCGTCCGATGGGCCGGGTGGTGCTGCGCGGCCGTGCCCGGCCGGTGGATCTGTTCGAACCCGCACCTGATTTTCCACCCGAAGCGCGCGCCCAGCTTGCGCAGGCGATCGAATGGCTTGGGCAAAGCAGGCCGGAACTGCGGGCTGAGGCGCTTGCCATGCTGGAAAGGCTCTGCGCAAGCAATCCGGCTGACATTGCGCTGCAAAATCTGCTAATGCGATCGCGGGAATTGAACGAGGGTGGAGCTTATGTCCTGGATTAGCAGGAATCTTTCCGCATCGGCGGCGGCCATCGCTTTGATCGGCCTTGCGCCTTCAGCCGCGCTGGCGGGTGTGGTGGTGTCATCCAGCGGGCCTTCGGCAGCGCAGTTTCCCGTGGGCCGCCAGATCGGGCCGGGCCAGACCTTCACCCTGCGCGAAGGGGATATTGTCACCATTCTGGAAAACGGCGGCACCCGCATCTTTCGCGGCGCAGGCAGCCATTCGCTGGGCACCGCCAGCGCCGCCAGCCGCAACCGCGCCTTTGCCGCGCTCACCACACAGCGTGCCGCCGTGCGCGCCCGCACCGGGGCCGTGCGATCCACCGCATCGGGCGAGGTCAGAAATCCCAGCCTGTGGTATGTCGATGTAGCCAAGGCAGGCACGATCTGCCTGCCGCGGGCCAGCACCGTGCGGCTGTGGCGCGCCGATACACAGGCCGAAAGCACCTATGCCATTACCCCGGCACAAGGCGGCAATGGCTGGCACGTGACCTTCCCCGCCGGAGAAATGCTGGCCCTGTGGAACGCGGCCACGCCGCCCGCGCCCGGCACCGCCTATCGCATCGGCCACGGCACCGGCAACGGCCCGGTGGAAGTGCGTTTCGCCTTTCTCGATACGGTTCCCGGCACACCAGAGGATTTGGCCAACGCGCTGATCGCCCATGGCTGCACGGTGCAACTGGATCAGATGGCAGCGGCGATGACGCAAGGGTGAGTGTGACGCACGAACGGCTTTCGGCGCGGGGGGCGTGCCGGGGCAGGAGCGGGGCGGGCAGGTAGCCCTTCCCGTGCTGATGCTGGACGTTGGGGGGACGGCAGGTGGCAGGTGACGGCAGCGATCAGGGCCAGACCGGGCGCAGGAGGCGCGCGCTTCGTGGCGCACGTCCTGCCGCAAGAGGCGCGCTGCTTGCGCTTCTGCCAGCCGCAGTCGCCTTTCTGTTGGCCGCCTTTCCCCTTGGCAACAGCGCGGAAGCGCAAGGCTCCTATGCCTATACCGGCGTGGCCTCCTGCGCCGGGTCCACCTGCCACGGGCGCAGCGAAGGCAATGGCGCCGTGGTTCGGCAGGACGAGATTGCGACCTGGCAATCGCCCTTCAATGTCAGCGGCGCGCACAGCCGTGCCTATGCCGTGCTGGCCGGGCGGCGCGGGCAACAGATCGCGCAGTCGCTGGGCTGGGCCGACGCCACTTCGCGCAGCGAATGCCTGGGTTGCCACGCCACTTTCGTGCCAGCCAGCGACCGCGGCCCGCGTTTCCAGATCACCGATGGCGTGGGATGCGAAAGTTGCCACGGCCCGGCGGCGGGCTGGCTGGCGAGCCATTACGAAGTGGGCGCCAGCCATTCAGCCAATCTGGCACGCGGCATGATCGCGCTCGACCAGCCGCAAAACCGCGCCCGCCTGTGCCTCGATTGCCATTACGGCAGCGCCAGGCAAGGCCAGTTTGTTACCCACGCCATGATGGCGGCGGGCCATCCGCGCATCAGTTTCGAGCTGGATCTGTTTTCCAGCTTCCAGCAGCATCACGATGCCGATGCCGATTACATCGCGCGCAAGGGCCGCACCGACAATGTGCAATTGTGGGCAGTGGGCCAGGCCGAGGCGGTGGCCCGCGCCACCGATCTGTTCACCCGCGCCGACCTGGCGAGCGAGGGCCTGTTCCCGCAATTCACCTTCTTTGATTGCCATTCGTGCCACCGCGCCATCACCGATGGAGCGGAACGGCGGCTGACTTTCGAGGTCAATCCCGGCCGCCCGCTCACTTTCGGGCAGCCGCCCTTCAATGACGAGAACATCATCATGCTCGATGCCGTGGCATCGGCGCTGGCCCCGGCGCGGGCCGAAAGCTTCCGCAGCGCCAGCCGCGCCTTTCACGCGGCGATGAACCGGGGACGCGAACCGGCCGTGGCCGCAGCCACTGCCTTGCGGGCCGAGGCGCAGCGCCTTTCCGATACGCTGGCCGCACGCTCCTATGGCGGCAACGATGCCTTTGCCGTGATCGCCATAATCGGCGGCGAAGCCACACGCCCGCGCTTTACCGATTATGCCGGGTCCGCGCAGGCGGTGATGGCGGTCGATACACTGCTCAATGCGCTGGTGGCGCAGGGACGCATCACTGTAGGGGCCGCGGCCAGTATCCGCGCGGACATCAACCGGGCCTACAGCGCGGTGCGCAGCCCCGAAAGCTACCGCCCCGCCGATTTCCGCGCCGCGCTGGGCAGCGCGGTGGGCGCCATCGGAAGGCTGCGGTGATGGGCTTGCAGCGGGCAACGGCCTTGCTGGCGGGTGCCGCATTGGTGCTGGCGGGCTGCGGTGGCGGCAGTTCCGGTGGGGGAGGTGGCGGCGCAGGCCCCACGCCTGCACCCGCGCCCACTCCCACTCCGCTGCCGACAGGCGGCCTGTTCACCCCGCCCGCGCCCGAAGCGCTCACCGTGGCGGAGGTGCAGCGCATTGTCGCGCAGGCGGCGGGTGAAGCGGCCGCGCGCAATCTGCCCAGCTGGATCGTGGTGACCGACCGGGTGGGCAATGTGCTTGCCTCCTTCCGCATGACCGGCGCGCCCGATCTGGCGCGCGTATCCACCCGCACCATTGCCGGCAATGCCGCGCCGGGCAGCGAGATCGGCCTGCAAGGGGCCACCATTCCGGCCAGCGCCGCCGCGCTCGCCAAGGCGCTGACGGGCGCCTATCTTTCCAGCAGCGGCAACGCCTTTTCCACCCGCACCGCCAGCCAGATCGTACAGCAGCATTTCCCGCCTGCGCCCACCACGGCGGGGCTGGAAAGCGGGCCGCTGTTCGGCGTGCAGTTCAGTCAATTGCCCTGTTCCGACCTTGCCACGCGCTTTACCGGCGGCATGGGCGCATCCGCCCTGATCGGGCCCAAACGCAGCCCCTTGGGTCTTGCCGCCGATCCGGGCGGCTTTCCCATCTACAAAAACGGCGTGGTCGTGGGTGGCATCGGCGTGATGGGCGATGGCGATTACGGCTTTGATCCCAATATTCTCGATACCGATCTGGATGCCGAGGAACTGATCGCGCTGGCGGGCATACAGGGTTTCACCCCGCCCGACGATATCAGGGCCGAGCGCATCTTTGTGGACGGCACCGCCTTGCGCTTTGCCGATGCGGCGGCGGGGCAGCTTGCGCCTTTGCAGACCAGCTTCGCCACTGCGCCGGGTGTGCTGGCACCCATTGCCGGCTATAGCGACGGGGTGCTGCGCGCCGGCACCGCCTATGGCACCGAGGCATCGGGCATTCGGGCCGCCAGCATGGCCGAGTTTTCCAACCGCGATGCCTTTGTGCTGACCGATGGCAGCGGCAATCCCCGCTTCCCCATCCGCGCGGGCACCGATGGCGCCAGCGTATCCCAGCCGCTGACCGCCGCCGAAGTGCGCGCCGTGCTGGAGGAAGCCTTTGCTGTCCTCTCGCGCGCCCGCGCACAGATCCGCCGCCCGCTCGACAGCCGGATGCAGGCGAGCATCAGCGTGGTGGATACGCATGGCGCGGTGCTGGGGATCGTGCGTTCGCCCGATGGGCCGGTGTTCGGCGTCGATGTGAGCCTGCAAAAGGCCCGCAGCGCGGCCTTCTTCGCCAATCCGGCAGCCGCCGCGCAATTGCAGGCGGCGGGCGGCCTTGTCAGCCCCTATGTGCAGCGGCTGCGTGCCTTTCTGGGTGATCCGGCCGCGCTCACCGGCACTGCGGCCTATGGCAACCGGTCGATCGGCAATCTGGCGCGCCCTTATTTCCCCGATGGCGAAGTGGCGCAGGGGCCGGGGCCGCTTTCGGTTATGCAGGCCGGGCAGTTCAGTCCCTTTGCCGTGGGCCTGCAATCCGATCTGATCGCGGGCAATGTCGTGGCGGCTGCGGTCCATGTCGCCACGGGCGGCGCTTCGGCGGATACAGGCGTGGGCTGCACCGCCCTTCCCGATGCCGCGCCGGGTCAGAAGCGGCTGGCCAATGGCCTGCAGATTTTCCCCGGCAGCGTGCCGATCTATCGCGGCAACCAGCTGGTGGGCGCGATTGGCGTGTCGGGTGACGGGATTGATCAGGACGACATGGTCAGCTTCCTCGGCGTGCACAATGCAGGGCTTCGGGTGGGCGGCATCGGCAATGCCGCGCCTGCCATCCGCGCCGATCAGATCGTGGTGAATGTCGGCGGGCGCGGGATGCGGCTGCGCTATGTCTCGTGCCCCTTTGCCCCGTTCCTGGGCAGCGCCGCGCAGAATGTGTGTCAGGGCCTGTGAGCGCGGGGCTGCTCATCCTGCCGCTGATGGCCCTTGGCGCCCAGCCCGAAGCGGGCCCGGCCCAGGAGGAAACCCCGGTGGCCGAGCGCCCCGCAGGCGGGCTTGGCACGGCGGTGGAACCACCTCCCGGCCCGGTCGATCCGGCCATTCTGGAAGGGCGCACGCGGCCCGGTTTCGTCGCCCCCTTGCCTGAAGCGGTGCAGCAGGTGAATCCCGGCGCGGTGCGCGCCCCGCCGCCATCGGCCTTCCCGACCGATCAGATCGCCATTCCCGATCGCTGGCGGCTGATCGAGAACCTCGGCCTGGTGGTGGAGAACCCGCTCGATCCCTATCACCAGAATACCTACAAGGGCGACCGTCCGATCTGCACCAATTCGGACGAGGAGCGCGCCCACCGGCAGGCACTGCGCGATGCCGCCGCCGCCGCGGGGGAAGACCCACCCTATGGCAGCGCGCGCTGCCTCACCCCGCGCTTTCTGGGGCTGAAGAGCGACAAGTGGTTCTTCATCGCCAATGCCATTTCGGACACGGTGGTCGAACCGCGCACCTTCCCCATCCCCGTGGGCGTGCAGACGACCGAACGGCCCGGCAGCCTCGATGTGTTCGGGCGGCCCTTTTCCTATGTCCTGTCGCAGACCTTCATTGCCGGTTTCGCGCTGCTCAAGGGCTCGACCGCCTATGCCCCGCCCTCGGTCGAATACCGCCTGACGCTGGCCTACAATATCAACCACGTGGACGTGCCGGAAAGGCGCGTGCTGTTTGTCGAGCCGAGCAAGCCGAGCCACCGCACTGACCATTTCCTGGGTGTGCAGGAAGCCTTCGTCGATTACCACTTCACCCAGTTCGATACCGAACGGTTCGATTTCATCTCGATTCGGGCGGGCATCCAGCCCTTTCAGGCCGATTTCCGCGGCTTCCTGTTCAACGACAACCAGCTGGGCGTGCGCCTGTTCGGCAACCGCGACAACAACCGCTTCCAGTTCAACCTCGCGGGTTTCATCCGGCTTGAGAAAGATACGAATAGCGGCCTCAATTCGGTGGTGCAGCGCCCGCGCGATGATCTGGTGTTCTTCGCCAATATCTACCGGCAGGATTTCCTCATCCCCGCGCTTACCAGCCAGCTTACCGTGGCCTACAACCGCAACCGCGAGGGCGACAATGTGGAGGTGGACGATAACGGCTTTCCCGTGCGTCCGGCATTGCTCGGCAGTCTGCGCGGGCGCGATTACGATGTGGTTTACCTCGGCTACAATGCCGACGGGCGCATCGGCCGGATCAATCTGACCGCCAGCGCCTATGCCGCTTTGGGAGAGGACAGGAACAGCTTCTTCACCGACCGACCGGCAGATATCCGCGCCTTCTTCGCCGCTGCCGAACTCAGCTACGACCGGGACTGGATGCGCTTTCGCCTGTCGGGCGCATGGGCCAGCGGCGATGGCGATCCGTTTGACGATACCGAAACCGGCTTCGATGCGATCTTCGAAAACCCCGTCTTTGCCGGGGCCGACACCTCCTACTGGATTCGCCAGACCATCCCCTTTGCCGGCGGCGGGCGCGCGGTGAGCCTGAACGGGCGCAACGGCATCCTCAATTCGCTGCGCTCTTCGAAAGAGCAGGGGCAATCGAACTTCAACAATCCGGGCCTCATCCTGCTGGGCGTAGGCGCGGATTTCGACCTGACGCCCGAACTGCGGCTGTCCACCAATGCCAACCATCTGTGGTTCGAGAACACCGCAACCTTGCAAGCCTTGCGGGTAGAAGGCAGCATCCCGCGCGATATCGGCTATGACCTGTCCGCCGCGGCCATCTGGCGGCCGCGCGCCAACCAGAACATTGTGGGCCGATTGAGCGCCGCAGCATTGCTGGCGGGCGATGGCTTTCGCGACCTGTTCGACACCACCGATAATTCCCGCGCCTATCTTTCGGTGCTGGCCAATGTGACGCTGACCTACTGATGCTGACGCGCCCCGCCTTTCGCCATGTCGCCTTTGCCGCCAGCCTTGCTCTGGCCGCTATTGCCTTTGTGGCCGGCCCGCAAAGCCGCGCCGCCGGGCCCAGCGAGACGCCGGTCCCGCGCGATTACAGCCTGGTGCGCGCCGCGCCCGCGCCGCAGAACCAGACGATGCTGCAAGCGATGGCCAAGTCCGACGGCTGCTATTCCTGCCATGTGCAGACCGATGCGCCTTCGATGCATATCAGCGATGCGGTGGTGCTGGGCTGCGTCGATTGCCACGGCGGAAATGCGGCAGTGCGCGGCAATCCCGATCTGTCCTTCGACCATCCCGATTATGTCGCCGCGCGCGATGCCGCCCATGTCCTGCCGACCCTGCCCGAAAGCTGGCACTTCCCTTCCTCCGCCAATCCCGAACGCTCCTATTCGCTGCTCAACCGGGAATCGCCGGAATTCCTGCGCTTTGTGAACCCCAGCGATTACCGCGTGGCGCGCGAGGCGTGCGGGGCGTGCCATATGCCCGTGATCGAGGCGGCGGAACGCAGCCTGATGGCCAGCGGCGCCATGCTGTGGGGCGGGGCCAGCTACAATAACGGCATCCTCCCGTTCAAAAACTATGTGCTGGGCGAAGCCTATACGCGCGAAGGGCAGCCGGCGCAGGTGCTGTCCCCCGGCCAGCCACACGGAACGGTCACGCCCGAACAGGCGGCGCGCGGGGCGCTGGCCGCGCTCTACCCGCTGCCCACCTGGCACGTGGTGCCGCCGGGCGATGTGTTCCGCGTGTTCGAACGCGGCGGACGCAATATCGCCAGCCAGTTTCCCGAAATCGGCCTGCCCAACCCCACTGGCCTCATCCAGCGGTTGGAGGAACCGGGGCGGCCCGACCTGAAGCAGAGCAACCGCGGCCCCGCCACGGGCCTGCGCGCGGCGATACCGGTGCTGAACATCCACAAGACGCGCCTCAACGATCCCTTCACCTGGTTCATGGGCACCAACGACCAGCCGGGCGATTACCGCCATTCGGGCTGCGCCAGCTGCCATGTGGTCTATGCCAATGACCGCGAGCCGCGCCATTCGCTGATCTACGCGCAATACGGGCGCGACGGGCAGACGGTGACGGTTGACCCCACGATCAACCGGCAGATGCGCGGGGATCCCGGCGGTCACGGCGCGCTGATTCAGCCGGGCGACAGCCATCACGGCGAGAATGACGGCAACGGCCACGATGGTGCCACCGGCGAGCGGGAGCGCGGCCATCCGCTGCGCCATGTCTTCACCCGCGCCATTCCCACCGCGCAGTGCATGAATTGCCATATGCACCAGCCCAATATCTTCCTCAATTCCTACCTCGGCTACACGATGTGGGATTACGAGGCGGACGCGCCTTTCATGTGGCCCGGCCCGGAAAACCGCACCCCGCGCCCGGAAGGGATGAGCGATGCGGACTATGCCGCGATTTACCTCACCCAGCGCTATCCCACCGCCGCCGAAGTGCGCGCCATCAACGATCGCAACCCCGAAGGCGCTGCCCCGCGCGGGCTGTGGGGCGACATTGATTTCCTGCGCAATGTCTATGACCTCAACCCGCTGCTCGAACACACGCAGTTCGGCGATTACCACGGCCACGGCTGGAACTTCCGCGCCATTCTGAAGCGCGACCGCGAAGGCAATCTGCTCGACGCAGAAGGCAACCGGGTGGCACCGGACGATCCCCAACGCTGGCGGCGCGAGGGCGAAGGGCAGTTCGTCCCCGCTGGCGTCAATCCGGGCAAGACCGTGCACATGATGGACATCCACGCCGAAAAGGGGATGCAGTGCGCCGATTGCCATTTCGCGCAGGACAGCCACGGCAACGGCCTGATCTATGGCGAAGTGGCCAATGCGATCGAGATTGGCTGCAAGGATTGCCACGGCACCGCCGATGCCTATCCCACGCTGCGCACCAGCGGCCCTGCCGCACCTCCCGGCGGGCATGATCTGACGCTGCTGCGCAATCCCGATGGCCGCCGCCGCTTTGAATGGGTGAACGGCCCCAATGGCCGGCAGACGCTGATCCAGCGCTCGCTGGTCGACCCCGCGCTGGAATGGCAGGTGAGCCTGGTGCGCGACAGCGTGGATCCGGAAAGCCCCGCCTTCAACGGCAAGTCCGCGCGCGCCAAGCTGATGAGCCGCAGCGGCGCGGATACGGGCCGGTTCGAATTCGGCCTCGGTGTCGCCCGCGAGGACCGCGCGCATGGCGAAGAGGAGATGGCCTGCTTCACCTGCCATTTGTCATGGACCACCAGCTGCGGCGGCTGCCACCTGCCGATCGAGGCGAACTGGTCCACCCCGCTGCACCGTTACGAAGGCGAAACCACGCGCAATTTCGCCACCTACAACCCGCAGGTCGCGCGCGACGAGATGTTCCAGCTGGGCATCCACCAGACCACCAAGGGCAACCAGATCGCGCCCGTGCGCTCATCCTCCGCGCTGGTGCTGTCCTCCACCAATATCAACCGCGAACGGATCTACATCCAGCAGCCGCCGATCAGCTCCATCGGCTTTTCCAGCCAGGCCTTTGCCCCGCATTTCCCGCATACCGTGCGGCTGACCGAGACCAAGACCTGCACCGATTGCCACTTGTCCGAGGCTGAGGACAACAATGCCATCATGGCGCAGCTGCTGTTGCTGGGCACCAATTACGTGAACTTTGTGGGCCTCAACGCCTGGACGGGGCTGGAGCGCGGCTTTCAGGCCACGCGCGTGACCGAATGGGACGAACCGCAGGCGGTGATCGGCTCCTACCTCCACCGCTATGCCTATCCCGATTATTTCCGCGCCCATGTGGAGCGGAATGGGCGTGAGCTGAAGAACTGGGTGCGCGGCCCCACATTCAGCGATGGCCTTTCAGGCGAAACGCGCCCGATGGAGGAGTTTTTCAACGTGCACGAAGGCACGCGCGACGCGGTGCGCTGTTTGCAGATGCGCGGCGAATATATGTTCGTGGCCGAGGGGCGCGGGGGCTTCCGCGTCTATGACATCGCCTCTGTCGCCAATAAGGGATTTTCCGAACGCGTCGTCACCGCGCCGTTCAGCGCGCTCGGCCACAACGCCCATGTCGCCAGCCGCAACGCCACCTGCATGGCCTTGCCCACGATGCAGGCCATCGCGCCCACGCGAAACACCGCCCAAATGCGCGAGATGAACCAGGAGCAGGCTTTCCTGCCGATCTATTCCTATGCCGTGGTGACCGACGCTGTGGAGGGGCTGATCCTCGTCAATGTCGACACCTTTGCCGATGGGGAGTTCCGCAACAACAATATCACCCGCCACCGCTTTGCCGATGGCAGCCGCGCATGGAACCCCGATGGCGTGCTCAACGGTGCCCGGCATATCAATCTGGCGGGTGAGGTAGCCTATATCACGGCCGATGCCGGGCTGGTGGTGGTGGATCTTGCCAATCCCGATGCCCCGCGCCTCGCTGCCGTGCGTCCCATGCGCGATGCACGGGCCAGCGCGATCCAGTTCCGTTACCTGTGGGTGAGCGATGCGGAAGGCGTGAAGCTGTTCGATGTGACCGACCTGCGCAATCCGGTTGAGCGCCGCGAAGGCTTCGTGCCGCTGGAAAATGCGCGGCGCATCTATCTGGCGCGCACCTATGCCTATGTCGCGGCCAAGCATCAGGGCCTTGCCATCATCAACATCACGCGGCCCTTGGCGCCCACCGTCTACCGCATGGAGACGCTGGGCGGCACGATGAACGATGTGGAAGATGTGATCGTCGCCAGCACCAATGCCAGCCTGTTCGCCTATGTGGCCGATGGCGTGAACGGGATGAAGGTGCTGCAACTCACCAGCCCCGACAGCCAGCCCAATTTCTACGGCTTCTCCCCTGCCCCCATGCCCGAACTGGTCGCCTGGGCGCGCACGCCCAGCCCCGCGCTCGCCATGTCCAAGGGGTTGGACCGTGACCGCGCGGTGGATGAGACCGGCGGGCAGATCGCGGTGTTCGGCCGGCTGGGCAGTCGCCCCTTCACGCGCGCCGAGATGGAAGACTTCTTCCTCAATTCCGCCGGGATACCGTGGCGGGTAAGCGACGCGGTGGACATGACCGCCTGGGTGCCGGGGCGTGGGCCGGTGGTGGCCGCTAACGGGGCGGGACGGTAAGCCCCCCTATCCTCACCCGATCGCATCGCGGGTGATGGCCAGTACCCCCTAGGTCTTCTCCCGCTCCATCTCGCGGATCATCGGTTGCAGATGCGGGCCGTAATAGGCCAGCACCTGCCAGTCGCTCACTGTCTCGTAATGCGTCACCAGCCGCGCGCCATCCCAGTGGTGGAGGGCATAGCTCGGCGGCTCGGTGGTGATCAGCGCGCGGGAATCGGGCACATCGGGCGATATCGGGCGCAGGTCGAGCGACACCAGCGGCGCGACAGAGGGCGTGACGCTGACCGGGATGCCGCAAAAACTGGCCGCAAGCTGCCGGTGCAGATGGCCGCAATGGATCGCCTGCACCTGCCCCATCCCCTCCAGCGCGGAGGCAAGGTTGGTAATCCACGCCTCGTCGGCACGCGGGTCCATCCACTGGATGCCCGATACGACCGGGGGGTGATGCATGAAGATCACCGTGGGTGTGCCGCGGTTGGCTTCCAGCACGCCCCGCAGCCAGTCGCGCCGCTTGTCGCAGAACGCGCCGCCGTGCCGCCCCGGCTCCAGCGTGTCGAGCAGCACCACCAACAGGCCATCGCGCTCAAAGGCGGCGTGGAGGAAGCCGTCATCCCCGCGCAGCGTGTGCGGAAAGGCGGTAAGCAGCCCGTCGCGGCTGTCGTGATTGCCCACCATGACGTGCACGGGGAACGGCAGATCAACGAGAAGCTCCGCCGTGCGGGCAAAGCTTTCCGCGTCCCCCCGGTCGGTAATATCGCCCGAACAGATCAGCATATCGGGCACATTGGGTTGCTTCAGCAGCCGATTGAGAACCGCGCGGAAGCGCTGGCGGTTCAGCTCTTCGGGCCGCGCCTCGCGGTCGAAGCCGATGTGAATATCGGTCATCTGGGCGATGATCATGGGCACACTCTCCGGCGGCGGGCCGCTTTGCGACCTCCTGTGCAAAAGGGCGGCTTCACGGCCGCAAAATCCCGGCGGCAATCCGGCGCCCGGCCCCGTGCGGAGCGGTGCTGGCATTGGCGGGCGGGTGGTAAGAATGGCACATGGCGCAGCTTGATGGCACCTCGGCCACGCGCGACTGTTCTCCTCCGTGGCATTCCTGGCACGAGGCCAGATCAGGCAGCAGCAGATCGGTCGCCTGTGCCGATGTGTCCGCCGCATGGCAGGTGGCGCAATCTTCCTGCCGGTGCGCGCGGTGATCGAACCAGCCGTGCAGCATATAGCGGTTCCGCTGGGTGACGGGCATGACCGAGATCGTGCCGGCAGCTCCATTGCCGGGCAAATGGCATTCGCCGCACAATCCGTCCTGGCTCATCACATTGGCGCGCAGGATGGATGGCATCACGCGGCTGAAATTGTTGTAATAAATGCCCCCTTCGGCAAACTCGCCCGGACGGCGGCGGCCGGTGGTGACAGGGCGGCGGGGGGATCGGTCGGCGGCGAGCAGATCGGCCTGCGTCTGCGCGATATTGCCGTGGCGCAGCGATCGGAAAGTGGTGCCTACCCGGTCATAGACGAGGCTGTGGCACGCCTCGCAATTCTCCTCCATCTTCACCGGCAGGAAGCGGACGCCATCGGCCGTGGGCGTGTGGCAGGAGGCGCATTGCAATGCCTCGCCATAGCCCGCATCGCGGCCCAGCCGCCGCGCCATCTGCGTCACGCCGCCGGTGGGGTCGAGATGGACATCGTGCGGGAAGCGCAGACCGTTGTGATCGGTGGGATTGCTGGCGAGCGAGACGCGCACCGGCCGCAGCGCATCGGGCGCGGGCAGCACCGCCACCTTGTATTCCGGGTGCAGCGCGGTGAAATCGCGCGCATTGCCAAGCCGCGTATCGGTCAGCCGGGTGTCCAGCGTGGTGTGGCAATCGGCGCAGAAGGCCTGCGGTGTCGGCTCCATCCGCCCTGCGCCTTCATGCTCGGTATGGCAATCGGTGCAGGCACCAGGGCCAGGCTTGCCGAACGCATGGGCCACGCGCCACAAGAAGGCATCGCTGCCGGAAAAAGGCGGGCGGCCCTGCGCCATGCGGTCAGCCGCAGCGTGATCGCCCAACCCCTCATGGCAGGTGAGGCAGGCGGCATCCTGCACCGCCTGAAATGGTTCCACATGGCAGGATTCGCAATTGTTGGTCAGGCCGTGGTGGACAGATGACAGCGCGCCGGTGGTCCATGCCGCATCCATGCGCACCGCGCCCGGCACATTCACCTGCGGTTCCACCCGATCGCGCGTCAGATGTGAATGGATGGGAATGGCGAGGAACGCCACCAGCACTGCCACCAGCCCGGCCCAGGACAGAACACGCTTTCCCGGCAGGACAGAGGCCAGCGCAAAGCCGCGCAGGCGTTCCTTGCCCTCCCCCTCGTCATCGACCTGCTGGCGCACGGTGATGACCAGCCGTCCGCCCTCCTGCCCGATCTGCAACAGATACGATCCCACGCCAAGTTCGCCCCCGCGCGCGGGATCGATGCTGGCCGCATCGACCTGCCGCCCGTCCAGCGTGAAGCCCAGCGTGCCCACCGCCTCCACCGCCAGCGCGCCTGAAGAGGTTGCGGTGATGCGCAGATGCTCCTGCTCCACGGCAAGGTCAGGCAGGTGGATCGTGTTGGCAGAATTGCGGCCCACGGTGACCGCATCGGTGGACAACTCGCGCGTGCGCACGATCTCGCGGCCCGCGGCAGTGAAGGCGATGCTGCGCAGCGTCAGTTCCACTTCGCGCCCCTCCTCCTCACCAGTAATAGAATACGGAAACGATGTGCGCGGCAAGCGCGCCCAGCAGCGCGATGGTGAGCGGCACATGGAAATAGAGCCAGATTTCCAGCATGGCGCGCAGCCGCAGATGCCGGCGGATCTGCTGCAACTGCGCCTCGCGCCGACGCAGCAGGCTCAGCACCTTCTCGACCTCCTCCCCATTGCCCGCAGTCGCCAGGCCTTCGAGCGCGGCGCGGGTGCGGCAGCGGCGATAGCGGCCTGTCAGACGCGCGGCGATGCCACCGGCGAAAGGATCCTGTTCCAGCGCGGCAATCACCAGATCGGCTTGCGTGCGCCCCAGCGGCTGCGCGGCGCTTTCCAGTTGCCGGTCCAGCGCGTCAAGCGCATCCAGCATCTGTGCCTTGGTCATGTCGCGTCGGTTGCCGGCCAGCTTTGCCGGCAGCGTGGCATAGACCGATATGCCCCAGATGCCCGATGCAATCACCAGCATCATCAGCACATAGGCCAGCGTGTGGACATTCCAGCCGAACTGGAAACCGGTGTGCAAGGTGGCAATTACCACCAGCGACAGACCAAGATAGACATGGGCCGATGTCCAGGCCTTCAGGGACCAGCGCCCCGCGCTCATCCGGCGCTTGCGGATGCCCAGCAGCGCCAGCCACACGATCAGCAGCGCGCCAACAGTGCCCAGCGTGTAACCCAGCCAGCTTCCCCCGTTGTGGCGCGGGGTGACATCCACCAGCGCGTAGGCGATGATCGCCACCAGCGAAAGCAGCGCCGCCACCTTGAGCCAGCGCATCCGCTTGTGCGCCAGGAACCCTTCGTGATCGCTTTCGCGCGGCCCCCGCCGGTCTGCGGGGCGGATCCTGTCCTGCGCGGTGCTGGCCATCAGTCAAGGCCCCCTTCCTGCGTGACGGACAGGAAGCCTTCGGGCGACACGCGGATGGCCGCGCCGGTGGGGCAGGCGCGCACGCAGGCCGGGCCGCCTTCAATTCCGGAACACATATCGCACTTCACCGCCAGCTTGGCCTGTTCCACCCCTTGCTTCGCGGCCTTTTTCTTGCGCCAGGAATAGCTTGCCTCGCCCGGCCCCGGCCCCAGCCCCAGCAGCATCCACGCCAGCAGGCCCGGCTTCTTTGGGGGCACCGCATCCATGCGGATCACGCCATAGGGGCAGTTGCGCTGGCAATTGCCGCAGCCAATGCAGGTATCGGCAATGAACACTTCGCCATCGGGCCCGCGCTGAATGGCGTTGGGCGGGCAATCGGCCATGCAATGCGGATGTTCGCAATGGCGGCAGGATGTGGGCACGTGGAGGTGGGCATAGGAACGCCCCGCCTCGCGGTCGAGCCGGCTCAGCCCCTCGTGGCTGTCGGCGCAGGCCTTCTCGCAATTGTCGCACCCCACGCACAGCGTTTCGTCGATAAGAAGCACATCGGTCGCCTCGCCAATGCCGTTATCGACGAGGAATTGCGCGGTTTCGGCATAAAGATCGGCGGCCGAACCAAAGCTTTCCTTGCGCGCCTCGACAAAGGCGTTGAGCTCGCGCCGGTGCGCCATGTCGGCCAGCGCACGCTGGCGCAAGGCGGGCCTTGCATCGAGCAGCGCGGTGAAGCGGTCGCCGGGAATACGCACCACTTCGCTCTTGATCGCGGCCTTTACCGTGGCGGTGCGGCGTGATCCGTCGATCACCGCCATTTCCCCGAAATAGGAACCGGCGGGCAGGTAGGAGAGGAAGATCGGCTTGCCGCCAATATCCTTCTCCACCACCATCGATCCGCGGCGGATGACATAGATATCCCGGTCATCCGCCCCCTCGGTGATGACCTTCTGCCCGGCGCGCACTTCCAGCACTTCGGCCGCCTCCACCAGCGGGGCGACATCGGCGGGAGTGAGGCCCGAACCGAACATCTGGAGCAATTGCCGCTCCAGCGCGATGCGGTTCACCGCGCGCGCAGCCGAAGGCACCGTGGCAATCAGCTTGAGCGCGGCGGTGCGCGACAGTTCCACCACCACCAGCGCCTCCGCCGCGCGCACGGTGGAGCCGCGGGGCCGGCCCGATATCAGCCCTACCTCGCCGAATATGGAGCCCTGCCCGATCGGCACGGTGACGGAAGGGTCAGACGGGTTCACCTCCACCACCACCGAACCTTCGACAATGGCAAACATGGAGGAACCCGGCTCGTTCCGGGTGAACACCACCTCGCCCGCAGCAAAGGCGCGCGGCTGCGAATCGAGCAGCAATTCGCGCAATTGCAACGGCGACATATCCTGAAAGATCGCGACATTGGCGCCGATGACGGCCAGCCATTCCTCAACCGAACGGCCGCCGGGAAGCACGGCGAACTTTTTCTCCAGGATCGGCTGATCGGCGGGCTTGAGGGCGGTATTGCCGTTCAGGAACTCGATCACGTCGAAGCCCTGGTTCATGCAATGCTTGATGAGCGGATAGCCCGCCAGCGCGCCAATCACGAAAACGCCCGGTTTGGTGGTCTCGAAAGTGGGGCTGAGAACCGGGAAGGCGCCTGGGTCCGCACTGCCGAATTCCACGCCGATCTTCTCGACAAAATCGCGCGGCGGGCGCGATCCGGTGCGCGCGATGATGCGGTCGCAAGGGATGACCTGCTGCCCGTCGCGCGTTTCGAGCACCAGTTCCCCCCCGTTCTCGCCAAGCCTTACTTCGGCAGGCGATGTCTCGCGCATCACGATCACGCGGCCCTCGTTCTCGGCCTCTTGCAGCAGTTTGACATTGGCGCCCTTGGCCCGGGCGAAATCGGTGCCGCGGTTGAGGATGGTGACGACATTGCGCTGCGCCGGATCAGCCGCAAGGCCCAGCGCGTTCTCGATCCCGGCATCGCCAGACCCGACCACGGTGATATGCTCGTCGAAATATTCGCCCGGATCATCGAGCTGATATTGGACGAGGGGCAAGTCTCCGCCGGGAATGCGCAGCAGATTGGGGTTGCCCTGCGTGCCGATGGCAAGCACCACGTTCTGCGCGCGGATGGCGTCCCCACCCTTGATCGTGATCGTGAAATCGCCCTTCTCACCGGTGATCGCGGTGACTTCGGCACGGTAGCGCACATTCACCGCGCCTGCGGCAATCTGCTGCTCCCATGTGCTCAGGATCGCCTCGCGGCTGCCCGCATCGAAATCGAGATCGGAGCGCAGGACAAGGTTGGATGGCGTTGCCATCACGTGCTTGCCCTTCTGGTATTTGTAGATCGTGTCGGAAAGGTGATCGGTCTTTTCGATCAGCACATGGGCAAGGCCAAGCTGCGCCGCACGCGCAGCCGCGCTCAGCCCGGCCGGCCCCGAGCCCACGATTGCCACCACAAAACGGTCTGGACCTGATGCCATTACCGCCCCCCTGAACAGCACTATGCCTCAAACAAAGCGCATTGAAAACCTTGGCCGGACAGGCATTGTGGCGCCGCAGCGGCACCTGCACGGGCATGACGGGTGGAGATGGGCACAGATGGCAAAGGGCGCGGACGCACACGGCATACAGACAAGCTGGCGCAAGGGTGCGCTGCTGGCGCTGGCGGCAACGGCGCTGCTGGCCGGGGCGGCCACATGGCGACTGATGGAGCAGACCGATTCGGCGCCGCCGCCTGCGGCCAGCCAGCCCGCCGATCAGCCGCAATCGCTCGACGAGCTGCGGCGGCAGGCCGAATCATCCGCCGACGACCCGGTTGCCTGGCAGCGGCTGGCCTTTGCCAGTTTCAACCAGAACCTGTTTGCCGAGGCTGCGGCGGCATACGAAAAGGCAGTGGCGCTGGAGCCCGAAAGTGCCGTCCTGTGGTCTGCACTGGGCGAGGCGCGGGTGATGGCGAGCGCGCGCGATCCCATGCCACCGGCCGCGCTGGAGGCCTTTCGCCGCGCCGTAGCGATCGACCCCGGCGATGCGCGGGCCCGCTATTTCCTTGCCACGGCCAAGGATCTGGCCGGCGACAACCGAGGCGCGATTGCCGATTGGCTGGCGCTGCTGGCCGATACGCCGCCCGGCGCCCCATGGGAGACCGATCTGGTTCGCACGATCAACCAGGTGGCGCAGCGCGACGGCATCGCGCTTGGCAACCGGGTGGAACAGGCGCTCGCCGCGCGCGGCACGCTGCCGCTGCCTGTTTCGCCGGCGGGCATACCAGGCCCGACGCAGGAACAGCTTGCCGCGGCCACTGCCCTTCCGCCTTCAGAGCAGCAGGAGATGGCCGAGGGCATGGTTGCCCGGCTTGCCGCACGGCTGGAACGCGAACCGGCCAATGTCGATGGCTGGATAATGCTGATGCGCAGTTACCGGCACCTTGGCCGCGATGCCGAAGCACGGCAGGCCTATGACAGGGCCGTGGCCGCCAACCCGGCTGCCACGCGGCAATTGCGCGAAGCGGCAAGCGCGCTGGGCGTGCCGCTTGCGGGATAAGACACCGATGGGCATTGCCTTGGGGCGGCGTTGGGCGCATAGTCCGAGATGGTGGGGTCGTCATAAAAAGTTGAAAAGTGGCAGGCGGCTCGTGGCGTGGCTCTGGGTCAGGCGCGTGCGCCTGACCGATCTGATTTAGCTGCACCTGCCAAATGGCAGGTGCCGTCTGAGGCCGGTTTCCGGGCCTCTGGGGAAGGACGGTCGGCTGACGGTGACGTATACTGAGACGTATGCTGGGACGTATTCCGGGTTTCGTTTCGGGCATTACGCGAGGGTTATTACGCGGGGTGCCGGGGGTGCATCGCTGCTCGTGCTGGCGGCCTTTTCGGGCGCGCCTGCCGCAGCGCAGGTCACGCCGGATCCGTCTCGCATTGCCCCGCCTACACGCGACGAACTGGTGCCTTCCGCGCCCCTCACCGACACGCGGGCACGCACGACGCTGAGCGTCGATGGCGGATTTGAACGCAGCCCCTGCGCGCTCGACAATCCGGAATTCGCTGATCTGCGCGTCACTCTCTCGCAGGTGAGTTTCGCCGGGGCCGAGGCTGCCGCGGATGTGGACCTGGCCGCCGCCGCCGCGCCTTATCTGGGCCGCGATCTGCCGCTTGCGGTGCTGTGCGACATCCGCGCCCGCGCCAGCACAATGCTGGCTGATGCCGGCTATCTGGCGGCGGTGGAGATACCCGAACAGCGCCTGACGGGCGGCGCGGCGCAATTCCGTGTGGTGCTGGGGCGTCTTACCGCGCTGCGCGTGCGGGGCGAGGCGGGCGCTTCCGAACGGCTGTTGGCGGGCTATCTGCAAAAGCTGGTGGGCCAGCCGGTATTCAATACCCATGCCGCCGAACGCTATTTGCTGCTGGCCGACGACATACCGGGCCTTGACGTGCGCCTTGCCCTGCGCCCGGCAGCAAGCGGCCAACCGGGTGACCTCATCGGCGAAGTAGCCGTGCTGCGCCAGGGAAATACCGTCGATATCAATGTGCAGAATTACGGCGCGCGCGCGCTCGGCCGCTTTGGCGGCATGGTGCGCGCCGAATTCTTCGGCATCACCGGCCTTGGCGACCGCACCAGCCTGTCGGCCTATTCCTCGCATGATTTCTCCGAACAGCAGACGCTGCAACTGGCGCATGATTTTCTGGTTGGGAGCGAAGGCCTGTCATTGGGCGGGCAGGTGACACTGGGCTGGACCAATCCGGCCATCAACCTGCCCGGCTTTGATGTGAAGTCCGACACTTTCTTTACCGGCGTCCATGCCAGCTTCCCCTTTGTGCGCCGCCAGGCGCGAACGCTTGGCGGATCGGCGGGGCTGGATCTGGTGAATCAGGATGTGCGGCTGAACGGTTTCGACCTGACGCGCGACCGGGTGCGCACCGCCTGGGCGCGGCTCGACTGGCTGGAAACCGATACCGCCTCCATCGGGCGGCGGCTGGGTTATTCCGCGTTCGAACCGCGCGCACGGCTCGCACTGGGTGTGGAAGTGCGGCAGGGGCTGGGCATTCTGGGCGCCAGCCGCGATTGCCGCACCGCGCCCGCTGCGTGCCTCGCTGCAAATCAGGTGCCCACGCGCATTGAACAGGACCCCACGCCGCTGCTGGCGCGCGCCAGCCTGCGCACCGAATACCGGCCGGTTCCGCTGTTTACCCTGGCAATGGATCTGACCGGGCAGTTCACGCGCGACCCCCTTCCCGCTTTCGAGGAGCTGACCGGGGGCAGCTTTTCGGCAGGCCGCGGCTATGACCCGGCCTCTGTCACCGGCGATACCGGCATCACCGCGCGGATGGAAATGCGCTACGGCACGTTGATGCCCGACAGCATAAACAGCGTTTCGGTGCAGCCTTTCGTGTTTCTCGACGCGGCAAGCCTGCGCGACCGCGACCCCAGCCAGCGCGCCGCCAACCCGGACAGTCTGGCATCGGCGGGCGCGGGCCTGCGCTTTGCCTATGGTCGCGGCATTCAGGGCGATGTGGCGCTGGCGGTTCCGCTGCGGCGCACCGATACGCAGCGGCTGGGCAATCTGCCGCGAGGCGATGCCCGCCTGCTGATCTCCATCACCAGCCGCCTTGCCCCCTGGAGGTTCTGACATGGAACGCACATTCTCCCGGAAATCCGCCCTGCTGGTGACAAGCTGCGCTGCCGCGCTGACAGTGGGTGCCTTCGCGTCGCCTTCACCGGCAAGGGCGCAGGCCATTCAGGCAACGCCTGCGATCGTGCAGGGCAATGTGACCATCGACCGCACTGTCCCTGATTTCGATTTTCTCTCGGTCGATGGCTTCAACGCCGTGGTGGACTGGACGCCCGATACCGACAATTTCGGCAATGCCCTGCCCTTTCTGCCCGTGGGCGGAACGGCCGTTTTCCAGAACGCGGTAGCCGACACCAGCTTTGCGATCATCAACCGCATCCTGCCCGCGCCCGGCGGCAATGTGACCGAGATCAACGGAACCGTTGTTTCGCGCATTCAGGATGCGACCGGCGCATCCTCTCCGGGCGGGCATATCATGTTCTATTCGCCCACCGGCCTGCTGATCGGCGGGTCGGCAGTGTTCGATGTGCAGGGCCTTGTCCTTACCAGCCTTGCGCCGGACATTTCGGCCTTCGAAGGCTTTGTCACGACAGGCACGCCGATGGTGCTGACCATGCCCGGTGCCGATCCCACTTCGGTAACGATCGCCAACGGGGCGCAGATCACCGCCAGCGGCGAAGGCAGCTATCTGGTGGTGGCCGCGCCGCGCGTGGAAACCTATGGCAGCGCCAGTATCAATGGTTCGGCGGCCTATATCGGCGGCAACCAGGTCCGGATGGCGCACAGTTCCGGCCTGTTCGACATTCAGGTGGAAGTGGGCACCGAGGCCACCGATGCGGTCGCGCATTTCGGCAGCACCACCGGCCCGGCATCGGGCGGAGCGGGCGATCACCACATCATCTATGTGGTGGCGCGCGGCCTCAACGATCCAGTCAACCTGCTGATCGGTGGCAATCTGGGGTTTGCTCCCGCCGTCAGCGCCAGCGTGGAGAATGGCGACATCATCCTGTCCGCCGGTTTCGATGTGGCAGGCCGCTCGCTGGCGGGCGGCACGGTGGGCAGCGATTACGAATTCGACCACAATCTCAACCTGAACGGCCCTTCCGCCCCACCCGTCCCCGGTGGCAATGTGCAGATCTCCGGGATCAACGCCACCAGCCGCTTAACAGCGGCAGGGGTTACATCGGCCAATGTGCTGGCCAGCGACACCACCGCCCGGTTTGCCGGCGATCTCACGCTTTATGGTATCGAAAGTGCCAGCCATTTCGCCTCGGATGGCGGCACTATCGAAGTGGGCGGCGATGCGCGCGTGCTGGCGCATAGCTACGGACGGCGCGCGCTGGCATTCCCGGCGGATTCGCAGGGCGGCGATGTGCAGGCCGGCGCCCTTTCCGATGGCATCGTCACCATCACCGGCGCCTTGACGCTGGATGCCCGCGCGATTTCCGGGGTCGATACGGACAGCGGCCTGCAAGGCAGCGCGCTAGGCGGCGATGTGACGCTCCTGTCCAGCCAGAACGGCACCGTCACCGTGGGCGGCCTTACCCGTATTCTGGCCGATGCTGAACTTTTGGCCGGCACAACGGCCGGCTCGCCCTTCTATGATGGCGGCGCGATCAGCCTGCTGGCAACGGACAATGCCGCGCTGACCCTCAACGGGGGTTTGCAGGCTTCGGCCTCGGCCATCGCGCCCGATACATCGGCACAGGACGGCACGCAGGCCTTTGCCGGTTCGGTGCAGATCGGTGCGCAGAGCGGCAGCGTGTTGAGCGTCAATGGCAATGTGCGGATTACCGCTGTGGCCCGCGCCGGCGGCGCGCAGGACGGATCAGGCGGATCAGGCCTTGGCGGCTTTGCGGGGATTACGGCAAGCAGCAGCACGGGCCGTGTCCGGATTGACGGCAATATGTTGGTGCAGCTTGACGGGGCAGGCGGCAACTCCACCGGCAGCACCCCGCCCGGCCAGCCCTATCGTGCAGATGGGTCAGGCGGGCGGCTGTCCATCTTCACGACCGATCTGGGCAGCGTCGAAGTAACCGGCGATGTCGATCTGCAAGCCACCGGCACCGGCGGCAACGGCTTTTCCGGGGGCTTTGGCACGGGCGGTGGGCTGGTGATGACGGCCCAAAGCGGCCGCATTTCGCTGGGCGGAGAAGTGGACGTAACTGCGCTGGGGTTGGGCGGCGCAGCCGATCTGGGCCTGGGCGGCGAGGGCGGAATCGGGCGCGGCGGCGAAGTGCTGCTGGACGCGCTGCGCGCGGCCGGAGGATCGGGGACAATCGCGGTCGATGGCGCGTTGACCGCACGGCTCAGCGGCACGGGCGGGCTTGGCGGGCGTGGGCTTGAAAGCTTTACCGATGCCGGCGCGGGCGGCGCGGGCTTTGGCGGCGGCGCACCTTTGAGCCCGCTCGAATTCCTCGACAGTCCGGGCGGCTTCTACGCGCTGGCGGAAGCGGACGGCGCATCCATCACGCTCGGCTCGGTCGCCATCACCGCGGATGGCACCGGCGGTGCGGGCGGCTTGGGCCAAGGCAATATTCCTGGCGGCGCGGGCGGTGTGGGGCGCGGCGGGCTTGTCAGCGTTTCCGCAATTGCGGGGACCGGCGCCCCACCCGTGGATCAGGGGCGTGTCGATCTGGGCAGTGAACTGGTCGCCACGATCAGCGGCACCGGGGGCCAAGGCGGCACAGGCGACACGGCGCTGCGCGGGGCGGGCGGCGCAGGCATTGGCGGCCGCAGCGATTTTCTGGCGGAATTCGGTGTGATCGCCAGCGGGCGCGTGGATATTGCCTCCAACGCGACCGGCGGGGATGGGGCCACGGGCGGGGAAGCCAATGGCGACGCGGCGCGGATCGAAGCGGGCATACAAGGCGCGGTGGAGCTGGGCCAGTTGGCGCTGACCAGCCTTGCCCGGGGCGGCGCCGGGCTTGCCGGCGCGGGCGGGCTGGCGCGCGGCGGCTCGGCAGTGCTCGCTGCGGGCGATGGAGGCAGCATCGCCCTTGCTGGCGATCTCACGCTGCGTTCCACCGGACAGGGCGGCACGGGCGCGGACGGCAATGGCGGGGCCGGCATCGGTGGGGCGCTGGGCCTGTTGGTGGATAACGCCGCGCTTGCCGCGCTTACCGGAACGACCACGCTGGAAACCGCAGGGATTGGCGGCGACACCTTGCTTCCCGGCTTTACCGGCGGGCAGGGGTTAGGCGGCAATGTCGACCTGTTCGCCACCAACAGCGGCTCGATTCGCGTGTCGGCGCTGGATCTGCGCGGCAGCGGCAGCGGCGGGAGCGGGAACGGCGCCACGGGCGGCGCGGCAACGGGCAGCGTGGTGCGGCTGAACGCCGAAGGCCCCGGATCGCAGCTTAGCCTTGCCGACCGGGCCAGCGTCCTGTCCAGCGCCAGTGGCGGCAATACCACCGGCGGCACGGGCATTGGCGGCGCGGCTACGGGAGGGCGCATCAGCATATTCGCCATTGATGAAGGCGCGATCAGCCTGCCCTCGCAAGGTTTCATCAGCGGCGGGCCGGCGCGCTTTGGCGTGCAGATATTTGGCGGCGGGTCGAATGTGGCGGGCGGCGCAGGCGGGGCAACTGCCTTCAACGGCGGCGGCACGGCACAGATCGTGGCCGAAAACGGCGGCACGGTAACCGGGCAGAATATCGAGCTGTTCGAACAGGCCGTGGGCGGATCCAGCCTCAATCCCAATGCCAATATCTCGGGTGGCAACGCGCTGTCGGGCACGGTGCGGCTGGCGGCGCTGACCGGAGGCACGCTGGACTTGCAAATTCGCGCCTTTTCCGAAGCGACCGGCGGCACTGCCAGCGGCACGGGCACGGGCGGCAATGCGCTGAGCGGCCCGGCCCGGCTGGAAGGCAATGACGGCACCGCCATTTTCCGCGGCGCCAGTTCGCTCTCCAGCGAAGCGACCGGCGGAAGCGCGGTCGGCGGTGCAGGCGGCAATGCGGCGAATGAACCCGTGCTCGCCAGCTTTGTTGGCGTATCGCAATTGCAGATCGGCGATGCGATCGACCCGGGCAGCCTGACGATTTCCAGCAAGGCGCGCGGAGGCGACAGCGCGGCGCTTGCCGGCAATGGCACCGCGGCGCCGGTCAACATAACCTTCAGCGGCGGGACGCAGGTTGCCGGCAGCCTCCTCCATGCGGAATCGGAGGCGGCGGCCGGGGTCAACCCCAGTGCCACGCCCGGCGGCACCGCCACGGCGGGCAATGTCGTCGTGACGCTGTCCGAGAGCGCTTCGGCCGATCTGGAGGAATTGCGGATCACCTCCACCGCCTTTGGCGCGCCCGGCAATTTCAGCGTTGCAGGCCTTGCGGCGCTGCGCCTGACGGGTGGCGATCCGGCACTGCGGGCAGGTTCGATCAACCTTCGCACCACGGCGATTGGCGGCATCGAGGGGAGCAGCGGCGCGTTCCAGATCGATGTGCTGGCCGGCAGCCTGGATGCCGATACGCTGCTCGCCCGTTCCGGCGTGGTCGATACCGCCCTGCTCGACGCGCCCGCATCGCGGATGCAGCCAAACGGCGGCACCATAACGGTGCCGACCTCTCTGCAACTGGATACGCCGGGCGATCTGCTGGTGAACACCGGACAAGGCAATGTCGTGCGCGGCGGGGCCGATCCGCTCAACGGCAATGCCGCCTTCCTGTTCTCCTCGGGCCAGTTGCTGACCTTTACCGGGTCGCCGCTGGTCACTGGCGCAGCGGGCGTCATCGCCAGCGGTATCACGCTGATCGCAAGTAATCTCGACATTGCCGCAGGCGCGGCCCTGCAGGCCAACCAGTTGTTCATCACCTCGATCAACCAGAGCGCCACCGCCCTTCTGGGCGGCACGGCCGCGGGCGGCGGCTTCAGCCTGTTGCAGGACGAATTCGACCGGATCGACACGGCCGAACTGTATTTTTACGGCGCGCCGATCAATTCGACCGGCGACGATGTGGAAATCCGCGACCTCACCCTGTCGGGCACCGAGGCGACACGGCTGGGCCTGGTCTATATCGAGGGGCCGCAAAGCCTGAATGTCACCGGCGCCCTGCGTTACACCAATGCCGGGGCGGATGATGCCTTGAGTTTGTTCAGCAACGGGACGGTGGCGCTCACCCTGCCCACCGGCTCGGTCGCGGTCACCAATGCCAACGGGGGTTTGGCCGGCAGCCTCAGCATTACAGGAGACGCGATCTTTGCGGGCGATGCCAGCTTGCTGGCCTTGCTGCGTTCAAATCCGGCCGATCCCACCATTCCCGGCCTTCTTGCTGCGGCCGAAACCGCTGCGAGCACGTATCTTTCCGCCGGCCAGATGCAGCTGGCGGGCGAAACGGCGATCCTTTTGAAGAATACGGGTGCGGGCAGCACATTTGACGGCATTGCCACGAATGCGGGCGGGCTGCGCATCATCCGCAACCCCGATGCCGTAACGCCGGGGCCGATGCTGGCGATCGCCTTTGGCCGCGCGGTGGATGCCAATGGCGCGCCGATCACCAATGACGATGCCTTTTTCGATGCCGATTTCGGCACCAATCTTGCCGCCAATTTCACCGCCAGCTCCACCTATAACGATTGCATTATCGTGACCGGGCAATGTGGTGCACCGCCGCCACCTCCGCCCCCGCCGCCACCTCCTCCGCCCCCGCCGCCACCTCCTCCGCCACCGCCGCCTCCTCCGCCGCCTCCGCCGCCTCCGCCTCCGCGGGAGCAACCGGATCTGCCGGTGACGAGCGAAGATTACACCAATCTGGCGCCCATCCCCACCGATGACGGCGGGCTGACCGGCGGCGATGACGGGTTCGGCATCGCATTCCCGGATCGGATAACCCCGCCGCCCGTGTCCGATCGCGGGCTGGTTTATGATCCGGTCACCAGCGGCGGGGACAATGCCGCGCTTGGCGGATCGGATAGCGCGGATGAGGATGAGGAGGACTGACATGGCCCATACCGCCGCAAGGCTGGCACGCCTTGCCCTCGCCCTTGGCGTTTCGTGCGGACTGGTGCTGTCCGCGCCGCCTTCCGCTGCGCAATCGCTGGCGCAATCGGTCAGCCTGCGCGATTCGGTGCCGATCGGATCGGACGGGCTATGCGAGGCGCAGATCCAGTCGCCCCGGCCGGGTCAAGGGCTGTTCGACCGGCAATACCGGATCGTCTGCCGCGATGCGGCGGCGTCGGTGGGGGAATTGCAGATTGTGGGCGGCGACACACCGCAAATGGCACTCGCCCGGCTGGCAGGTGCCGATGCCACCTGCCGCGTCGCCCCGGCGGGGTCGATCGGCGGCGGTCTGAACAATGTGGCCGCGCAGCTGTGCACATCGCCGGGCAAGGCGGTGGAGCGGCTGGTGCTCGCCGGAACACGCGGCGGGCGCACCTTTGCCGCCGCTGGCCTTGCCGTCTACGCCGATGCGCTGCGGCTGGGGCTGGCAACCCTCGCAGGGGACCGGCTGGTGGAAGGCGCGGTCAATGTGCCGCTGACACAGGCTGGCGATGCACAGGCCTTTGCCCGCGCGCAGGCCGAGGCGATTTCGGCCGAGATTGCGCTGAGCGAAGCCTATCGCCGTTCCAATGCCGGCCTGTTTGCCGAGGCGGCGGAGTTCTTTGGCGTATCGGCCACAAATCTGCCGGGACAGAACGCGACAGAAGCGCTGCTGAACGCCGCCTTGCAGCAATCGAACCTTGGCAATTTTGCCGAAGCGCGCAACCTGTTCGCCAAGGCTGCCGATGACGCTGCGGGCAATCCCTTGCTGGCGCGGCTGGCACGCAATTTCCGCAGCCTCGACGCGCTCAACCGCGCCGATCCCGCCGCTGCGCTGGCGGTGCTGGACGCACCCCTACCGCAGCTCGTCGACAGCATGGAAGCTACGCTGCAATTGCAGATCGACACCGTGATGGCGGAAAGGCTTTCGTCCGAAGGCGGCAATCCGGTTGCCGGGGCCGGCGCTGTGTTGACGCTGGCCGAACGGCTGCAACTGCTTGACGGGCAGGCGACCTATCTGCGCGGAACGGCGCTGCGCCTTCTGGGCCATGCTGCCGAGGCCGACGATCTGCTGCGCCGGGCCTATGCCGATATCACCGCCGTGCGCGAAGCGCGCGTGGTGACCGTGCTGTGGCTGCGTGCGCAGATCCTGGGCGATCTGGGCACGCTAGCCGAGGCGCGCGGCGAAACCGGAGAGGCCGAAGCGCGGCATCGCCAGGCCATCGGCTTGCTGGCCGCCACCTATCCCGGCTCGCCCGCGCTGGCGAGCGCCACGGCGCAGCTGGCGGGACTGTATGCGCGCAGCGGCCGGCGGGAGGAAGCGGCCAGCCTGTTCCGTCAGCTTGTTGCCAATGCCGGAGACGATGCCCACACCCCGGCCCTGCGCCGCCACCTTGCGCCCTGGTTCGCCCTGCTGGCCGAACCGCAAGCCAACCCGGCCGAAGCGGCAGAGGATATGTTCGCCGCCAGCCAGCTGATGCTGCGCCCCGGCCTTGCCCAGACGCAGGCCGTGCTGGCGCGGGAATTGTCCGGCGGCAGCGACGAGGCCGCGCAATTGTTCCGGCAGGCCATCAATCTGGGCCGCGCGATCGAAATGAAGCGGATCGAAGTGCTGACAGCCGAAAGCCAGGCCGAGCAGGACGCATCGCTCGCCGCCGCGCTGCCTGCCATGCGGGGGGAACTCGACCTGCTGCGCCAGCGGCAACTCGATGTGCAGCAGCAGCTGGCCGCCTATCCCCGTTATCGCGCGGTCAGCAGCGGGCGGATCACGCTGGGCGAATTGCAGGCAACGCTGGGGGATGGCGAAGGCTATCTCAAGCTGGTGATGCTCGATGACGCGGCTTATGCCATCTATGCCAACCGCATCAGCGCCACCGCCTACCGCCTCGATGCTTCACCCGCCCGGATCGCGCAAATGGTGGACACCTTGCGCGATTCCATCGCGATCGAGGAAGGCGGACAGACGATCACCTACCCGTTTGAACTGGGCGTGGCGCGGCAGCTGGCCACCACTTTGCTCGGCCCGGTAAACGACCGGCTGGCGCAGGTGCGCCACCTGATTTTCGAGCCGGACGGCGCCCTGCTGCGCCTGCCAATCAACCTGCTGGTGATGGATGATGCGAGCGTGGAGCGCTATGCCGCGCGCACCGCCGATCCCGATGCCGATCCCTATGATTACCGCGGCACCGCGTGGCTTGGCCGCGCCATGCAGGTGACCACGTCAGTCTCTCCCGCCTCGTTCCGCGATGTGCGCGCCGCGCGCCGGTCGCAGGCGCGGGGCGAGTATCTGGGTCTGGGGCAGAATGTGCCACTGCTCGAAAATGCCGTCTTTTCGCCCGGCACGCGCAGCGGGATTGCCGATGAACGCTGCTTCTGGTCGCCGCTGACCTGGAGCAATCCGGTAAAGGCCGACGAACTGCGCACGGCCAGCGCCATTCTGGGATCGGGCGGCGGCGGCGTGGCCTTGCTGACCGATGGCGATTTCACCGATACGCGGCTGAAGGCGATGAACGACCTCAACCAGTACCGCATCCTGCATTTTGCGACGCACGGCCTTGTCACCTCGCCGCAGCCCGAATGCCCGCCGCGCCCGGCCCTGCTCACCAGCTTTGGCGATGCGGAATCGGACGGCCTGCTCTCCTTTGCCGAGATATTCGACCTGTCGCTTGATGCCGATCTGGTGATCCTGTCGGCCTGCAACACCGCCAGCGTGGGCGGGCTTGCCGCCAGCCGCGAGGCGGGCATCGCCACGGGCGGGGATTTCGCGCTGGACGGGCTGGTGCGTGCCTTTGTGGGCGCAGGCGGGCGCAATGTGGTGGCCAGCCACTGGCCCGTGCCCGACGATTATGACGCGACCGGGCGGCTGATCGGCGGCTTTTTCGACGCAGGCCGGGGGCAGTCCATCGCCGAAGCGCTGCGTCTGGCGCAACTTGGCCTGATGGACGATGCCGACACCTCGCACCCCTTCTACTGGTCTGCCTTTGCCGTGGTGGGCGACGGGGCGATTGCGCTGCGGCGGTAAGCCGCGTTCAGCGGCCCCAATCCTCGTTGGCACGCGCGATCAGATAGCCATGAATCGCCTCGGCATCCTCGGTTGAGAGGATGTCGGCAAAGCTGGCCATGCCGCGATCCAGCAGCAGCCCCTCCAGCACGATGCGGTTGAAGGCGGCGTGCGTTTCGGCGCTCATGTGACGCAGATCCTTGACCCCGCCAATGGCGTTCTGTCCGTGGCACACGGCGCAGGTCTGTGCGAACAGCTGCGCCCCGCGCGCCACAGTCGCTTCGCTGGCCCGCAAGGGTGGCGGTTCGGGCGGGGCGGAGGCGTTGGGAGCAAGCGGCGGAAGCTGCGCGCTGCCACCCAGCCGGAACACCAGCAGGCGGGCGGGCGCACGCGGCATTTCAATGCCCGCGCCGCGCTCGATCTGCGCCGCGCCGCCGCCCCAGCCGGCATTGATCGCGATATATTGCACGCCGTCCAGTTCGTAGCTGATCGCGCCTGCCACCGGCGCGCTTTGCGCGGGAAATTCCCACAACTGCCGCCCGCTGCGTGCATCAAACGCGGTGAAGGTCTGGCGCGTAGTGCCGGCAAACACGATGTCGCTGGCAGTCACCATCGCCCCGCCATTGCCGTGGCGCGGCAGTTCCACCTGCCAGGCAATCCTATTGCCAACGGGATCCCACGCGGTGAGCCAGGCCTTTTCCAGCGCGTTGGCCTCGGCCGTCAGTCGCGCCCGCACCTGCGCAGCCTCTCCGGTGGAAAAGAACCCCCACCCGCTGTTCGACCGCATGGGCTGCGGCGTCCACCCCGGCTGCCGGGCCAGCACAAAGCCGCTTTGATAGGCGGGGAAATAGGCAAGGCCCGTGCGTGGGGAAAAAGCCATCGGGAACCAGTTGTGCGCGCCGCCGGGGCCGGGGGCGACCAGATGCGGCTGATCGGTATAGCGCACTGCCGCGCTGGTTATCGGGCGGCCATCGGCCTCGAAACCCTCATTCCAGTTCTGGAACACGTGCGCGCCCGCCTGAATGAACTCCCCGCTCGCGCGGTCGAGCACGTAGAAAAAGCCGTTCTTGGGCGCCTGCATCAGCACCTGCCGTGTGCGCCCGCCAATCTCCAGATCGGCGGCGATCATGCTTTGCGTGCAGGTCCAGTCCCACTCCTCGCCCGGATTCATCTGGTAATGCCAGCGGTATTCCCCCGTGGTCGCATCCAGCGCCACGATCGAGCAGACGAACAGATTGTCGCCTTCATCGTTCGACCGGTAATAGCGCGAATGCGGAACGGCATTGCCGGTGCCCACATAGACAAGGTTCAGCGCCGGATCATAGGCGATGGCATCCCACGGATTGGCCCCGCCACCCAATTGCCGCCACAGCCCCTCATCGCTCCAGGTGGCGCGCATCATCGCGTTGACGGGATCGGACGCCGCGCCATCGGGCGTATCGGTCGGGCTGGGGGTGAGGTAGAACTTCCATACCTCCGCGCCGGTCTCCACATCATGGGCGGACACGAAGCCACGCACGCCCAGATCGCCGCCCGATTGCCCCACCACCACCTTGTCCCCGAACACGCGCGGCGCGCCGGTGATCGAATAGGCATAGCCGCTGTCCGCCGCAAAGGTGCGCGTGGTCCAGATGGGTTGCCCCGTGCTGCGGTCGAGCGCGATCAGCCGCCCATCCAGCGTGGCGATGATCACCTTGTTGCCGTGCAGGGCCAACCCACGGCTCACCGGTTCGCAGCAGGCCAGCCGCCCAAACTCGCGCGGCGTCTGCGGGTCATATGTCCACAGCACTTCGCCCGTGCGCGCGTCATAGGCCGTGGTGATGTTCCAGGCGAGCGTGTTGTACAGCACGCCATCGGCGTAAAGCGGCGTCGCCTCCACCCCGCGATAGGTGTCGAGATCGGCATACCACGCAAGGCCCAGCTCGCTGATATTGCCCGCATTGATTTGCGTCAGCGGGGAGTAGCGCTGCGCACTGTAATCGCGCCCGTCGCTCAGCCATTCGCCAGGGGCGGGATTGGCCAGCGGATCGGTACTGGCGACCGGGGACGACGCATTTGGCGAAGGCGCGGCGGCCATCTGGCATCCGGCCAGCATCGGGGCCAGCGACAGGGCGAAACCGGCCAGCAGGGCCGCACGAATTGTCATCTGCATCGTTCTAGTCTCTCGGCGGCAGCGCAATGGGCTGCGTCCCGTCCACCTGCCGCCCCACGCCCAGCGCTTCCATCTGCGCCGCCGTGCCGGGCGGGCGGTGATAGGCGCCCACCGTGCCCACATCGGGCACGAACGGTTCCCCCGTTACCGGGTTGGGATAATGGAAGGGGGCAATGTAATAGGCAGGATAGGTCAGATAGACCGTGCTGGGCGGCAGATCTGGCGGCGGATTGAACTTGTCGGGCCAGGTGTTGTTGAGCGCGTTTTCGCCCCAGCCCTGCCAGTTGGTATACATGGTGAAGGGGCCGGTCAGGCGGCTGATGCGCCAGATGCCGTCCTCGCCCTTTTCAAACTCGTCCTCGTACAGCGGCAGGCCCCAGCCCGAACTTGCCATCACGAACGCGCGGCCGCGCAGCCAGCCGGTGCGCCCGTCGGGGCTGGTATTGGTCACGGTCTGGAACTGCATATGGTTGGTAATCATGCCCACATTCGCGCCATCGGGGCCAAAGGCGACCTGCATATATTCCAGCACGCGCGGCCGGCCGACAAAGATGCCCTTGCCGCCGATTTCCAGCGTCGCATCCTCGGCAAACAGGTTGGCGAGATGCGTCCATTGCCCCTTGTCGACGAAATAGCCATAGGTGCGTTGCAACCGCTCGATCGCGTTGATGTCCTCCAGCCGGGTGATGCGGGCATCAAGGCTATCGAGCATGGCGTCCACGCTCTCCTCCGGCTCCTGCGCGGCGGCGGGAGAAGCGACCAGCAAAGCGGCGGCGGTCAGAAGCAGCAGGCGCATCGTCACGGCCTCCCCGCAATGTCATCGCGCGGCTGCACCAGCTCGATCACCTCGCCGGTCACCGGGTGGGGATAGCTGAAGGGCGGGATGTAGTTCTGCGGGAAGGCGCGATACACCACGGATGGCGGCTCATCGGGCGGGAACAGCGCGCTGGGGCCATCCATGGGGATCGCGCTGCGTGTCCAGCCCAGATCGTAATCGGTGGTGCCGGTGGGGTAGAAGTGCAGGCTGGCGATCTTCCACACGCCGCCTTCCTTTACATACCGGTTTTCGTAAATCCCCACGCCCCATTGGCCGTTCGCGCCCGGCTCTGCCAGCATCACCATGCCCTGAAACCGCCCGGTGGCGCTGCGGCCATCGGGGGCGACGGTGATCACCGCCTGCAACTGCATATGGTTGTTGAGATATCCGCGCCCCAGACGTTCCGGCCCGAACAGCAGCAGCGCGCGCTCGATCCGCTGCGGGCCGATATAGACCCCGCTCTGCCCGTATTCGAACCGGCCATTGCGGGCGAACAATTGCGCCACTTCGCGCCAAAGCCCCTTGTCGAAATAATAGCCATAGGTCGCCTGAAGCAGCTCGATTGCGCCCGCATCCTCCAGCCGCTCCACCCGTTCGCGCATGGCGGCCAATCGTTGCTCGGCACTTTGCGCGGCGGCGGGGGTGGCGATCAGAGCGGCCAAGGCGGCAAGGATGAAAAGCCTGCTCATTGCACCGCCCTCCCCGTCACCGGATGGGGCGCGCGAAACGGCGGCACCTGCACCGCCGGGAACGGCTGATAGCTGGCCGTGGGCGGGCGATCAGGCGGGAAATCCACCGAAGCCTGGCTGCGCGCCAGCCCTTCGCCATCCTGCAAACGCGCCCAGCCGCGCGCATAGGGGGCAACAAAATTGACGTAGAGATGCAGGCTCTTGATCTTCCACACCCCGCCTTCGCGGACATAGGTGTTCTCGTAAATCCCGTCGCGCCATTCGGCGTGGCTCCGGTATTGCCCCAGCATCCCCAGATCGCGCCAGCGCGCGGTGGCGCTGCGGGCATCGGGCGCAACCACAATGGCGGGTTGCAGCGTGACCCATTCGTTCAATTGGCCGTAGATCAGCCCCTCCTGCCCGCCATGCAGGCGGCGCAGATAATCCTCGATCCGCGCCGGGCCTTGATAGACGCCGTCGATCCCGATCTCGATCGTGCCATCGGCGGCGAACAGTGCGGCGGCCTGATCCCACAGCCCGCGATCGACATAAAAGCCGAAGGCCCGTTGCAGGTTGAGAATGGCGCGGGTGCCTTCCAGCACTTCCACACGGCGGGTGAGTTCTGCCGCTTCGGCGCGGATGGCGGCATCGCTCATCTGCGCGGCGGCGGGGACGGGCAGCGCCAGCAGGGTCGTGGCGAGGACAAGGCGGCGCATCATTCCGCCTCCGGTATGGCGACAGACCGGATCACGAAGGGGCCGGGGTCTTCGCCGGCGGCAGGGCCGAACAGGAACCGCAGCTTTCCTTCGGGATAGAAGGCGCGGCCATTCACGGCGGTGACCGAGCTGGCGTAGTCGATGCCGCTGGCGATGGTCTGGAAAATTACCGGGCCGGTTTCGGGGATGGTCAGCACCGTGATCACGCCGCCGTTGCCTTCCGATTGCAGCATGCGTCCATCAGCCAGCGCACGCAGCCCGTCAGGCCCCTGCAACGGGCGCGAGGTCTGCATCACCTCGACATTGTCGAACAGCCCGTTGTCCTCGATCCCGATGCGCAACAGGGTGTTGCGCTGGATGGCATTGGCATAGAGCGTTCCATCGGAACTGAAACTGATGCCGTCGATGGAAGCGAACTCCGGGTCGACGGCCCACGATTCGAACGCTGCCCCGCCGTTTGCCAGCTTCAGGATGCGTCCGCCCAGCGTTTCGGTGGCATAGACTTCGCCATTCGCCGCCACGGTCATGTCGTTGCACATCGCCGGGCCTTCGACATTCAGCGGATAGGTTGCGGCAAGCGCGCCATCACTCAACCGGAAGGTCTTGATCTGCGGCGCCCCGCCGGGCGTTCCCATCGCCGGATTGCTGCACACCCAGAGCAGGCCGCGCGGCTCGTCCGCCAGCACGCCGAACACAGTGGCAAGGCCGTTCGCTTCATCCGGCACGATCCACGGGGTTGCTGTTGCGCTGCCCGGCGCGGCGCGGAAGACGATGCCCGGATTGCTGCCGATATAAAGCGTGCCGTCCGCGGCAGACGTAATGCTTTCGGGGAAAAGCCGTTCGCCCTGCATCACGATATCCGGTGGGATCGTCGGCTGCGCCTCAGCTCCGTGCGCACAGGCCGCCAGCAACGGCGCTGCGCACAGAGCTGCAACAAACCGACTCTGCCTGATTGCTCTCCCCACCTCGCGCGCCCTCCCAAACGCAGGGCCGCCATCATAAGCCGCTGGCCCGCGCTGAAAAGCCCCGGCTTGCGCCAAATTGTCGCAGGGCCTTTTGCGCTTGCGGCGACGGTGCCGAAGCGGCAATGTTTGCGCTACCAAATGGCAAGAGAGGATCGGGCGATGGACAAAGCGGACAAGACGGGCACCAACCTCTCGCGGCGCGAATTGCTGGCTGGCGGCGCGGCGGCGGCATCACTGGCGGCGCTATCCGCCAGCACATCGGCGCAGGAAGCCATCGGCCAGCCGCTGCTCGGCAATCCGCAATTGCCCGATATGCCGGGCGAGCGGATGCGCTGGGCGATTGTGGGCCTTGGCACCTTTGCCGTGGGGCAGGTGATCCCCGGCTTTGGCGATGCGCGCCACAGCCGCATCACCGCCTTTGTTTCGGGAAATGCGGAAAAGGCGCGGACGCTGGGCGCGGCTTACGGCGTGTCCCGCTTTTACGATTACGCCGGATACGATGCGATCGCCAACGATCCGGAGATTGACTGCGTCTTCATCGCGTTGCCGGTGGGGTTGCACGCCGAATACACGATCCGCGCGCTGCAGGCAGGCAAGCACGTGCTGTGCGAAAAGCCGATGTGTTCGACCGTGGCCGAGGCCGAGGCGATGGTAGCCGCCGCGCGCGCCGCCAACCGGCAATTGGGCGTGGCCTACCGCGTGCATTTCGAACCCAATAACCGCGACACGCTGCGCCGGATCACCGCAGGCGAACTGGGCGCACTGCGCCATGTCAGCGCCGATCACGGCTTTTCCGCCAATCCGCAATATCCGCCGCACAAATGGCGGCTGGAAAAGCAACTGGCGGGCGGCGGGTCGCTGTTCGACATCGGCGTCTATGGCATCAACACCTCGCTGATGATGCTGCCGGGCGACCGGGTGGTGGGCGTGACCGCGCATTATTCGACACCTGCGGGCGATGCGCGTTTTGCCGAGGTGGAAGGCGGGGTGGATTACCGCCTGCGCATGGCCAGCGGCATCAATGTGCAGGGCTCCTCTTCCTATTGCTGGAGCCCCTATGTCAGCCGCCAGCGTTATTTCGGCGCGGATGCCAGCATCGAGATGCAGCCGGCCACCACATATGACGACAACCGGATCCTGCTCGAAGGCGGCGGGCAGCCCCCGCGCGAATTCCGGGCAGGCAATCCAATGCAGCAATTTGCCGCGCAGGTGGATGGCTTTTCGGCCGCCGCGCGCGCCAATGTGCTGCATCTGACGCCGGGCGAGATGGGCCTGCGCGATATGCGGATCATGGAAGCCATCTATGCCAGCGCCGATGCCGATGGCGCGGTGGTGGCGGTGGATATTCCGGTCTAGCGCTGAATATCCGCGCCCGCGCCATACAGATCATCGGGCGTGAAATCGGGCAGATCGCCGGGCATGGCGTGCTTCAGCGCCATCAACGCCACGCCCGCGCGCGCCGCGCCGCCCAGATCGGTGGGGTCTTCCAGCCAGCGGTGCAGCACACCGGTGGCAAAGGCATCGCCCGTGCCGATCCGTTCCACGATGTGGGGCAGTCCCACCTCGTCCGCCTCGGCAAAATCGTCGCGCGCGTCGATCCGCGCGCCCACAAATTGCGCACCGCCCTGCTCCACCTCACGTCGGGTAGAGGCAACGAGGCTGCATTGCGGAAAGGCTTCGAACAGGGCAAGTGCCACCGCACGCGGGCTTTCGCCCAACAGGTCGCGGCCCAGCAAAAGCGCCGCATCACGGTGATTGCCGAAGATCAGGTCTGCCTGCGCCACCAGCGGAACCAGCACATCGCGCGGATTGCGGGCCGAAGTGGCCCACAGGCTGGCGCGGAAATTGCCGTCAAAACTGATAGTGCAACCGCCCTCGCGCGCCGCAGCTACCATGGCCAGCGTCGCCTCCGCCCCTGCCTCGCTCACCGCGGGGGAAATGCCCGAAATGTGCAGGTGGCGAACCCCAATCAGCGCTGATGCCGGATCATAGGCGGCTGCCTGTGCAAGGGCAAAGGCACTGCCCGCCCGGTCATACAGCACGCCGCCGCCGCGCGGGCCAGCGGCGGGTTCGTGGAAATAGAGGCCCATGCGTCCCGGCCCCGCGCCAGTATGCGTCAGGTCGATCCCTTCTGCCGCCAGCCGCCGCCGGGCAATTTCGCCCAGCGCGCTGGCGGGAAGGGTCGAGATGACGCGCGCCGCATGGCCCAGTTGCGCGAGGCCGACAGCCACATTCGCCTCTGCCCCGCCCACATGGATGTCAAGGCCCACCGCACGCCGCAGCGACGCACCAGCCTGTGGGGCCAGCCGCAGCAGGATCTCCCCGAACACTGCTACTGTCGCCATTGCCTCAATCCTCCGGCATCCGGGCTGCTTCCATGCGCGGCACCAATAGCTGAATGATCACGAAGGCAATGACATAGGCCATGCCGGCATAAATCACTATCGGCACATAGGATCCGGTTAATTCCAGCGTCCAGCCGGTTGCCTGCGCGATCAGCATCCCGCCCACTGCCCCTGCCGCACCGCCCATACCCGCAATCGTGGCGACCGCGCGGCGCGGATAGAGGTCGGAAATCATCGCGAAGATGTTGGAGCTGAAGGCCTGATGCGCGGCTGTTCCCATGCCGATCAGCAGCACCGCCACCAGCGGGCTGGAGGCATTGGCCACCGTCACCAACGGCACGGCAAACAGCGCGGCGATGAACAGCGTGGTCTTGCGTGCGCGGTTGATCGACCAGCCGCGCGCGATGAAGTGGGAAGACAGCCAGCCCCCCGCCACTGCGCCCACATCGGCCAGCAGATAGACGCCGATCAGCGCCGGGCCAATCGTGGCAAGGATGCCGGTTTCGCCCTTGGGAAACAGTTCCATGCCCTGCGTCTTGGCGAGGAAATCGGGCAGCCAGAACAGGAACAGATACCAGACCGGATCGGTGAAAAACTTGCCGCAGATGAAATACCATGCCTGCCGCTGTTTCAGCGCATCCTTCCAGCCCAGCGGGCGGCCCGCCACATCCTCGCCATCCTGCTGGATCCAGGCGCGCTCTGCGTCGGTCACCTTTTCATGCGTGGCCGGCGTGCGGAAAAAACGCAGCCACGCCCACAGCACGACAAAGCCGATGGCGCCGGTCACCAGAAAGGCCATTTCCCAGCCGTAGAAGCCGGCAATGCCGATGGCGATGATCGGCGTCATCAGCACGCCCACATTCGCGCCGGCATTCAATATGCCCACGCCCAGCGCGCGCTCGCGCTTGGGGAACCATTCGGCGACCGATTTGACCGCGCCGGGATAGGCCGCGCTTTCCGCCACGCCCAGCACCATGCGCGCCAGCATGAAGGACAGCACGCTGCGCGCTGCCGCGTGGAAACAGGCAGCGATGCTCCACACCGCGATGGCAATGGCCACGCCCTTGCGCGTGCCCACCTTGTCCAGCCAGCGCCCCACAAACAGCAGGCCAAGGCCGTAGCTGGCCTGAAACGCGGTGACGATATTGCCGTAATCGACCTCGCTCCAGCCCAGATCCTGCTCGATCACGGGCTTGAGCACGCCCAGTATCTGGCGGTCGATATAATTGATGGTGATGACGAAGAACAGGATCGCGCAGATAGCCCAGCGATAGCGGCCCTGCGGCTTGCCCATGCCAACAGGCGATACGCCGCCAGATGCAGGCGCGCTCACGCGCGGCGCTCCCGGCCCGGATAAGTCTTGCGGGACATTGTTTCCCCTCCCCCTGATAGCGCTACCATATGGCGCGCGGGCGAGAGGTCAATAGCCGTCCGCAATATTGGCGGTGCGGATGCGGTCGCGCAAAATGCGCCCGCCTTCAGTCAGATGCTCCTCGCGCCAGCCCGCCACCGGCGCGCCGGGCACCAGCGCGGCGCTGGTTTCGTCCCGGTCGCCGACAGACCAGGCCATCCACGACACGCCGTTCGCCTCGGCCCAGTCCCACCAGGCGTTGGAGGATTCGAGGTCGATCGGGCCATTGCCCGTTGCCTCGACAATGCCGAATTCGGTCACCATCAGCGCAAGGCCCGCGGCCAGCGCCGCATCACCCTTGGCGCGCAGGCCTTCTTTGTGGGTGGCGGCATAGTAATGCAGCGTGTAGCCGATATTGCTCCCGTCCAGCCGGTCGGCGGCGGCTATATCGACATCCTGGCTCCAGCTGGGGGAACCCACGATGATCAGATTGTCGGGATCATGCGCCCGGATCGCGGCGATCATCCGCTCGTGATAGGGCTTCACATCGCGGCTCCATTCCACCCCGTCGCGCAGCGGCTCGTTGAACGGCTCGTAAATCAGGTGGGGGAGATGGCCGTAGCGCCGGGCGATCTCGGACAGGAAATATTCGGCGTGTTCGGGGTGATTGCGGTGCGCGTGCCAATCGACCACCACATAGATACCGTTGGCCACCGCCGCCTCGATCACGACCGATGCCTTGGCCAGTTCACGCTCCATATGGAACAGCGCGCTGTCGTTCCCCTCGGCCGCGATGGCAGCGCGGATGACGGTGATCTTCCAGTCGCGAACCAGCCAGTCGACCGTTTCGGCGGTGTAGTATTGCGGGGCCCACTGGCTCCAGAACAGGCTCATCCCGCGCAATGTGACGGGCTGGCCGCTGGCATCCACCACGCGGTTTCCGGCGATCGAGAGCGCACCATGCCGGGCCACGGGGCTGCCTTCGGGCGCGGCCATTACAGAACTGGCGACAGAGGCCGAAGACGTGCTCGCACAGCCGCCAAGGGACAACGCAGCCACGGCCATCACGGCCGCCGCAAAGATCGGCTTCATGACATCTGCTCCTCATAAGCGGCTGCAATCGCGGCGATATCTTGCGCCGAGGGAATCCAGCGCGATCGCAGCAATCCGCCGGGGCCGAACACCGACACAATCTGCGCGGGAATGTCGCGCGAGGCGACTTCCTGCCACAGCCAGTCGGCGAGCGGATCGTCCAGCCACCGCCCGTCAGCCACGTGCCACAGAAAGGCCGCAATGCCCGACAAGATCGCAGGACACGGCCCCTGCGCCTCGGCCAGCGTAGCCAGCCAGCGCTGCGGCAGTTTTTGGCTGCCATCCATCGCGATTTGTGCCAGCCGGTGTTCCAGCGCGGGGTTGTCAAAACGTTGCATCAGTTGCGCGGCATAGGCCGCCAGATCCTGCCCCGGCGCAGGGATCAGCGTGGGCGCGGCTTCCTGCCGCATCAGCCGTTCCACATCGGTGCGGATGGCGGGATCGCCCATGGCCTGGTGCACGAATTCATGGCCCGCCCGCAGCCCCCGATAGGCCAGCAGCGAATGGGCACCGTTCAGCATCCGCAGCTTGGCTGTTTCATAAGGCGCCACATCGGCAACCATTTGCACGCCATACCGCTCAAAGGCAGGGCGCGGCCCGGCAAAGCGGTCCTCGATCACGAACTGGCTGAACGGCTCGGTAAACACAGCGCCCCGGTCTTGCATCCCCAACCGGCGTTCCAGTGCGGCAAGATCGGCCGGCGTGCTGGCCGGCACGATGCGGTCCACCATCGTCGATGGCGTGGTGCAATGCGCGGCAAACCAGCCGGCCACATCGGGTGCTTCCTGCTCCAGCCACGCCTTCACCAATCGTCCCAGCAAACGGCCATTTTCCGGCAGGTTGTCGCAGCACAACACGGTCAGCCCCGGCAAGCCCTGTTCCATGCGCCGCTTCATTGCCGCAGCCAGCAGCGGATAGAAACTTGCCCCGGCGGCATGGGCGTCAACCGATCCGTCAGCGTTCCGGCAATAGCCTTTCTCGGTTACGGTAAAGCTGACCATATGGCACGATGCGGATGCAATGCGATCAACGATCGCCTCGCTCTCGCGCCCGGCCACCAGCACTTCGCGCAAGGCTCCCACAACGTAAGTGGCAGGGCCGCCTTCGCCGTGCTCGGTCAGCGTGTAAAGGCCGCCTTGCGGGTTCAGCGCCTCGCTCACCTTGCGCGACCGCAGCGACACGCCGGTAATGGCCCAGCCGCTTTCGCCAGCTGCCATCGCCGCGTCGCAATAGGCCGCCAGATGCGCACGGGCAAAGGCGCCAAGCCCGAAATGCACCACGCCCACCTCTTGCCCGGCAAAATCATAGGGCGGAGACGGCACATGGACAGGCAGATGCCGCAGCGTGTCGGGTGCCAGCCTCACAGCCGGTAGGCCTTCTTCGCCAGATCATAGGCCAGATCCTGCGCCAGCTCGAAGGCCTCGTCCTCCTCCAGCCGGTGTTCCATCACCAGCTCGGCCAGAAAGCCGCAATCCACCCGGCGCGCCACATCGTGCCGGGCAGGGATCGACAGGAAGGCGCGCGTATCGTCGTTGAAGCCCACGGTGTTGTAGAAGCCCGCCGTTTCGGTCACCATGCGGCGGAAGCGGCGCATCCCTTCCGGGCTGTCATGGAACCACCAGGCCGGCCCCAGTTTGAGGCATGGATAATGCCCCGCCAGCGGCGCCAGTTCGCGGGCATAGGTGCTTTCATCGAGGGTGAAGAGGATCAGCGAAAAGCCCGGCGCATTGCCGAACCGGTCGAGCAGGGGTTTCAGCGCATGGACATAATCGGTGCGCAGCGGAATATCCGCGCCCACATCGCGGCCAAAGCGGGCGAACAGATCGGCGTTGTGGTTGCGGTAGGAACCGGGGTGCAATTGCATCACCAGCCCGTCCTCCACACTCATCCGCGCCATTTCGGTCAGCATCTGCGCGCGGAACAGTTCGGCATCCTGCGAGCTGGCGTGTCCGCCTTTCACGCGGTCGAACAGGCTCTCCGCCTCATGCCCGGACAGATCGGCGGTTTGCGCGGTGGGGTGGCCGTGATCGGTGCTGGTTGCGCCCATGCCCTTGAAGAAGGCGCGGCGCTGCCGGTGCGCCGCGAGGTAGCCGTGCCAGCTGCCGCAATCCTCCCCCGTCAGTTCCGCCAGCAGCGCCAGATTTGTCGCGAAGCCTTCGAATTCCGGATCAACCACCGGATCGGGGCGGTAGGCGGTAATCACGCGGCCCTGCCAACCCGATTGCCGGATCGCCGCATGATGCTCCAACGAGTCGAGCGGGCTTTCGGTGGTGGCGAGCACTTCGATATTGAAGCGTTCGAACAGGGCGCGCGGGGCACATTCCGGCGTCGCCAGCGCATCGGTGATCCGGTCATAGGCGGCGTCCGCCGTCTCCGCATCCAGCCGCATAGCGATGCCGAACACCTCGGACAACACCCAATCCATCCACATCCGGCTGGGGGTGCCGCGAAACAGATGGTAATGCTGCGCAAAAATGCGCCATGCTTCGCGTGGGTCGGCGGCTGCGCCTTTCACCCCCAGCGCCTCCAGCGGGACACCTTGCGAATAGAGCATCCGTGTAAGGTAGTGATCGGGTTGCAGCAGCAATTCGGCCGCATTGCCAAAGGATTTGTTCAACGCAAACCAGGCAGGGTCGGTATGGCCGTGCGGGCTGATGATCGGCAGCCTGGCCACCGTGCCATACAGCTCTCGCGCCAGCGCCCGCGCCGATGGTTCCAACGGGAACAACCGGTCTTCATTGAGCACAAGCGGCCTTGGCACCCTCAACTCCTCTCGCTTTTTTTGCGCATTGTGGCTAGCGCGATGGTAGCGCTAACGGGAAAGGGTATCGCGCATGAAAATCACCGCTGCAAGGGTTATCGTCTGTTCGCCGGGGCGCAATTTCGTGACCCTGCTGATCGAAACCGATCAAGGCGTTACCGGTATTGGCGATGCCACGCTGAACGGGCGCGAATTGTCGGTGGCATCCTATCTCACCGATCACGTGATACCCAATTTGATCGGCCGCGATCCCCGCCAGAGCGAGGATATCTGGCAATTCCTCTATCGCGGCGCATATTGGCGGCGCGGGCCGGTGACGATGAGCGCGATTTCCGCGGTCGATACCGCCTTGTGGGATATCAAGGCGAAGCTGGCCGGGATGCCGCTTTACCAATTGCTGGGCGGAAAAAGCCGGGAACGGGTGCTGGTTTACGGCCATGCCAATGGCAACACGCTGGAAGAAACCGTGGATGCAGTGGGCCAGTATATCGCCATGGGATACAAGGCGATCCGCGCGCAAAGCGGCATCCCCGGCATTGCCAAGGCCTATGGCGTCGCGCGCGGAACGCTGCATTACGAACCCGCCGATGCTGCCCTTCCCACCGAGACGGTGTGGGACACGCCCAAATATCTGCGGTTCGTCCCCAAGCTGTTCGAAAAACTGCGTGAAACCTATGGTGACGAGCCGGAATTGCTGCACGATGTGCATCACCGCCTGACCCCGAACGAGGCGGCGCAACTGGGCAAATCGCTGGAGCCGTATCGCCTTTTCTGGATGGAGGATGCAACCCCTGCGGAAAACCAGCAGGCCTTCCGCCTGATCCGCGAACGCACCACCACACCGCTGGCCGTGGGGGAGATTTTCAACACGATCTGGGATTGCAAGGAACTGATCGAAAACCAGCTGATCGACTATATCCGCACCACCGTGCTGCGCGCGGGCGGCATCACCCATCTGCGCCGCATTGCCGATTTTGCTGCACTCTATCAGGTGCGCACGGGCAGCCACGGGGCCACCGACCTCTCGCCCGTCACCATGGGCGCAGCGCTGCATTTCGACACCTGGGTGCCCAATTTCGGCATTCAGGAATATATGCGCCATTCGGAAGAAACCGACGCGGTCTTCCCGCATGACTACCGCTTCGAAGCAGGCCACCTCTATTGCGGCGAAAGCCCCGGCCACGGCGTGACCATTGATGAGGAGCTGGCGGCCAAATACCCCTACAAGCCTGCACAGCTCCCCATCGCCCGGCTGGAAGATGGGACAATGTGGAACTGGTGATCGGTTAGGGGATCGGCTCCCCGTGATAGAGCAGACCGCCCGGTTCCTCGGCTTCGAAAACCGGGCCGCTGGAGCTGCCATCATGCACGATCACCGCGATCTCGCGCAGGTCTTCCATGCCCGGAAAACTGCCCTGCCGCGCGCCCAGCGTGAAGGTGCGCGAGGCGTCGAACCAGCGCATCGGGATGCGGCTGAACTCGCCGCGTGCATGGCCCATATCCTCGCCTTGATCCTCATACAGGCTGAAGGCGCCATCCGCCCCGGCAAAGACATGGACCACCAGCGGCCCCTGCGGGTTTTCGTTGGCGTGCTGCACCACCGGCCCCAGCGGAACGATCGCGCCCGCGCGGATGAACAGCGGTATCCGCTCGCGCGGGGCATCGACGGTGATCGTCTGCCCGCCTGCATGGCGCGCGCCCGTTTGCGCGTCATACCAGTCGGTGCCGGCTGGCAGATAGACCTGCCGCTCGCGCGCACCGAACACTGTCACCGGCGCAACCATGATCGAGGGGCCGAACAGATACTGGTCGTCAATCTCCCAGGTCCGCCGATCGGCCTCGAAATCCATCACCAGCGGGCGCAGGATAGTGCCATCGTCAAAATGCGTGCCCGCCGCCAGCGTGTAGATATAGGGCAGCAGCCGGTAACGCAGGCGGTGGTAGTAGGTGAGGCCCTCCAGCATCGCCTCGTCCTCTGATGCAATCACCGGCGTTTCGCGCAAGGGGAATTCCCCATGGCTGCGGAACAGCGGGCTGAATGCGCCAAACTGGAACCAGCGCAGATACAGCTCGCGCCATTCGGGCAGATGTTCGGGCAATTGGTAGGTGTACCGGCTTTCGACCGAGAAGCCGCCAATGTCGTGCGTCCAGTTGGGGACGCCCGCGACAGACAGATTGGTGCCCGCGCTGATCTGGTCGCGCAGGTCGTCCCACCGCGCCGCCACATCGCCCGACCACAGCGCCGCGCTGGCGCGCTGCACCCCGCCAAACCCGCTGCGGGTGAGGATGAAAGGCCGGCGGTTCGGCTGGGCTGCACGCAGGGCATCGGCCACCCCTTCGGCATGAACCAGCGGATAGGAATTGAAGATCGCCAGCCCCGGCGTGCCGGTGACGGGTGATCTCATCTGGAAGGCGCGCTCCTCCACCGACAGGTTGGAATGCCAATCAGGCTCGGTCGCGTCCATCCACCAGGCATCAAAGCCCAGCGGGGCCAGCGCCTCGATCATCTGGCGGGCATAGATCGCCCGCGCCTCGCCCGAATAGGGATCGTAGAAAGTGTTGGCATAGCCCGGCCCCACCCAGTCGCGCTGCCCGGCATCCAGCGGGCGCTGATACAGGAAGCCACCTGCGGCCAGTTCCTGCGCATTGGCGGTATTGGGGTAAAACTTTGGCCAGACCGAAATCATGATGCGCGCATTGTTCGCATGGACACTGCGCACCATGGCGGCAGGATCGGGGAAGCGCGCCGGGTCAAAGCAATGGCAGCCCCATTGATCTTCGGGCCAATAGAACCAGTCCTGCACAATCGCATCGATGGGTATGTTCAGCGCGCGATACCAACCCAGCGCCTGGGTCAACTCGTCCTGTGTCTGATACCGCTGGCGCGATTGCCAGAAGCCGTAGGACCAGCGCGGCATCATCGGCGCCTTGCCCGTCAGGCGGCGGTATCCGGCGATTCCTTCGTCCATTGTCGGCGCGGGCACGACATAATAATCGATTGCGGTTCCGGCATCGCTGGCAAAGCTGACCGAATGGCGATCGGCTGCGGGCAAGGGCTCGGCGTGTTCCAGCGCGATATAGCCGGCGTTCGGCTCCCACTCGACGCGCAAATCCACCCTCTCGCCTGCGCGCAATTCCAGTTCGAAATGGTGATACCAAGGGTTCCAGTTCTGCCGCCAACGGTTGAGCACTTCGCGCCCGTTCGCCAGCACGCGGACATAGCTGGAGGAATAGAGGCGAAACTTGTGTGTGCCCGCCCTGTCGGCGCGGAACCGCCCGCTCCAGATCACCGCCTGCGATTGCACCGCATTGCCGGCAGTGTTCTGCCCGCTGGTCGCCGCCTCGGTGCGCGACAAGGCCTCGGTCGGCCAGCGCGCCTGATCGCGTATATACTGGTAATTGATCGTGGCCTCGCGCCGCGACAGGGCGAAGCGCCGATCGAGATAGTAATCCGCCCGCCAGTCCAGTTCCAGCGGGCGATAGGGCGTGGGATCGCCCACGCGGGTGATCGAGTTGTTGTCCCACAAGATGCCGTAACCGCGCGTCGACACCATGTAGGGGATGGCGATGGCCATGTTGTGCTGCGCCAGCTCAACATCCTCGCCGTTGTAGTTCATCTGCCGGTTCTGGTGCTGGCCAAGGCCATACAGCCCCTCATCCGTGCCGCGGTTGAACTGCACGCGGGTGGCGAGCCAGCGCTGCCCTTCCACATTGACCGGCTGCATCCGGCGGGCGGGTGCGTATTCGTCAAGCAGCACCGCGCCTTGCGCATCGTATACGGTCAGCCGCCCATCCGAGAGCTGCACCATGGCGTGGCCCCGATGCGTGGTCAGGCTGGCATAGGTGCCGTCGGTATGGAAAACGGGCGCGCCATCGGCTTCTTGGGTAACCATCAGGCTGGGCGAGACCGCCGCCAGATCCTCTGCCACGGTCACGCGGATGGTGCCGTCGGCAAAGGCCAGCAGGCGCACCTTCTCGCCCGCATCGGTGGTGACGACAAGGCCATGCGGCACCTGTTCCACTTCCCCCGCCATGGCGGGAACGGCCAAGATGGCGGCCAGCGCGGCGACGGCGAGAAGCGCCCTCATTGCACAGAAACCCGCGTGGGGATTGCCGCAGGGGCAATGGTTCCGGGCGCGCTGCCCGTGATGGTGATTGACCCGCGTGTGCGGATATCGTCGGACGCTGCCCCTGCCATCAATTCGATCCTTCCTGCTTCAACCTGCCAGCCACCGCCCAGAACCCACAGCGCAAATTGCGCAGGCTCCAGCGTAAATGCCACCGTTTTCGTTTCGCCGGGCTGCAGGGCCACGCGGGCATAGCCGCGCAATTGCATGACCGGGCGCGACACGCTGGCAACGGGATCGCGCATATAGAGCTGCACCACCTCGTCGCCCGCCCGCGCGCCGGTATTGGTGACAGGCACGCGCACCGTCACCGCGCCGCCAGCCGCCGCCACCTCCGCGCTGTCCACTTCCATCGCGCCATAAGTGAAGCTGGTATAGGACAGGCCGTGGCCGAAGGCGTAAAGCGGGGTGATCTGCAGGTCCATATAGCGCACCGTGTCGCGCGTGGGGTCGGGATCGGCAGGGCGGCCGGTGGGCATCTGGTCATAGGTGAACGGCACCTGCCCCGTGGCGCGCGGGAAGGTCACCGGCAAGCGGCCCGCAGGGTTCACATCGCCCAGCAGCACACGGGTAATCGCAGGCCCGCTTTCAATGCCCAAGAGCCATGTGGCGAGCACCGCATCAGCGGCTGCATCGACTTCCGGAATGGCCAGCGGGCGCCCGCCCATCAGCACCACGACCAGCGGCTTGCCCGTCGCCTTGATCGCAGCGAGCAATTCCCTCTGCCGCCCCGGAAGTTCGAGGCTGGACCGGCTGCGCGCCTCGCCCGACCAGTCGAAATCCTCGCCCAGCGCCAGCACCACAACATCGGCAGCCCGTGCGGCGGCGACCGCAGCTTCTATGCCCGATGCGTCCTCGCTGCGGCTGTCGACGCCCGGTGTGTAGGTGACGCCGGGATGCGCAGCCTGCAAGGCGGCGCGCAAAGTCACCACATCGGCATCCAGCCCCTGCGCCTTCCAGCTGCCCAGCGCACTGCGCGCATCATCGGCCAGCGCACCGATCAACGCGATACGCCCCGCCCCCCGCACCAGCGGCAGGACATCGCCCTCGTTCTTGAGCAGCACGATCGAGCGTTCCGCCACCTCGCGCGCCGCCGCGCGGTGTTCTGCCGAAACCATTACCGCCGCCTCGCGCGCGGTGTCGTGGTAGCGGTAGGGGTCATCGAACAGGCCGAGTTGTTCCTTCACCGACAGAATGCGCAATACCGCCTCGTCCAGCAGCGGAAGCAGCGCGGGGTCCATGGCAATCGCACGCGCCAGATGATCGGCATAAACATCGGCCACCATGTCCATGTCCACGCTGGCGCGCAGAGCCAAGGCAGCGGCATCGTCGCGTGTTTCGGCAATGCCATGCGCCAGCAATTCCTCCACCGCGCGCCAATCGGACAGCATCAGCCCCTGCCAGCCCCAATCGTCGCGCAGCAGCCCGCGCAGCAGCGCCTCGTTCGCGGTGGTCGGCACGCCGCCGATAGTGTTGAACGCGGTCATGAAACTGGCCGTGCCCGTCTCTGCCGCCGCGCGGAACGGCGCAAGGTAGATTTCCTGCAACGCACGTTCGGACAATTCCGCGCCGGCGTAATCGCGCCCGCCCTCGGCCGCGCCATAGGCGCCCAGATGCTTGGTGCCCGCCATCAGCGTGTCGGCGGCGGCAAGGTCATCGCCCTGAAACCCGCGCACCTGCGCTGCGGTCATCCGCGCGGTGAGGAATGGGTCTTCGCCCGCGCCCTCGACAATGCGGCCCCAACGCGGATCGCGCGCCACATCGGCCATGGGGGCGAAAGTCCAATGCAGGCCCGCCGCGCTTGCCTCCACTGCGGCGATGCGCGCGTGGCGCTCCATGGCGGCGTCATCGAAACTGGCCGCCATCGCCAGCGGCACGGGGAAGATCGTGCGGTAGCCGTGCACCACATCCATCGAAAACAGGAGCGGAACGCCCAGGCGGCTTTCCTCCACCGCCACGCGCTGCAATTCGCGCAAGGGTTCCGCGCCCGCGACATGGAGATAGGAGCCGACCTGTCCGGCGCGCACGCGCTCCAGCTCGTCCGGGCCAAGCCGCGAATTGAGCGCGCGCTGCCGCCCGCCCATGCGCTGCACCAGCTGGCCGATTTTCTCCTCCAGCGTCATCTGTGCCAGCAGGCGATGAGGCAGGGATTGGTCCGCCACGGCCACCTGTGCCGCGCCGCCCTGTGCCGCCGCGCCAGAGGCGGCAAAGAGGCCCGCCAGCCCCAATGCCGATGCGGCCAGCGCCGCGCGCGCAAACGGGTAAAGCCTTGCTGTCATTGTTCTCTCCCCACCCCACCGGTTCAACTGCCGGCCACGCCTCGTCGTGCATTATGCCTTTGACAAGTGGCCCCGGAATTTGGATGGTAGCGCTCACATAGTCAAGATTCCCGCGCAGACGGGAAGCGAAGGGAGAACACGATGCCGCGTTTCGGGAAGGTTGCTTCGACAGGTCTGGCCACGATCATGCTGATGGCCTGCGCGAGCATGGGGACCAGCCAGGCGCAGACCGCCAGCAGCGCTCCTGCCGATTCGCCGCACACCGGCGCGCGCGGCGTGGCGAATCCGGAAATCTGGCCCGCCTATACATATCCCGTGCAGAACCCGCCCGAAGCGCAGGCGCGCGTGGCGTCCATCGTGGCGCGCATGACGCTGGAGGAAAAGATTGGCCAGTTGGTCCAGGCCGATCTGTGCTGCGTCACGCCGGACGAGGTGCGCGAATACAATCTCGGCTCGGTGCTCAATGGCGGCAATTCCGGCCCCTATGGCAACGATCTGGCCCCGGCACAGGACTGGCTGCGGCTGGCCGACGAGTTCTGGGAAGCTTCCACCGACACCAGCGATGGCGGTGTGGGCGTGCCGATCGTATGGGGCACCGATGCGGTGCACGGCCATTCCAACATCATCGGAGCGACCATTTTCCCGCACAATATCGGCCTTGGCGCGGCGCGCGATGTCGATCTGATCGAACGGATCGGCCGTGCCACCGCGATCGAGATCCGCGTGACCGGGCAGGAATGGACCTTTGCCCCCACCGTGGCCGTGCCGCAGGATTTCCGCTGGGGCCGCGCTTACGAAGGCTATTCGTCCGATCCCGCCATCGTCTCCTCCTATGTCGGCGCAATGGTGCGCGGGCTGGAAGGCGGCCCCGGCGTGCGCAATATGCTCGATGGCCCCTATGTGCTGGCCTCGACCAAGCATTTTCTGGCCGATGGCGGCACGGACAATGGCACCGATCAGGGCGACAGCTCGGTTTCCGAAGAGGAACTGCGCGACATCCACGGCGCGCCCTATGGCCCCGCGATTGCCGAAGGCGTCTCCACCGTGATGGCCAGCTTCTCCAGCTGGCAGGGCGTGAAGATGACCGGCAACCATTCGCTGCTGACCGGCGTGCTGAAGGAGCGGATGGATTTCGGCGGCTTCACCGTGTCCGACTGGAACGCGCACGGGCAGGTTGCAGGCTGCACCAATGAAAGCTGCCCGCAGGCGCTGATGGCCGGGATCGATATGTACATGGCGCCCGATACCTGGCGTCCGATCTATAACGACCTGTTGGCCCGCGCGCGCAGCGGCGAGATTCCGATGGCCCGCGTGGACGAGGCGGTGACGCGCATCCTGACGGTGAAGGAACGCCTTGGCCTGCTCGACGCGCCGCGCCCGTCCGAACGCTATCTGTCGGGCCGTTACGATCTGCTGGGCGCGCCCGAACACCGCGAACTGGCGCGCGAGGCGGTGCGCAAGTCGCTGGTTCTGCTGCGCAATGACGGCGTGTTGCCGCTGGCGCCGGGTGGCCGCCTGCTGGTGGCGGGCGACGGGGCGGACGATATTGCCCGCCAATCGGGCGGCTGGACGCTGAGCTGGCAGGGCACCGGCCTCACCAACGATCTGTTTCCCGGCGCAACCTCGATCTGGGCGGGCCTGCGCGATGCGGTGACCGCCGCAGGCGGCAGCGCGGAACTTTCGCCCGATGGCAGTTTCACCCAGCGGCCCGATGCCGCCGTGGTGGTGTTTGGTGAGGAACCCTATGCCGAATTTCAGGGCGACCGCGCGACGCTCGCGCTCGATAACGCGCTGACCGGGCCCTATGCCACGATGCGCGCGCTGCGCGAGCAGGGCATTCCGGTGGTGGCGGTAATGATTACCGGCCGCCCGCTTTATGTGAACGAGGCGCTGAACACGGCCGATGCCTTTGTCGTCGCGTGGCTGCCGGGCAGCGAGGGCGGCGGGATTGCCGATGTGCTGGTGGGCGATGCAGGGCGCGCACCGCGTTACGATTTTACCGGCACGCTGCCCGCCGCCTGGCCGATCACTGCGGACATGGATGACGGCACTCTGTTCCCGCTGGGCTACGGTCTCACCTATGCCTCCGCGCCTTCCGCGTGGACCGATCTGCCGCTGGTGCAGGTGGCTGAGGCGGGCGACAGCCGCGTGTGGTTCGATGCGGGCGTGCCTGCCGCCGCATGGTCACTCACCATTGCCGACCCGTCGCAGCCCGGCAGCCAGACCCGCATCACCACCGTGCCGGCAGAGGCGATGGAAGGGCGTGCGCGGATCAGCGCAGTCAACCACGTCGTGCAGGAAGGCGCGCGTCGCTTCGAAATCGCGGGCGGTTCGGCGGCTGTCTCGGTCAGTAATCTCAACCCGGTGGACATCACGCGCGAAACCAATGCGGATATCCTGCTGCTGTTCACGGTGAAGGTGGACACTGCGCCGCAAACACTGGGCGTGGCAATGCGCGGGGCGGATGGCACGCTGGGCGTGAACCCGGTGGCGCTGCCCGCCAATGGCCGCTTCGTGCGATACGGCCTGCCGCTCAAATGCCTGCGCGACAAGGGCATCGACATGGCAAGCGTTGCCGCGCCCTTCATCCTGTCCAGCGAAGGCCGGGCGGATCTGGCGCTGGCCGAAGTGCGGCTGGGCATGGATGCGGAGCAGGTTCTGCCCTGTTCCTGATCAGGCTTTTTCGCGCGCACGGTATGGGCCGGCGCGCATGGTGTTGGGAGAAACGCAAGATGACCCTCGCAATTCGCACGGCAGGGGTGGGCCTGGCTGCCCTTGCCCTCGCTCTGTCCCCTTCGGTGCCCACGCTGGCGCAGGATGCGGACACCGCCGCGCTGCTGGCCGAGATTGACGCCAGCCTGCCCGGCACGCTGATCAACGATCCCACCTCGCTCGAATGGCGAACGGCGGGGGCGCGGCTGCGCACGGCGGCGATCGTGGATCCCAATATTCCGGGTGGCGGGGCGGCGACGCAGTATGAAGTGCGCCGCGCCGGGGCCAATCCGTGGGACATTCAGGCCTATGCGCCGCTGACCGCCGATATCGCATCGGGCACGCAGGTGACCTACGGCTTCTGGGCGCGCACCACGGCCAGCCGCGCGGCAGATGGCAATGGCCGCGTCACCGTGCGCGTGCAGCGCGATGCCGATCCCTGGCCGGGCTTTGGCGACACCACCTTTGCGATCGGTCCCGAATGGCGCTGGTACGAAGGCACCGCCACCGCCAATATCTCGATCCCCCGGCGCGAGGCGTTTCTGGTGTTCCAGATGGGGGCCGAACAGCAGACGGTGGAAATCGGCCAGACCTTCGTGGTGGCAGGCGCGGATCGGATTCTGGGCAACAACGCCCGCCCCACGCCCACTCTGCCCCCGCAACTGGAAGGGCGCGGCACGCTGATCAGCAATCCGTTCGTGTCGGATTACAGCTTCATCGCCAATGCCGGAACCTATGTGGTGCGGCAAGAAGGGACGATCTGGCTGGGCACCGCTGCGCAGTTCACCTCGCCGGCCGTGGCCCCGCAGGCGTGGGATCTGCAGGCCGCCGTGCCGCTGACCGAAGCGATTGCCGAAGGCGACCAGCTTGAAATCGCGGTTGCCGCGCGCACCGTGTCCGCCGCGACCGATGACGGGCGCGCACGCATCGGCGTGCGGGTGCAGCAGAATGTGCCGCCCTTTGGCGGATTTGGCGACAACACCTTCAGCGTGGGGCCAAACTGGCAGCTTGTCCGCGTGCGCACCACCGCCACCGCGGCGATGGCAGCAGGCAGCGCTGTTGTCGCGCTGCATCTGGGCGGCGCGCAGCAGGTGGTCGATATTGGCCCGGTCTATGTGGTCAAACTGACGGCGGAGCAATAAACTCCGCCGCCAGGAGTCGCGCAATTCAGTGCGAGGACACCGCTTCTGCCGCACGCAGCGGCGGCGTCCGGCCCGCCTTCACCGCGAACAGCACCAGCAGCGCGTAACACGCGGCAGGCAGCAGCAGAGCGGTGATATATCCGGTTGCGCCCGACACCAGCCCCACCAGCGGCGGCAGCACCGCGCCGCCCACGATGGACGTGCACAGGAAGCCGCTCGTCGCCTGTTCGCTGGCGGTGGAGCGCTCCAGTGTCAGGGTAAAGATCACCGGGAACATGATCGAATTGAACAGGCCAATGCAAAGCGCGACATAACCCGCCGAAACGCCGCCCACCGCAACCACATATAGGCACATGAGGCACGCAATCGCGGTGAAGATCGCCAGCAGGCGCGCCGCATCGAAGCGGGCAAGCAGCAGCGAGCCAATGGCCCGGCCGACCATCGCCCCGCCCCAGTAGAAACTGACGAACTTGCCTGCATCCTGAAGCGATATGCCCCACACCCCGTCATCGTTGAGGAACAGCGCCATCTGCGTGCCGATGGCGACTTCCGCCCCGACATAGAGGAAGATCGCCGCCCCGCCGAGCAGGCACCAGCGGCTCGACACCGCATCCGCGATCATCGCTCCAATGCCCTTGGCCGGGGCCGGTTCGGGCGCGGCGGCGGCGACGGTGCGGCGCGACAGGAAGAAGAACGCCAGCAACAGCAGCAGCAGCCCGCAGATCCAGAAATAGGCCATGTCGATGCCCAGCAGCGCGTTCTCCCGCGCCTCATCGGTCACCAGCGTGCCTTCCTTGACCTCCAGCCCTTCCAGAAACAGCACCGCGCCCACATAGGGGCCGATGAATGTGCCGAAACTGTTGAAGGTCTGCGCCAGCGTGAGGCGGAAATGGCTCTTTTCCGGTGCGCCAAGGGCGGCCGCCAGCGGATTGGCCGCCACCTGCAACACGGTGATGCCGCTGGCGAGCACGAACAGGCCCAGCAGCACCAGCGAATATTGCGCGATATTGGCCGCCCCCAGCATGATGAGGCAGGCCGCAACCATGATCGCCAGCGCCAGCAATATCGCCGGAACTGCCCGGATGCGCGCGATCAGCACCGCGGCGGGAAAGGATATCAGCGCATAGGCGATGAAGAAGGCGGAGGCCGACAGCTGCGCCTCCATGTCGGTGAGGGTGAAAATCCCTTTTACCGCCGCGACCAGCGGATCGATCAGCGATGTGATCAACCCCCAGGCAAAGAACAGCGTGGTGACGGCAATGAACGCCGCCCGCACGGTAGCCTTGTTTTGCATTGTGGTATCTCCGCGGGAAGGGGCGCGCCATACTCCCGTCAGGAGCGCCCCTTTCGCACATTACTCCCCGGCTACTGCATAGGGGCCGATCACCACTCCCGTAAAGAGGCCTGCGTGAATGGAGGACAGCGGCTCCACATTCAGCGTGTTGCCCAAGTTCTGCCAAGTGCGCGAACCTGCGGCGCGGAAGGCCAGATTGGCCTGCCCGCCATCGAGATTCAGGCGCAGGTCAACCGCGCCATTGCCCGGCAGCGGCGCGCGCGCGACCACTTCGCCGCGTTCGCCATGCTGCGGATCATGGCGCAACCGCGCCACCATCTCGCGGCCCTGCCCCGTGCCTTCGACGCCAAAGGCCAGGAAATGCCCTTCGTCCATGAAGGCGAGCAGGCCCGCGAAATCGCCCTGCGCGCCCGGCGCAAAGCTGACGCGCGTGGTCACTTCGGCTTCATGGTGGCGCAGGCGGCGCCCGGTAAAGGACGGACGGCCCAGGCTGCCCGCCGCATCCGGCCCGGCGGTCACCCACAATTGCCCGGCGGACGAATCGACGCCCCATTGCTGCATGGCCACCGGGGTGCGCAAGGCGATCCATTCGCCGGACAGCGCGCCGTTGAAATCGTCGCGATACCGGCTCCAGTCGGTGCCGTTGAAACGCGGCAGGTTGGGCCGCTTCACCACGGCGGGCACATATTCGCCCGGATCAAGGAAGCGCGGCCAGCCATCTTCCCACTTCATCGGCAGCAGGAAGGTCTCGCGGCCCATCAGGGTCGATTGCCCGGCAAAGGGACGGGTGGCGAGGAACACGCCCCACCAGGTGCCGTCATCCAGTTCCACCGCATCGGCATGGCCGGTGGCTTCCACCCGGTCGGGGCGATTGGGGTCCATGTTGCGCTGGGTCAGGATCGGGTTGATCGGGCCCGGCGTATAGGGGCCGGTCAGTTCACGCGAACGGTAGATCGTCTGCGAATGCTGGTCGGCCGTGCCGCCCTCTGCTGTCAGCAGGTAATACCAGTCGCCCACCTTGTAGATATGCGGTCCTTCGGCCCAGATCGGGTTTTCCGCCGGGTTCACCCCGCCATCGACCAGCAGCGTGCGCTCCTCGGCCATGGTCATGGTTTCGGGGAAGAACTGCTGGATCCAGATCGCACGGTGGCCTTCGTAACGCGGCTCCACCGCCGGCGCATCGTTATAGGTGATCCAGGTGGTGCCGTCCTCGTCGAAATAGAGCGAAGGGTCGATCCCGCCGAAAGGCAGCCATACCGGATCGCTCCACGGGCCTTCGGGTCGGTCGGCGGTGATCACGAAGTTGTTGTCGCATTCGATGCAGGTGTTCACGATCCAGAACTTGCCATGGCCATAGGTGATGGCTGGCGCGAACAGCGCGCGATTCGTGCCCAGCCCGCTGAAATCGACCATGCCGGGGCGGTCGATCGCGTGGCCGATCAGGTTCCAGTTCACCAGATCGCGGCTGTGATAGATCGGCAGGCCGGGATACCAGCTGAAGGTGGAATTGGTGAGATAGAAATCATCTCCCACCCGCACGATGGACGGGTCAGGCTGGAAACCGGGCAGCACCGGATTGCGGAACGAATCAGCCGGCGTGGCCGGCGCCTCGCCCGTGGCGCGGTATTCGAGAAAATCGAACTGGGCGGTCGGCCCGACCCGTGCCGCGATCCGCTCAGCTCCGGCGGGCTGCGCGATCGCCGGGGAAGCCAGAACCCATGCCAGCGCCGCAATCGATAAACCTGTCAGCCTTTTACGCATTCAACTTCTCCCTTTGGCGCAAACCTTGGGTGTTTGCCCTTGCCGGAACCTTTTAGGCATCTTATGGTAGCGCTATCAAGGGGGAGGAATTCACGGCAATGGTAGCCGAAGTGACCCAGTATTTGCCCGCTGACTATGCGGCAGGACATTTCATTGGCCGCGCGCAGGGGCCTGATGGCCCGCGTGTTCTAGCGATTCGCGGCGGCCGTCTTTTCGATCTGACTGAAACCGTGGCGACATCCGCTGGTGCGGTGGCGCGCCGCATATTCGATGGCGGCCAGGATATCGGCGCCGTGGCAGATGGCCTGCCCGAAGGCTGGAGCCTGCTTTCCCCCATTGATCTGCAGGCGGTAAAGGCCGCCGGCGTGACCTTTGCCCTTTCCGCTATCGAGCGCGTGATCGAGGAACGGGCGCGCGGCGACGCGAACGCCGCCGAAGCGATTCGCGCCACGCTGGAAGACAAGGTCGGCGCGGGCATCCGCTCGGTCGTCCCCGGCAGCGCCGAGGCCGCCGAACTCAAGGCCGCGCTGATTGCAGAAGGGATGTGGTCGCAATATCTCGAAGTGGCGATTGGCCCCGATGCGGAGATTTTCTCCAAGTCCCCCACGCTCTCCACCGTGGGCACCGGCGCGCTGATCGGCGTGCGCAGCGATTCGAGCTGGAACAATCCCGAACCCGAAGTGGTGCTGGTGTGCGATGCGCATGGCGAAATCGTGGGCGCGACGCTGGGCAATGACGTGAACCTGCGCGATTTCGAAGGACGCAGCGCGCTGCTCCTTTCCAAGGCGAAGGACAACAATGCCAGCTGCGCCATCGGCCCCTTCATCCGCCTGTTCGACGATGGCTTCACACTGGACGATGTCCGCACCGCCAAGGTGGAATTGCAGATCGACGGGCCCGAAGGCTACCGGCTGGAAGGCACCAACGACATGGGGCAGATCAGCCGCGATCCCACCGAGCTTGTCGCGCAGTGCCTGTCCGAGCATCATTATCCAGATGGTTTCGTGCTGTTCTGCGGCACGCTGTTCGCGCCCACGCAGGATCGCGACACGCCGGGCGCCGGCTTTACACACAAAGTGGGTGATACCGTTACCATCAGCTCGCCGCGTATCGGCACGCTGCAAAACACCGTCACGACATCGCGCGATGCACCGGCCTGGACCATGGGCATCAGCGAATTCGTGCGCAACCTGGCCGCGCGCGGCCTGATCGACCGCATCTGAGGAGTTTCATGACCAACCGTATCCTTTCCCACTATATCGGTGGCGAGTTCACCGGCGCGAGCGACGCGCTGGAGAGCATCAACCCGTCCGATACCAGCGACATCGTCGCCCGTTTCCCTGATGGGACGGCGGCTGATGTTGACGCTGCTGTTGCCGCGGCAAAGGCGGCGCAGCCGGCCTGGGCCAATGCCTCGCCCGAAGTGCGTTCCGATCTGCTGGAAAAGGTTGCCTCGGCCCTCTTCGCCCGTGCGGCGGAACTGGGCGAATTGCTGGCGCGCGAAGAAGGCAAGCTGCGGGCCGAAGGTATGGGCGAAGTGCTGCGCGCCGCGCGCATCTTCCGCTATTTCTCTGGCGAAGCGCTGCGCCGCCATGGCCTGACGCTGGAATCGACGCGGCCCGGCCTTGATGTCGCCACCCATCGCGAGGCGCTGGGCGTTGTTGGCCTGATCACGCCGTGGAACTTCCCCATCGCCATCCCCGCATGGAAGGCTGCGCCCGCGATGGCGTTCGGCAATTCGGTGGTGCTGAAGCCCGCCAATGTTACCCCGACCATGGCCTATGCCCTGGCGGAAATCATTCATGAGGCAGGCATCCCGGCGGGCGTGTTCAACCTGGTGCTCGGCCGCGGCGATGTGGGCCGCGCGATCGTGGATCACGAAGATGTGGCCGCGATCAGCTTCACCGGCAGCCAGCAGGTTGGCGGCGCGGTGGGTCTGGCGGCAATGAAGCGCGGCGCGAAGGTGCAGATGGAAATGGGCGGCAAGAACCCGCTCGTCATCCTCAACGATGCCGATCTCGACAAGGCGGTGGCGATTGCCGCGGATGGCGGTTTCTTCCAGACCGGCCAGCGCTGCACCGCATCCAGCCGCGTGATCGTGGAAGACGGCATCCACGATGCCTTCGTCGCCGCTTTGGCCGAAAAGGCGAAGAGCCTGAAGGTCGGCCCGGCGCTTGATCCCTCCACGCAGGTCGGCCCTGCCGCCAGCGAGCAGCAGCTTGAGCAGAACTTCCGCTATGTCGCGATTGCCTGCGACGAAGGCGGGCGTCTGGCCGGCGGCGGCGAGGCGGTGAAGGCCGAAACCAGCGGCTATTTCATGCAGCCCACCGTAATCGCGGATACCAATCCCGATATGCGCATCAACAATGAAGAGGTTTTCGGCCCCGTCGTCTCCACCATCCGCGTGAAGAATTATGACGAGGCGCTGGAACAGGCCAATCGCGGCAATTTTGGCCTTTCGTCGGGCATCGTCACCAGCAGCCTTGCGCGCGCGCGGCATTTCCGCCGCAATGTGAAGGCGGGCATGGTGATGATCAATCTTCCCACTGCCGGCGTCGATTACCACGTGCCCTTCGGCGGCACGCGCGGGTCGAGCTATGGCGCGCGCGAGCAGGGCTTTGCCGCAGTGGAATTCTACACGACCGTGAAGACGGTCTACACAGGAGACTGAGCCAGATGGCTGAGGGGATGTTGCGGCCAGTGGCGCAGGGGGCGATTTACCCCAGCCTGGCCGGTAAGAAAGTACTGGTAAGCGGCGGCGGTTCGGGCATCGGCGAAGGCATTGTGGAAGCCTTTGCCCGTCAGGGTGCGGCGGTGGCCTTTGTCGATATTCAGGAAGAGCCGAGCGCTGCTTTGGTGGGCCGTCTTGCCGATGCCTCGATCCCGCCGATCTTTGTCGCCTGCGACATTACCGATTGCGCCGATTACGGCGCGAAGATCGGCCATCTGATCGAGCGGCTGGGCGGGTGCGATGTGTTGATCAACAATGCCGCCAGCGACGACCGGCACAGTTTCGACGATGTGACGCCCGAATATTGGGACGAGCGCATGGCGGTAAACCTGAAGCACCAGTTTTTTGCCGCGAAGGCCGCCGTTCCGGCGCTGCGCGCGGCAGGTGGCGGCTCGATCGTCAATCTGGGGTCGATCAGCTGGCATCTGGGGCTGAAGGATCTGGTGATCTATCAGACCGCAAAGGCCGCTATCGAAGGGCTGACACGCAGCCTGGCGCGCGAACTGGGCCGCGACAATATCCGCGTCAACGCGATCATCCCCGGCAATGTGCAGACCCCGCGCCAGATGAAGTGGTACACGCCCGAAGGCGAGGCCGAGATCGTGGCCGCGCAATGCCTCGACGGGCGCATCCAGCCCGCTGACATCGCCGCCATGGCGCTGTTCCTTGCCAGCGACGATGCGCGCTTCTGCACCGCGCACAACTATTGGGTGGATGCCGGATGGCGGTAAACCTGACCTCTTCGGCGCGGCCTCGCCAGCTGATCGATGTCGGCAGCAAGCTGGGCGAAGGCGCGTTCTGGGATGCCGAACGCGCAATCGTCTGGTTTGTCGATATCAAGCAGCACCGGTTGTGGCATTACGACCCGGCAACCGGCAGCAATGCCATGGCCGAAGCGCCGGAGCAGATCGGCTGGGCGCTTCCTGCCGATGATGGCCTGCTGCTGTGCGGGCTGAAGGACGGGCTTTATACCTTCGATCCCGCGCATCAGCGTTTTGAGAAGCTGATGGAGGTGCCGGGCGAACCGGCGCACAACCGCCTCAACGATGCCTGCACCGATCCGTGGGGCCGCGTGTGGTTCGGTTCGATGGACGACAGCGAAAATCAGGCCTCGGGCCGTTTCTATGTGTTCGACCGCGGCGATATCCGCCCCGCTGGCCCATCGGGCATTTCGATCACCAACGGCCCAGCTGTCAGTGCGGCGGGCGACCGCATCTATTTCACCGATACAACGGGGCAGAAGATCATGGTCGCCCCACTTTCCGCATCGGGTGTGGGAGAGGCTCGCCTCTTCGCCGATACCGGTGCGCTTTATCCCAATGCCTTTCCCGATGGTCCGGTAGTAGATGCCGAAGACCATGTCTGGACCGGACTCTACCTCGGCAGCCGCGTCGCCCGATTCTCTCCCGACGGTGATGTGGTGGCCGAGGTGGAGTTCGAAGCGAGGGATATAACCAAGATGTGTCTGGGCGGCGCGGATTTCCGCACCGCCTTCGTCACCACAGCGACCAAGAATCTGGAGGAAGGGGAATTTGCGCAATTCCCCCATGCAGGCAGCCTGCTGGCGTTTGATTCCCCCGTCGCCGGGTTCGCGCAGGCACGGGTCAAGCTGGGATAGATTGCTTTTGCGTCGCCGGGCAAAGTTCCGGGACATTTGGGAGACTGGATCAATAATGGCCGCAATCGCCAAGTCGACTACCGTTGCAGCTGCGGCGGGCGCCCTGCTCGCCGCCAGCGCGTCTCCTCTGGCGGTGCAGGCCGCGCCGCAACCCGGCGCTGCCTATGGCGATCACATGGTTCTGCAACGCGGTCAGCCGATCGTCATCGACGGCCGTTCATCCCCCGGCGCGGAAGTTACCGGCACGCTGGGCACGGAACGCAGCATTACCCGCGCCGATGCCGAAGGGCGCTTTCGCCTGACCTTCGCCGCGCGCGAGGCTTCCACCGATCCACTCACCCTGCGGCTGGCCGATGCCAGCGGCGAGACGGTGGTGAGCGATGTGCTGATCGGCGATGTCTGGCTGTGTTCGGGCCAGTCCAACATGGAATTGCCCGTGGCGCGCGCGCTCAACACGGGAAGCGAGCTGCGCCGCGCGGCCGATCCACAGATGCGCCTGCTGAAAGTGCCGCAATTCACCGCCGCGACCGAGCAGGATGCTTTCGGCGCGCCGGTTGCATGGCAAGCGGCAACTGCCGAAACGGTGGAACAGTTTTCCGCCGCCTGCTTCTTCATGGGCAAGCAATTGCGCGCCGATCTTGGCGTGCCGGTGGGCCTTGTCCATTCCAACTGGGGCGGTTCGGCGTCGAGCGCCTGGATGAGTCCTGAGGCGGTCCGGGAACTCTATGGCGCCGAAGCTGCAGAGCTGTTGCAGCTTTACCAGCGCGATCCGCTCGCCGCAGCGCAGGCGTTCGTGCCGCAATGGTATGCCTGGTGGCGCGCAGGCGATAACGGGAACGAACCGTGGACCGATCCGGACAGCCTGACCTGGCAGCCGATCCCGCAATTCTCCTTCTGGAACAGCTGGACGGGCACCGGGCTCGACACCCAGCCCGCGGCCAATGTGTGGCTGCGTCAGACTTTCACGCTGACAGCGGAACAGGTGGCGGCAGGCGATGCCATGCTGGCGATTGGCGCGATTGACGATCTTGATCTGACCTGGGTCAACGGCCTTCCGGTGGGCTACACATTCGGCTGGGGGGTGGAACGCAATTACCGCGTGCCGCGCGAATATCTGCGCGAGGGGGAAAACACCGTCCTGATCGCTGCCAGCAACAACTGGGACACGGGCGGCTTTTTCGGAGGGCCCGAACGGCTGCAAGTGACCCCGGCAGGGGGCGAGCCGATCCCGCTTGGCGCGGATTGGGACTATTCGGTCGGCGCAATCAGCGAGATGCCGCCGCGGGCGCCGTGGGATGCAATTGCCGGATTTGGCGTGATGCATAATGCGATGATCGCGCCACTTGGCGGGATGCGGCTGGCAGGCGTGGCCTGGTATCAGGGCGAGAGCGATGTGGGACAGGCTGGCTATGATACGCGCCTCACCCACCTTTTCGCCGGATGGCGGGCGCAATTTGGCGATCAGGCGCGGATGCTGGTGGTGCAACTGGCCGATTACGGCCGCCGGGTGAGCGCGCCGGTCGCATCGGGCTGGGCCACCTTGCGCGAGGAACAGCGGCAGGGCGTGCTGGCCGATGGCAATGCCGCGCTGGTAACGGCCATCGACATTGGCGAACCCAGCGACATTCACCCTGCCAACAAGAACGTGCTGGGCCTGCGCCTCGCCATGGCGGCGCAGGGCGTCGCGCTGCCGCAGCCGGTCAGCGCTACGCGCGAAGGCGATACGATCACCATCACCTTCAGCGGCGTCGAAGGCGGCTTGACCGCTTATGGCGGCCCCTATGCGCTGGGGGTGGAATTGTGCGGAGATGCGCAGGAAAGCTGCCGCTTTGTGCTGCCCGCGCTGTGGGGTGACAAGATGCTGATCGCAGCGGACTGGCAGCCTGCCACCCGCGTGCGCTATGCCTGGTCCGATGCGCCGGTGGTCAATCTGTATGACGGGCGCGATCTGCCCGTGCCCGGTTTCGAGCTGGAGATCGCGCAGTGAAGATCGACCGCCGCACCCTGATGGCAGGCAGCGCGGCGGGGCTGGCCTCGCTGTGGCTGGGCGGATGCAGCGCCGGTGCTGCCGATGGCCCTGCACCCGGATTTATCCGCCGCCAGGGCCAGCAATTGGTGCGCGGCGGTGCACCCTACCGCGTGGCTGGCGCGAATATGTGGTATGCGGCATGGCTCGGCGCGGATGCCCCCTATGGCAACCGCCCGCGCCTTCTGCGTGAACTCGATCGGCTGGCAGCCCTTGGCCTCAACAATCTGCGCATCATGGCCGCGGCCGAGGAAGGCCCGCTGAAGAATTCGATCAAGCCGGGCATGACCCGCGCCGATGGCAGCGTGAACACGGCGCTGATCGAAGGGCTGGATTTCGCCTTGGCCGAGATTGGCAAGCGCGGGATGACCGCGGTGCTGGTTCTGTCCAATTTCTGGGAGTGGTCGGGCGGGCTGCAAACCCTGCTGGCGCGCGTAACGGGCAGCCACATGGACATGGGCGATCCGGCGCATCCCTGGCCCGCCTTTGCCGATGCAACCGCGCGGTTCTATGCCAATCCGGCCGCAGTGGAGCTGTACCACGCGCATCTCTCCAGCCTGGTGTCACGCACCAACAGCATCACCGGCCTGCCCTATGCCGAAGACCCGGCGATCATGAGCTGGCAATTGGCGAATGAACCACGCCCCGGCGGCAGCGATGCGGCAATTGCCGCCAACCGCGACGCCTATCTGCGCTGGATATCCGAAAGCGCCGCGCTCATTCGTGCGCGCGACGCCAATCACATGGTCAGCCTTGGGCAGGAAGGCACGCAGGCGACCAATGGCGATGCCGGGCTGGTGGCCGAGGCGCATGGCGAGGTCGATTACCTCACCGCGCATATCTGGCCGCTCAACTGGGGCTGGGTGAAAGGCGATGACCTTGCGGGCACCTGGCCCGAGGGGCGCGTGAAAGTGGTGGATTACCTGACCACGCACAGCGATATCGCCCGCACGCTGGACAAGCCGCTGCTGATCGAGGAATTCGGCTTCCCCCGCGATGGCGAAGCGCGCGATCCCGCCGCCAGCACTGATTTCCGGCAGCTCTACTACCAGACCATCTATGACGCGGTGGAGGAAAGCTGGGCGAATGGCGGCCCCATTCAAGGCAGCAATTTCTGGGCCTGGAACGGGGAAGCGCGCGCCGCGCATCCCGACTACGCTTTCCGCGACGGTGATCTGGCCTATATGGGCGATCCGCCGCACGAGCCGCAGGGCTGGTATGGCCTGTTCGATACCGATACCGCGATGTTGCAGGCCGTCCGCACCCATGCGGCCAAGGCGAAGGGCTGAGTGTGACTGCTGATCTGGTGAAACTTGCCGCAGGTGGATGGGAAGCGGGTGTGCTCCCGCAGGCGGGGGGCGCGATTGCCTTCCTGCGCCGCGATAGCGTGGATGTGCTGCGCCCCCTGCCCGAAGGATCTGCCAATCCGCTGGAAAGCGGATGTTTTCCGCTGGTGCCCTTTGCCAACCGGATTGCGGGCGCGCGCTTTGTGCATGATGGGCAGCAGGTGCAATTGCCGCGCAATTTCCCGCCCGAGGAATGCGCGCTGCACGGCATCGGCTGGGAGCAGCCGTGGCAGGTGACCGCGCAGGCGGCGTTCAAGGCCACGCTGGAACACCGCCATGATGGCGCGGGCGGCTGGCCCTTTGCCTATCACGCGCGCCAGCGCATCCGCCTGGGGCCGCGCGGGATGGCCGTCTCGCTCGATCTCACCAATCTGTCGGGCCGGATGATGCCGTGCGGTCTTGGCCTGCATCCCTATCTTCGCCGCCGCCCGGAGAGCGTGGTGCGCTTTGGCGCAAGCGGGGTGGTGCGCGTGGGCGACGATCTGATCCCTACAGGGCAAATTGGGGCGGCAGACAGCTTTGCCGATTTTGCGCAAGGGTCGCGCCTGCCCGATAGCCTGATCGACCATTGCTTTACCGGCTGGGATGGCATCGCCACGGTGTCCGATGATCTGGGGGCCATCACCCTGACCGCACGCGGCGCGCCCTGCCTTCACCTATTCAACGGCGGCGGGCAATTGTGCCTTGAGCCGGTGAGCCATGTGCCGGACGCGCTGAACCAGAATCCGGCCGCGATGACCCATCTGCCGCCAGGGTGCAGCACGATGCTGGAAATGACGATCAGCGCAGACTGAGGCAAAGCAAAAGGGCGGGATTCGATTCCCGCCCTTTGATTTTATATTCAGATCTTTACCGCACATCAGTGATTGTGGCGCGGCAAGCCCTTCTGCGCGGTACCGCGGTATTTCAGCGCGAATTCCATTACCCCGCCTTCGCCCAGCTGGCCGGTCTTTTCGCGGTAGAGTTCTTCCCACGGCGTGTTCGACGGCAGGATCGGCGGCGCGGGTTCCTCGGCCAGACGGCGGGCGATCTCGGCCTCGTCAACCAGCGCGTTGCAGGTGCCTTCGTTCAGATCGACGCGGATGATATCGCCGTCACGCAGCCAGGCCAGCCCGCCGCCCACCGCGCTTTCGGGCGAGACATTGAGGATGGAGGGACTGTCCGACGTGCCCGATTGCCGCCCGTCGCCAAGCGTGGGCAGCCACGACACGCCGCGCCGGATCATCGCATCTGGCGGCTGCATATTCACCACCTCGGCGCTGCCCGGCCAGCCGATCACGCCCGATCCGCGAATGACCAGAATGCAATCCTCGTCAATGTTGAGCGCGGGGTCGTTGATGCGGTGGTGGTAATCGTCCGAACCGTCAAACACCACCGCGCGCGCTTCGAAAATGCCTTCCGCGCCGGGACGCGAAAGATAACGTTCCCGAAACTCGGCCGAGATGACCGAGGTTTTCAGCACGCCGAAATCGAACAGATTCCCCTTCAGAACCATGAAGCCCGCCTTTTCCATCAGCGGATCGGCAAAGGGGCGGATCATCTCGCGGTCGGTGCTTTCGCGCCCGACCAGGTTTTCCGCGATAGGCCGGCCGGTGCAAGTCAGGCAATCGGCGTGGAGCTTTCCGGCCTGAAGCAATTCCCACATGATCGCAGGCACGCCGCCTGCCCGGTGGAACCGTTCGCCCAGATATTTGCCCGCTGGCTGCATATTGAGCAGGAGAGGCAGATCATAACCGTGATCCTGCCACACGCTGGTGGGCAGATCGACGCCGGCATGGGCGGCCATCGCCTGAATATGCGGCTGCGCATTGCTCGACCCGCCGCACGCGCTGACCACGGCCACCGCATTTTCGAAGGCTTCACGCGTCAGGATCTTGGACGGACGCAGATCTTCCAGCACCATTTCCACGATCCGCACGCCAGTGCGATAGGCCATCTGCCCGCGTTCACGGTAAGGCGCGGGGATTGCCGCGCAGCCGGTAAGCGAGAGGCCAAGCGCCTCGGCCACCGCATTCATCGTGCTGGCCGTGCCCATCGAATTGCAATGCCCCGCGCTCGGCGCGCTGGAAGTGGCACGATCTAGGAATTCCTCCTCGTCAATCTCGCCCGCGGCCAACTTGCGGCGGCTGCGCCAGATCACCGTGCCGCTGCCCACCAGTTCGCCTTCATGCCAGCCATCCAGCATCGGCCCGCCCGACAGGACGATGGCGGGAATATCCACGGTGGATGCCGCCATGATCTGGCTGGGTGTGGTCTTGTCGCAGCCGGTGGTCAGCACCACGCCGTCGAGCGGATAGCCGTTGAGCAGTTCCACCAGCCCCAGATAGAGCAGGTTGCGATCAAGTGCGGCGGTAGGGCGGCGGCAGTTCTCGAAGATCGGGTGCACCGGAAATTCGATGGGGATGCCGCCGGCATCGCGGATGCCATCGCGCGTGCGCTTGGCCAGATCGACATGGATGCGGTTGCAGGGGGACAGGTCGCTGCCGCTTTGGGCAATGCCGATGATCGGTTTGCCGCTGCGCAGTTCTTCGGGCGTGACGCCGTAATTCATGAACCGCTCCAGATAGAGCGCAGTCATGTCCATGCGGGCGGGATTGTCAAACCAGTCGCGGCTGCGCAAACGGCGCGCCGCATTCACATTGTCAGCAGGCATTAGTTGGATTTCCCTCGCGTGGGGCTTTGACCTCGTGTGCGGCTCTGGGCGAGCGAGGGCGCGGCATCGGATTCGCGCCGGATCAGCACATAGGGCAGGGTTTCCTGCTCGGGGCGCACCTTCTCCCCGTGCAGTTTGGCCCGGATCATCCGGGTAATCGCACCCACAGCCCAAGCGGTCATCTCGCGGATGGGCTGGCGGATCGTGGTGAGTTCGGGCCAGATCGAGCTGGCCATGTCGGTATCGTCGAACCCGCAGACGGTAATATCGTTGGGCACATCCAGATGGCGCCGATGCGCCACGGCAACGGTGGCAGCAGCCATGTCGTCGTTGGAGGCGAAAATGGCGGTGGGTCGCGGCTCAACCGAAAGCAGCTTCTCCGCCCCGTCCATGCCCGAACGGTAGGTAAAGCGCCCCTGCACGATCAGCCGCTCATCGACCTCAATCTTGGAATCGCGCAAGGCGGCCAGATAGCCGTTGAGACGGCGGTCGGCCGCCACCTGTTCCGGGTTGCCGATGATGAAGCCGATCCGCCGATGGCCGAGGCCGATGATGTGCATCGTCATGTCATAGGCGGCCTGGAAATCGTCGATCAGCACCGCGCCCTGCGATCCGGCTGCGCGGCCCGGCCCCACTGCCACGGCAATCGCATCCAGCTCTGCCACAAGGTTGAGCACATCCTGATCGTCGCACAGGGGCGGCGGCAGGATGAAGCCACGGATCCCGCCTTCGGCGAGGTTGCGCACCAATTGCTTGGCGGAGGACACATCCTCGCACGATTGCACCACCAGCTGCACATCGCGGCGGCTGGCTTCTTCCAGCGCGCCCATCAGGAATTCGCTGAGATAGGATGCGGAAGGGTTATCGAACAGCAGGGCGATCCGCACCTGTTCCCCGCCCGCCAGGCTGCGTGCGGCGCGGTTGGGCGAATAATTCAGCTTGGCAATCGCGGCCATCACCTGATTGCGGGTGGCATCGCGCACATTGCCTTCGGAATTGATGACACGGCTGACCGTCATGGGGGAGCAATTCGCCTCCCGCGCGACGTCAGCAATGGTGGGCGCGCCAAGATGGCGGCGTGCGCCGCGCGTCCTGCGTTTGGAACCCGTCTGCCCCTCTTGTGTCATCACTATCGCCATAGACCTGCTATCCCCAGCCCCGCAAGCGTCCGTTCACAATTGTAGTTGGCCGCGAACTCAATTTCCGGGTGCTTCCGGGAAAGTCAGCGAGCGGTAGTAATCCAGCGCGTGCGCCGGCGACGGCGTTCCGGCCGGCAATTCGCGCCCGTTCACCGATTGCCAATAGGCGAGGCTGGCATCGCGCCACCAGCGCGCCTCGTTCGCCTGAATGGCCAGGTTTTCGGTAACCGCGCGGTGGCGCTGCGCATCGACATAGGGCGCAAGGTCAGCCCATGTGGCCGCCATGGCATCGACAGCGGCAACCCCGCTGTCATAGCGGTGCACCAGTTCGGCCCACAGGCTGCGCCCTGACGGCATGGGGTGATCCCAGCTGACGCGGTGGAACCACAGCAGCCAGATCGGATCGGTCGTGGCCGGATCGGCCCATTGCGCCGCCACAGAGGGTGCATATTGCGCAAGGGCATGGGTGCCGCGTTCCGTGCGGTCAAACCCGATGCCGTGGGCATCGGCGCGGTGGTAATAGCACGGGTTCCATTCGGGCCGTTCCAGATCGCACACCCACGGTGCAGGGCCGTAATGGTGGCCGGTATCCATCAGATGGGCGAGGCCCAGCGGCGTCATGTAATCGACCACCGCCTCGCGGCTGCCCAGCATCATGGGTACCACGGAATCGAGGAAAGCGGGCGCGCGGCTGAATGTCTGCGCGGCCCATTCGCGCGCGATCGTTTCGCTGGAAAGTGAAGGATCCCACGCCAGCCGGCCAAAGGCATACCAGTTCGCCTGATCGAAATCGGAACCCGACCAGTTGCGGTCCGATCCGGTATTGGCGACGCCTGCCATACCGACGGGGGCGACGACTTCAGCCACTGTGGCCCCGTGTCCGGTATCGGCCTCCAGCACCTCCTCCCACATGGGGGCGAGAAAGGCGAGGTGGCTGGCAAAGCCGAGATATTCCTTGGTAATCTGGGCTTCCAGCATCAGCCGCGTATTGGGCATGGCGCCGAACATGGGGTGGAACGGTTCGCGCGGCTGAAAATCGATTGCGCCGTTCTTCACCTGCACAATGACATTCGGCGCAAACTGCCCGTCCAGCGGCACGAATTCGGCATAGGCCTGCGCGTGACGGTCAGTGTCATCGAATTCGGAATAAACGAAGGCGCGCCAGATCACTGTGCCCCGGTCGCCCAGCGCTTCAGCCATCATGTTGGCGCCATCGGCATGGGTGCGGCCGTAATCCTGCGGGCCGGGCTGGCCTTCGGAATTGGCCTTGACCAGAAAGCCGCCAAAGTCGGGGATGGCGGCGTAAATCTCGTCCGCCTTGGCTTTCCACCAGGCGCGTACGGCGGGGTCAAGCGGGTCTGCCGTCGGCAATCCGCCAATGTCGCGCGGGGCACTGAAACGCGCCGAAAGGTACACACGGATACCGTAAGGCCGCCAGGCATCCGCCAGCCGGGCCAACTTGACGATATAGCGTGGCTCCAGCATGAAGGCGCGCGCGTTGACATTGTTCACCACCACGCCGTTAATGCCGATGCTGGCATTGGCGCGGGCGTAATCGATCATCCGCTGGTCCAGCCGCTCCGGCAGATGCCACCAGTCAAAGATCGACCGCCCGGCATAGCCGCGTTCAACATGGCCATCGGGATTGTCCCAATGGTTGAGCATCCTGAGCGGCATGGCGGGGGCATCGGAATAGCCGATCTCGCCAAGCGGCGTGCCCTGCGCCAGGTCTCGCAACAGCGCATAGGCCCCGTAGAGGCAACCCAGCGGCTCAAAGGCGTAGACGGTCAGCCCATTGGACGATCCATTCAGCGAGAATGCCCCTCCATCGGCGATCTGCGGATGGTCGCAATCCAACGCGATCAGCGTGGCCCCCGGTTCCGCCGCAGTCGCAACCGCGCGACCAGTCATGTTCGAAAGACCCGCCCGCAATTCGGCAAGCGCGATATCCACCGTGGCATTGCCGGCCTGATCGCTGACAACAGCAAGCGGTCGAACTGTCAGCGCATCGAGGGCCTCCCCCTCAAGCGGCGCATGGCGCAGCCACAGATCGTAGCCGTCCTCCGCCTGCGCCGCGTTTGACGGCAACATAGCCAGAAACGCGGCGACGACGGCGGCGAATGGCGCTTTCCAGATCATTCCTCTCATATGTGGTAGCGCTACCACAGAGGGGCTTCCAGTCAAGCCGCCACGGGCACGGAGGCAAACCGATCAAGGAATTGCTGGTGTTCAGGCAGGCGCGCCACATGGTTACGTATTCCATCGGCCAATCCGTTCAGCGATCCGGCAAGCCGTTCCTTGCCGATCATCCGGCCAAGCCCATGCCGCCCCTGCGGCACCAGCCCTTGCCCCAGCATCACCTGCACCCAGCTGTCCACACGGAACAGTTCGTCATTCGCCTGATAGGCGGTGGCGCTGTCGCGAAACAGCGCGATGCGCGCGGCAAGGCTTTCGGGAATGTCCATCGTCCGGCAGGCGTCCCAGAAACGTTCGCCCTGCCGGTTGTTCAGATGGTAATGCAGCACGATGAAATCGCGGATCGCCTCCAGCTCGCGCCGCGACAGATCGTTGTAACGGTCGCGCAACGCGTCATTCACCCCGTCGAAGGGGAAAAGCTGCGCCAGACGCGTGACGGCAATCATGATGAGGTGGATCGAGGTCGATTCCAGCGGCTCGACAAATCCGCTCGACAGGCCGATCGCCACGCAATTGCGGTTCCAGCTCTTGCGGCGCGTGCCGGAGACATAGCGGATCAGACGCGGATCGGTCAGCATCGCTCCATCCAGTCGCTGCGTCAGCAAGGCCAGCGCCGCATCATCGGACAGGTGGTTGCTGGCATAGACCAGCCCGTTGCCCACCCGGTGCTGCAACGGGATCTGCCATTGCCAGCCGGCCTGGTGCGCCATCGCGCGGGTATAGGGGCGCGCGGGCCCCGTCGCTTCGGTCTGCACCGCCAGCGCGCGGTCGGTGCCCAGCCAGTGCGTCCAGTCCTCGTAGCCGGTGTGCAGAGCCTGTTCGATCAGCAGCCCGCGAAAACCCGTGCAATCGATGAACAGATCACCTTCCACCGGGCTGCCATCTTCCATGGCGAGCGCGGCGATATCGCCGCTTTCGGGATCGAGCTTTACCGACCGAATTTTCCCCTCAATCCGCTCTACCCCCAGCGGCTGGGCAAAGCGGCGCAGGAACTGCCCATAGGCGGTCGCATCAAGATGATAGGCGTAATTGAGGCCTGCATCGCCGCCGGCGGCAAATTTCATCGCCAGTGCCGCCTGTGTTTCGAGGCTGTATTCGGCAATGTCGCCCGCCACGCCCATCGCCCGCGCTTCCAGCCACATATGCTGGAAATCCGCCACCCAGGTGCGCCGGCCCACCGTGCCGAAAGAGTGGAAATAGCTTTCCCCGTCGCGCGTCCAGTTTTCAAAGCTGATGCCCAGCTTGAAACTGGCCTGCGTGGCGCGCACGAATTCGCGCTCCTCAATGCCCAGCAGATCGTGGAACCGGCGCGCGGTGGGGATGGTGCTTTCGCCCACGCCCACCGTGCCGATATCGTCGGATTCCACCAGCGTGATTGTCACCAGCGGCCCAACCGCTTTTGCCAGCATGGCCGCGACGCACCAGCCGGCCGTGCCGCCCCCTGCAATCACCACGCGCTTGACCGGCCTTCCTGCCATAATCCTTTTGCCCTTCTGCTTACCGGTTCAGCCGGTGGAGCACCTGCGCGCGGAGCCGCCGCGCGGTCATTTCGGTCATCGGCCCAAGCGGCCCGCGTGCGCCTTCGGGAAGATGCGCACCTGCCATTTCGCTTTCACCAAACACATAATAATCAAACAGTTCGCGCCATGCAGCCTTTTCGTGTGCGGGCCGGTCGCGCAAGGACAGAAGTGCGTGCAGCAGCGTTGTCTGCGGGGTGTCGATATGTGCGGGCACCGCGTTCCACCAGTAATTGACCATGGCGTTGAACCCATCCAGCGCATCGACCTGGTGCCACCACAATGCCGGGTAATAGAGCACATCGCCCGGTTCCAGATCAGCCACCAATGCCACCTCCATCGCGCGCGCAAAACGCGGGAAGCGGGCAAGATCGGGATCGCGGAAATCCACCATGGTCACCACTTGCCCGCCAGGGGTCGGCTCCAGCGGGCCGGGATAGAGGTTCGCCACCTGATCGGGCGGAAACAGAGTGAAACGCCGCCGCCCCACCAGGCAGCAGGCGATGTTGTTCGATATGTCGTAATGCGCCGACGCGGTGGTGCGGTTGCCGATCCAGATGCTGGCCAACACCGGCTTCACGGCAAAATCGGGATGCGTCAGCGGCAGATCGTTTTCAGCGCGAAATCCCGGCAGGAACCGGTCAAGATCGGTCGATCCGACATAGAGCGCAGGGGCGGCGGGATCGTCCAGCCCGGCCAGCACTTGCGCCAGCACATCGGGCAGGGCGGCGCGGGTGGCCGCGAAGTTCAGGCCGTCCATTTGCGCCGTGTAATGAAAACGCCCGCCTGTTTCCGCAGGAGCTGTAAACAGCGTGACCGGCGCATCACCGGCGAACCGGGCCAGATAGCGGGCAGCCGTATCCGCCCCGGCAAGCCCGGCCTGCACCAGCGGCCAGTCACGCGCCAGCCCTTCCAGAACCACGGGCTGGCCTGCGGCAAACAGATCGGCATAGGGGATGGCATCGGGCGCAATGCCTGTCAGGCGGCGCACAGGGGTGCCCCACTCCCCCATCAGGCCGGCACCTTCTCCGACAGGGCCGCGCGGCGGGCGCTGCGCAGGTCGACAAGGCGTTGCAAATTGTCGAGCGAGGCAGCGATGAAAAAGGCCGAATGGAGGAAGCCGGGCCGATGCAGCGCTTCAAGTTCCGCCCCTGAAAGCGCGGCGAGCCGTTCCCTGTCGATCGTCACCGCGTTGCTGATAGCGATGATCTCATCCTCGGCCGTGCGCAGTTCCAGGTTCACCTGCCGCAGCAGGCCCGCTTTGGTCAGCGCCTCCACCAGGGGGTCAAGCAGATCATGGCCGAGATAGATTGCGCGCAGCACATTGCTGATACGCTCCAGATAGCGCGTCTGCCCCCCATGTGGGAGGAACACCGCCTCGCCTTCCGAACGTGACACGCGCGGATCGGCAAGGTCGATGCGGATCATCGGTTCCGCGCCTTCGGCTTCGGGCGCGGCGATGCTGAAAGGCCCGCGTTGCAGCGCCAGCGGCACATGGCGCGATTGCCAGCCGTCCACTGGATCGAGGAAGAGATTCTCGCCATCAGTCAGCCCCAGCAGCGCCACCGGACGCAGGCGTCCTTCGGCATCAGGTCGCAGGATGATCGGAAACTCGCGCGCTGCGGCTTCGAACTCGGTCGGGAAGACCAGCACCTGATGCACCGCGTCGCCATAATCGGCAGCGCCGCGCGTGATAACGCGCAGATCGTGGTGATCGACATTGTTGAGAAGGGCGTGGGTCATTCCAGTTGCAACTCGTTGTCAGGGTATGTCAGGCCAAGCTGGAAGCTCGCTCGCACCAATCCCGGATCAATGTGCGGGAAATCGCCGCGGGCGGCAATGGCCCGAAAGGCGAAGGGAGGGGTTCTTGCACACAAGAACCCCTCCCCCTGTTACCTCATTTCGGCATCAGCCGATCAGAAGCGGTAGCGCGCACCCACCAGCACACGCGGTTCCAGTTCCTGCGCGAAGAACAGCTGGTTCGTATCGCGACCATAGGAACGCACCGGCTCGCTCAGGATGTTCACCGCTTCAAGCGAGAAGGTCACCTGCTCGTTGAAGTCATAGCTGACCGCCATGTCCAGCGTGCCGAAAGGCTCGAAGAACACCGGGTTGCGGCTGCCCCCGCGGTTCACACCCGCCAGGAACTTGTCGCGCCAGTTATAGGCAACGCGCGCCGAAATCGGCCCGGCTTCGTAAATGCCGGTGACGTTGAAGCTGTCCGACAGGCCGACCAGCGCGAAGACATCGGTGCCCGGATCGGAAAGGATATCCACGTCGACATCGCCATACACCTTTGTGAACGAGCCCGACACGCCGAAACCGGTATCGCCGAAGAAGTACTGGCCCTGCAGTTCGAAGCCATGGATGTTGCCTTCCCGGTTGTTGATCGGGGTGGACACCTGGAACACGAACAGCGGGTCAGACGCGTTGGCAATCACGTCACGGTCAGCCAACACCGTATCCACGAAAGCCTGGTTCAGCTGGCCATTGGCCTGGAGCTGTGCCTGGAACTGCGCGGTTGCCGCGGCCACATTGCCGTTATTGGCGTCGATCAGCGCCGTCATGGTGAACAGGCTGACATCGCTCAGCACTGCGCCCAGATTGGCGATAACCTCACGCGCAGCGCCCGAACGGGTGCCGGGCGCGCCGGTGGTGGGGTCACGCAGGCCAAACAGGTTCTGGTTGACCTGGCCTACGCCGACAAAGTTGGACACGTTCTTCACAAAGAAGGCACCCGACACGAAGCTGGTCGGCGCGAAATACCATTCCAGCGAGATGTCGAAATTGTCCGAGACCAGCGGCAGCAGCGCGGGGTTACCCTGCGAACCACCTGCCACACCGCCAAGCAGCGTGGGACGGTCGGGCGCATTGGCCGACTGCGACGCGAACAGATTGCCGAAATCGGGGCGTGCGATGGTCTTCGAATACGACACGCGAGCCACCACATCGTCCACCGGTTCGATCCGGAAGTCGATCGCGGGCAGCAGCTTGCTGTATTCGCCGCCACGGGTGATTTCACCCACCTGCGCGCTGATCACGCGGGTGAAATCGTTGTCCGAATCCCATTCGATGACCGAAGGGATGGCCACGCGCGAGAACGAGGTGGTCTTGGTGTTTTCCCAACGGGCACCCAGAACGAGGCCCGCTTCACGGCCAGCCAGTTCGCCGTTCCAGTTGAACTGCGCATAGGCCGCGAAGATTTCCTCACCCACGATGTCGAATTCGTTACCGGTGACATTGTTGGGGTTGCCACGCTGCGCGTAGAACGGGCTGAACACCTCGAACAGGTCCACCGCATTGCCGCGGAAGGCGACATCGGCATTGCCCACATCGAACTTCTTGAACTTGCACGACAGGCAGAACTCTTCCACCAGGTCGCTGGCGCGGCTTGCAATGTCGCCGACATTGTTGATGCCCCAGTCGCCCAGCGTCTGCTGGGTCTGCGTGCGCGCGCTGGTCATGCTCGAATCGATGTAGCTTGCGCCCACATCGAAGGTGCTGTCGCCGTCAAGTTCCCAGCTGAGAGCCGCGCTGAACTGGTCAACCCGGTGGCGCTGGCGCGACGAGTTGGTGCGCGCAATCTGCGTGCCCAGATCGCCGAGGTCGAGGCGGTTGTTGTTATTGCCTCGGTCGTCCGCCGTCCCGCGAATGCCATCGGTGCCAAGGCCGCTGTCATTAAGCGTCCACAGCTGCACCGGCACCTTGCCGCTGAAATCCACCGAGTGCGCATCGACCACCGGCGCACCCATGGAGAACAGGGTGGAACTGGCGCCGTTGCGCGCATTGGGGCGCGAATTGGAGATCGAGTGGTTGCCATCGAGCGTCAGCGTGAAGCCGTCCCCGATTTCCCATGCGACATTGAGGCCGTAGGACTGCAGCTCGGTAAGGCTGGAACGGTACTGCTGCTCGAAGCCCAGATCCTTCGTGCCGTAACCCGCGCCTTCGGCGATGAAGATCGCGGTCGGAACGGCATCGCTGGTGTCAAACGTGATGCGATCGAACGGACGGTTGAACCAGTTGGTCTGGTCGGTGCGCTGTTCGCTCTGGTCATTGCGGACATACATCGCGTCGGCGGTGAAGGTCAGCGTTTCAACCGGACGGAACTGCATGGTGCCCGCCACATTGATGCGCTCACGCTCGAATTCCGAGAAGTGATAGCGGCTGTCATTGGGCACCGCGACCAGGGTGCTTGGGTTGCTCGGCGCACCGGTGACCTGCGTCGAGGGACCCTTGCCGGGGAAGCTTGCGAACGGCGCAATGTTCCACGCGTTGGAGGTGGCGCTTACCGCTTCGCTCTGACGCAGCTGATAGGCGCCGAACAGCGACACACCGAACGTCTCGGCATCGTCGCTCCAGGTCAGCACGCCCGACACTTCGGGATCGACGCGGAAATCGGAATTGGACAGATCGTAGAGCGCCTTGGCGCCGATCGAGCCGCGCAGGCCATCGCCGCGCGCGTCGAGCGGGCGCTGGGTGACCACGTTGATCGCCGCACCGATGCCGCCCGACGGGATCGAGGCGCGGCCGGTCTTGTAGACTTCAAGTCGCTGCACGCCTTCCGAAGCGAGATTGTTGAAGTCAAACGAGCGGCCGGTGGCGCGGCTGAAGTCCACGTCCTGGTCACCACCCACCGAGTTCACGAAGGTGGTGGCAATCTGGCGGCCATTCACGGTCACCAGGTTGAAGGCCGGGCCGAAACCGCGAACGGTGACCTGCGAACCTTCGCCGTTGATGCGGCTGATCGACACGCCGGGAATGCGCTGGAGCGATTCGGCAAGGTTGGTATCGGGGAATTCGCCGATATCCTCGGCCGAAATCGCGTCCACCACGCCGAAGTTCTCGCGCTTGATGTCCATCGCCTGCTCAAGGCTGGCGCGCACGCCGGTGACGATGATCATGTCTGACGACGTGTCCTGCGCCACGGCTGCCGGAGCGGCAACACCCAGCGCCAGAATGGACACACCGGCAGCAAGCACGGCGCGGCCACCCGCGGACGAACGACGACAAACGGAATTACTGGCCGAAGCCTTCATGACTTTCCTCCCCTCAACGACGGCATTGCATATGCCGCTCTGCCCATTGGCGGACGGCCAGTCGGGAGACTGTGCCGTCTGTGCAGCGATGATAGCGCTACCACGCTGCTCCATCTAGCAGTCAGCTTTGCGTTGTCAATTGCCTCCACACCACCTTTCCATAAAATTTCCCGTGCATTACGGCGTGATAGCGATACCTCCGAACTGGTCGAAGTGGCGGAATTCTGCCCCTTTTGGGCACCAATCCCTGTCTTTTGCGCCGGTTTGGCGCCTGTGAGGCCGGACCTCGATTCATTCCGATTTTCCCCCGGATCAGCGCTCCGGGTTCAGATCACTCCCTTTGACGGGCGGCCTGGGCAAGGCGCCGGGGCAGTTCGACTCGCGTCTTTGCCCATCTCTTTGCGTGCGAATGCGCGGCAACCCCTTGCGCTCACGATTTTTCTGCTGCGCACTGCGAGAGAGAGAGCGCGTTTGGGCTGCCGACAGGGCCGATCCCCCGCAGCCTTCGCACCAAAGTCTGCGCAAATTGTGCCGGTCGGCCGAAGGCGGTTGACATCGCCTTGCCAATCCGGATGATAGCGCTACCAAGATTGGACGGCCGAAAAAGCGGCTGCAGGGAGAGAAAAAATCATGCGCACCATCCTGCGGGCAAGTCTTGCCGCCAGCGCTGCCTTGATGGCGCTGACCGGGCCTGTGGAAACACCTGCCCTTGCCCAAGGCGCGCCCGCCGGTTCCACGCCCGCAGATCAGGCAAGGCTGGCCCGGCCACCCGCCGATGCGCCCTACCGCAACCCCGCCCTGCCCACCGCGCAGCGCGTGGCCGATCTGCTGGCGCGCATGACGCTGGAGGAAAAGGTCGCGCAGATCATTACCTTGTGGGACAACAAGGTGGAAATCCAGAACGCCGATCACAGCTTCAGCCCCGCACTCGCCAGCCAGCGGATTCCGCACGGGCTGGGGATGCTGGCACGGCCCAGCGATTTGGCGGGCCCCACCAGCCCGCGCGTGAACCCGCCGCGCAGCATCGAAGACAGCCTCGAATATGTCCGGCAGATGCAGGACTGGGCGATCAACGAAACCCGTCTTGGCATCCCGGTGCTGTTTCACGAAGAATCGCTGCACGGCCTTGCCGCGCGCGACGCCACCAGCTTTCCCCAATCCATCGCGCTGGCCAGCACCTGGAACCCCGATCTGGTGCGGCAGGTGAACGATTACATAGCGTCCGAAGTGCGTGCGCGCGGCGTGCACCTGGTGCTGTCCCCCGTGGTCGATATCGTGCGCGATCCGCGCTGGGGCCGGATCGAGGAAACGTTTGGCGAAGACCCGTTCCTTGTGGGCGAAATGGGCGTGGCCGCTGTCGAAGGGCTGCAGGGGCCGGGCCGCGATCACCGCCTGGGCGAAGGGCAGGTCTTTGCCACGCTCAAGCACATGACCGGGCACGGCCAGCCCGAAAGCGGCACCAATATCGGCCCCGCGCCGATTTCCGAACGCACCTTGCGTGAGGCGTTCTTCCCGCCGTTCGAACAGGTGGTGCGCCGCACCGCGATTGCCGCCGTGATGGCGAGCTATAACGAGATTGACGGCGTGCCCAGCCATTCGAGCGACTGGCTGCTGAAGGATGTCCTGCGCGGCGAATGGGGATTCCAGGGCGCGGTGGTGTCCGATTATTACGCGATCGAGCAGATGGCGGAAATCCACCGGATTGTGCCCGATATTCCCTCTGCCGCGCGTCTGGCGCTCAATGCCGGGGTGGATATCGACCTGCCGGTGGGCGCGGCCTTTTCCACCCTGCCCGCGCAGGTCGCGGCGGGACTTGTGGATACCGCGCGCATTGACGAGGCGGTTTCGCGGATGCTGGCGATCAAGTTCGATGCCGGCCTGTTCGAAAACCCCTATGGCGATCTTGCCGCGGCGCAGCGGTCGAATACCGAGGAAGGCATTGCGCTTGCCCGCCGCGCGGCCGAGGCTTCGCTGATCCTGCTCAAGAACGAAGGCGGCACGCTGCCGCTGGCACTTCCAGAAGCCGGCGCGGCGCGCCCCACCATCGCAGTGATCGGCCCCAATGCGGCAGTGGCGCGGCTGGGCGGCTATTACGGCATCCCGCGTGCAACCGTTTCCCCGCTGGACGGCATCCGCGCCGCTGTGGGGGATCGCGCGAACATCATCCATGCCGAAGGCGTCCGCATTACCGAGGATGACGATTGGTGGGCGGACGAGGTGACGCTGGCCGACCCCGCCGAAAATCGCGCCCGCATTGCCGAGGCGGTCGATGCCGCGCGCGGCGCTGACACGATCCTGCTGTTCATTGGCGATACCGAACAGACCAGCCGCGAAGCCTGGGCGAATGAACATCTGGGCGACCGCACCAGCCTTGATCTGGTGGGCGAACAGAACGAACTGTTCACCGCATTGAAAGCGCTGGGCAAACCTGTTGTCGCCGTGCTGGTGAACGGCCGCCCGCCCAGCTACCCGCTGATTGCCGAACAGGCCGATGCCATCCTCGAAAGCTGGTATGCGGGCGAGCAACAGGGCCATGCCATTGCCGATGCGCTGTTTGGCCGGATCAATCCCGGCGGCAAGCTGCCCGTCACCGTGGCGCGCGAAGTGGGCCAGTTGCCGGTTTTCTACAACCACAAGCCCACCGCGCGGCGGGGCTATCTGTTTTCCGAAGTCAGCCCGCTTTATCCCTTTGGCTTTGGCCTGTCCTATACCAGCTTCGCCTTTGGCGAGCCAACGCTTTCCTCCGACACGATCCGTGCAGGTGAAGCGGTAACGGTGCGCGTGCCGGTGACCAATACCGGCGCGCGCGCGGGTGACGAGGTGGTGCAGGTCTATCTGCGTGACGAGGTGAGCAGCGTGACCCGCCCGGTGAAAGAACTGGCGGGGTTCCAGCGCGTCACCCTTGAGCCGGGTGAGACCCGCATGGTGGATATCACCATTCGCCCCGAAAGCTTCGCCCTGTGGAACCGCGATATGCAGCGCGTGATCGAGCCGGGCACCTTCACAATCATGGCCGGGCCCAATTCGGTCGACCTTGTCTCCACCACGCTGGAGATCGTGCAATGAACGCTCCCGTAATTGGCTTGCCCCTTGTTTCACGCCGATCGGCGCTGAAACTCCTGGCGGGCGGCAGCATGGCCGCGATGGCGGTGGCACAGGCGCCTGCCGCCTTTGCCCAAGGATCGCAACCGCTATACAAGGATGCTGCCGCCCCCATCCCCCTGCGCGTGGCCGATCTGATGGCGCGGATGACCTTGCGCGAAAAAGTGCAGCAGATCCGCACCGCCTGGCAGGGCAAGGGCGACATGATCGACGATCTCGTCTTCAATCCGGCCAAGGCCAGTGCCGCCTTTCCCGACGGGATCGGCCACCTCACCCGGCCGTCCGACAAGCGCGGCGTGCCGGGCATTACAGGTGCGGCGGGCGGCACGGCCGCGCGCTGGCGCACCCCGCGCGAAACGGTGGACTTCATCAACGCGGTGCAGCGCTGGGCGCTGGAAGATACGCGGCTGGGCATTCCCGTGCTGTTTCACGAGGAATCGCTGCACGGTTACATGGCCACCGAAGCCACCATGTTTCCGCAGGCCATCGCGCTGGCGGGAACCTTCGACACTGATCTAATGTACCGCGTGCAGTCGGTGATCGCGCGCGAGACGCGGGCGCGCGGCGTGCCCTATGTGCTCTCGCCTGTGGTCGATACGGTGCGCGATCCGCGCTGGGGCCGTATCGAGGAATGCTGGGGCGAATGTCCCTATCTCTGCGCCGAAATGGGCGTGGCCGCGGTGGAAGGCCTGCAAGGGCGCGGCAAGTTCGAGAAGCTGGCCGATGACAAGGTCTTTGCCACGCTCAAGCACATGACCGGCCATGGCCAGCCCGAAGCGGGCAACAATATCAGCCCGGCCCAGCTTTCCGAGCGTGACCTGCGCGAAAACTTCTTCCCGCCCTTCCGCGAAATCGTGCAGCGCACCAGCGTGGGCGCGGTGATGCCCAGTTATAACGAGATCGACGGCATCCCCAGCCACGCCAATGCCTGGCTGCTGGACACGGTGCTGCGCGGCGAATGGGGCTTTGATGGCATCATCGCCAGCGATTATGGCGGGGTGCACGAACTCGCCACGCTGCACCATGTGGCGCGCGATCTGGAAGACGCCGCGCACCAGGCACTGCTGGCAGGGGTCGACAGTGAACTGCCCGAAGGCATGGCCTTCGCCACGTTGGAGGACGCGGTCGAGGCGGGCCGCATTCCGGTGGAGCTCGTCGATCGCGCCTGCGCCCGGATGCTGACCTTCAAAATGCGCTGCGGCCTGTTCGAGAACCCCTATGGCGACTGGGAAAAGACCGAGGCGCTTACCGGCAATGGCGAGGCGCGGGCATTGGCGCTGGAAGCCGCGCGCAAGTCGATGTGCCTGCTGACCAACCCCACCGGCGCATTGCCGCTCAGCGAGGCGACGATGGGCCGCGTGGCGGTGATCGGGCCAAACCACGCGATTGCCCGGCTGGGCGGCTATTCCAGTGTGCCCAAGCAGGCGATCAGCCTGATCGAAGGTTTGCGCGAAATTGCCCCGCAGGCCGATTTCGTCACCGCACAGGGCGTGTTCATCACCACCAGCGAAGACCGCTCGCAAAGCGATGTGCGCCTTGCCCCGCGTGACGAGAATCTGCGCCTGATTGCCGAGGCCGCCGAAATTGCCCGCACCGCCAACACGGTGATCCTGGCGATTGGCGATACCGAACAGACCAGCCGCGAGGGCTTTGCCACCACCCATCTGGGCGACCGCACGGTGATCGACATTGTGGGCGAACAGAACGAACTGGTCGATGCCATCGCTGCGGTCTGCGCCGAAACGGGCGCAAAGCTGATCGTGTGCGCCATCAATGGCCGCTCGCCCAGCTGGCCTAATGTGGTGGCAAAGGCCGATGCCGTGCTCGAATGCTGGTATCCGGGGCAGGAAGGGGGCATCGCCATGGCCGAGGCGCTGCTGGGCCGGATCAATCCCGGCGCCAAGTTGCCCGTCAGCGTGGTGCGCAACGAAGGGCAGATCCCGCTTTTCTACAACCACAAGCCCAGCGCGCGGCGCGGCTATCTGTTCGATGATGTGACGCCGCTGTTCCCCTTTGGCCACGGCCTGTCCTACACCACGTTCGATATCTCCGCCCCGCGTGTGGGCAAGGCCGCCTTTGGCACGGCCGAGGATGTGCCGGTCGAAGTGACCGTGACCAATACCGGCAGCCGCGAAGGTGATGAGGTGGTGCAGCTGTATATCACCCGCCGCGATGTCTCGGTGACGCGGCCGGTGCTCGAACTCAAGGGGTTCCAGCGGGTAACCTTGCAGCCCGGCGAGAGCCGCACCCTGTCCTTCACCGTGACCCCGGCCCAGCTTTCCTTCTGGAACCGCGACATGGTGGAAGTGAACGAGCCCGGCCCCGTCACTCTCTCGGCCGGCAACAGCAGCGCCAATCTGCGCACAACGGAGATCGTGATTCAGTGACCTTGGGCAAAACCCCCTTTTCGATTGACCGCCGCAGCGTGTTGGCGGGCATGGTCGCCGTTCCTTTGGCCGGCGCAGGCGCGGGTCTGTTCTCATCCGCTTTTGCGCAGCATGGAAGTGACGGAGCGGTTCCTGCTCCCGAAGGCAGCCTTGATGCGATAGCGCGCCGCAGCGGCCGCCGTTTTGGCAGCGCGATCAACTGGAACGCGGGAACCAATGGCGGATCGATCCAGAACCCGCTTTATACCGGCATCATCAATGCCGAATGCAGCCTGGTGGTGCCCGAAAACGAGCTGAAGTGGCAATGGACGCGTCCCGCGCCCGATGTGTACGACTTCACCCGGATGGACGCGATTGCCGCGTGGGCGCAGGCCAACGGCAAGGGGTTACGCGGGCATACGCTGCTGTGGCACCGGCCGCGCTGGTTTCCCGAATGGCTCAACAATTATGATTACGGCGCCAATCCGGTGCAGGAAGCCGAGCGGATGCTGGTGGACCACATCCGCACCGTGACCGACCGCTATCGCGGCCAGATCACCAGCTATGACGTGGTGAACGAGGCGATCGACCACGACACCAACCGCACCATTGAAACCAGCATGAGCCGCGCGATGGGCAGCCCCGAAGCGGTGATCGATCTGGCCTTCCACGTGGCGCGCGAACAACTGCCCGATGGCGAACTGGTCTATAATGACTACATGAGCTGGGAGCCGGCCCATGTTGCGCATTGCAACGATGTGCTGCGCCTGCTGGAAGGCATGAAGGCGCGCGGCGTGCCCTGCGATGCACTGGGGATCCAGTCGCATATCGAGATGTTCTCGATCGATCCCGCCACCGGCGTCGGCCCTTATCTGGAGCGCGAATGGCGGCGCTTCTGCGATGAAGTGGTGGGCATGGGCTACAAGCTGATGATCACCGAATTCGACGTGAAGGACAAGGCGCTCCCCGGCGCCATTCCCGAGCGTGACGCAAAGATCGCCGATTTTACGCGCCGCTATTTCGATGTGATGCTCGATTACACCGAACTGACAGACATCCTTGCCTGGGGCATGGTCGACCGGTTCAGTTGGCTTCAGGGCTTTGCCCCGCGCGATGACGGGCTGGAAGTGCGGGCCTGCCCCTATTCGAGCGAATATACCGCTAAACCGATGCGCGATGCGATTGCTGCATCATTGGCAAGCGCCTCGACATCGGCCTGATGCCAGGTCGATAGCGCGACGAACTTCACAGGGCAGTCTCCCCGATTGCCACCTCAAAGGGGTCAGCCGAAAGGCTGGCCCCCTTTTTTTTGCGCCCCATACGCGCACATGGCAAACAATCGCACGACAAAGGGCCGCCCGGCCGGAAAGCCGCGCGGCCCTTGGTGATTTCGCGAAAAAGGGCCGCCGTGGGAGAGCGGCGGCCCTTTCCGTCCTGGCCAGGAGCTTAGAACTGGCCCCGGAGAATGAACGAGAAACGACGGTCGTTCATGAAGTAGGAACGCGGTGCCAACCGCGCCGGATCCCCGGTGTAAGCTTGCGTGGTACGGGTCACTTCGTTCGTGAGATTCACGCCCTGCACGCCGATGCGCACATTGGGCATGATGGCGTAGAAGATCGACGCATCCAGCTGTCCCGTCGGCTCGTTGAAGATCGAGAAGTAGGGGAAGATCACGTCGCTTGCCGTCAGCAGGAAGCGCGAACGCCAGTTGTAGGCGGCACGCATCGACAGCGGGCCCTGTTCGTAGAACACTGTCACGTTCGCGTTGTGCTTGGACAGCTGCTCCAGCGGAAGATTGCCTGGCGGCACCGTCGAGTTGTTGGGCAGATTGCCACCGTTCAGGAAGGCGTTCGGAAGACCCGAGCTCTTGATGAAGGTGTAGTTCGCCGATGTTCCAAGGCCGCTGAGCAGGCCCGGCAGGAAATCGAACGTCTGCTGATAGGCAATTTCGAAGCCCTTGATCTCACCCGCCCCGTCAAAGTTCGCCGGGCCGCGCACGAACACGTTCTCGGTAACGCCGTTGTTCGTGACCGAACGCTCGGTCACATCCTGGAAGAAGAAGTTCTTCACCCGCTTGTAGAACAGGTTACCCGTGAGCGAACCGACCGTGTCGAAATACCACTCGGCGGTCAGGTCGAACTGCCATGCGGTCGCAGGCTTGAGGAACGGGTTGCCCGCATTCGCGGTCAGATTGCCGCTCTGATCAAGGCCGATGGTCAGGAAGTTGCGCACATAGGCGTTATCCGGACGCGTCAACACCTTGGATGCCGCGAAGCGCAGGATAATATCGTCGCTTGCTTCGTAGCGCGCGTTGAAACTGGGCAGCCAGTAATCATACTCGAACTGGGCGATATCGGCGACATTCTGGCCGTTGGCAAACTGCTGCAGGGCAGCATACCCAGCTGGACCGCGCAAGCAGACCCCGCCGGGACGGCTGGGTTCAGTGCCGGGAGGAGCGCCATCCGGCACATCCTCGATTGCGCACCGCACATCATAGGGATCAACGATGTTGAGCGCCTGCCGGGTCGGCACACCGAGGCGGCCGTCGGAACGCACATCGCTGCGGACATAACGCACGCCGAAATTACCGGCCAGACGGCTGCCAAGGAAGTCGTCCGAAGCGAAGTTGAACATGATGTAGCCGGCCGCATCCTGCTGGTAGATCGGCTGCTTGTCTTCGGGGATGTAACCATCCGCATCGGCTGCGTTATCCGTACCCAGGTTACGCCCGGCGAGCGGGTTCCACGAAGGATTGCCGCCCAACGCCCGCGCCTGGTCTTGGATCGAGCGGAAGAAGTTCACGCTGCCCGCATAATCCTTGATCAGGTCACCGGTGTAATAGAAGCCGCCCTGCGGCCCCGGCGCGTTGCCACGGAAGAAGTTGGGGAAGTCGTAATAGGCCGAAGCCGATGCCGCCGTATCCGCGAAATTGACCGGGCGATCACCCGTCCACACTTCGCTCAGCATACCCCAGTTATAGGTCGAATAGCGGATATCCTGCTGCCGATCCTGATAGCGGGCGCCCACCTTGACGCGGCGGATGAAGGCATCGTCGCTGATGTCGTAGGCAAGGTCTGCCTGCATCGCATATTGCGAACCCGTGCTGTCCTCGATGTGGTCCATCGCGGCGCGCCAGAACTGGAAGCGGGGATCGGAGAAATACTCGGCCTCGCTTGCCCCAGCAAGAGCTGCACTGGGCTGCGACCAGGTGTAACCCAGGAACTGCGGCTTGCGCGGGGTCACGGAGGGATAACGGCCCGTCAGATCCAGTTCCTGATCTGCGAAGATCGAACCGAACACGCTGACGTCCAGATTGTCCTTTTGCGAATGCGCATATTGCAGATCGAGCGAAGCGTGGAGGCGATCGGTCAACTGGCTGCGGACGTTGAAGCTGGCATCCATGTTGGTGGTTTCATCGAGCACCTGCCGGCGGGCGAGCGACTGCTGCAGACCGCCCACAGGGACGAAATTGGAACGCCCGTCATGCACCGGACCGCGCCAGCCGTTCGAGGCGTTGACGATGTAGCCCGACTGGAAAAGTCCGTTTTCGTCATACTGGTAATTGGTGAATCCACCCACGGGGCATTGCGCGCGCGGCGTGGGATCGCCCGCCGAACCGTCCGCGTTGACACGGGTGGGGCCGTTTGCGTTCTGCCGGCACCCGATCGGATAGGTCGAATATTCCGAAAGGTCTGGCGCGGTTTCGTAGGTGTATTCACCCCAGGCATTGGTGGTGTGCGAACGGATGAATTCGGCCGTCACGCGGGTACCGCCATCAGGGGTTTCATACTGAGCGGACACCGAGAAACCATCGCGCTGGCGATTGAATTCCTGGGTGCGGAACTGGCCGCCCAGCGGGGCATAGCGCGTCCCCGCATAATCGGCAAAGCCATCCGCGCCCGCCGCGCCCGCCGCGCCGCAAGCCGCGCCCGGAGGCGGGAGCGTCGTCGTATCGGTATCACCGGGAAGCGGATTGCGACATACGCGCGTGCCGCCGGCATTGGCTGCGTTGACAAGGCGCCCATCGCGCGTCTGGAAATTGGTGATCTGCAGGCCGTCGGCGCGGCTCTTGATCTGCGAATAGGAGCCGGAGACGAGGATCCCGAAGGTGCCCGCATCGGTTTCCCAGGTATTGCTGATCAGGCCGGAGAAGGTGGGCGTCCATTCCTTTGCCATGTCGCCGTAATTGGCTTCCGCGCCGAACGCGAACTGGAAGCCGCCGCGATCGAGCGGCTTGCGGGTGACGAGGTTCACTGTGCCCGCCAGACCACCTTCAATCATGTCGGCGGTGGCATTCTTCGAAATGACGACCGAGCCGAGCAGTTCGGAGGGCACATCCGCAAAATTCAGCGCCTGCCCGCCAACGCCGGCGGCAAAGGCGGTGCGGCCGTTGAATTCGGAACGCACGAAGTTGAGACCGCGGATAACCACGCCCGAACCTTCGACCGAGAAGTGGTCAGGATCGTTCGAGCCTGCGAAGCGGTTGATCGCGATGCCCGGCACGCGCTGCAGCGCCTCGGTAACCGAACGATCAGGCAGCGCGCCGATATCTTCGGCGGTGATCGCATCGACCACCGTGTCGGAATCACGCTTGATGTTCTGCGCATTGGCCAGCGACTGGCGAATGCCGGTCACCAGAATAACGTCGCTCGACGCTTCTGCAGCGACAGGCGCAGCATCCTGCGCCATCGCACCGCCCGAGAGCAGCATACCACCCAGCACCGCGGCCGAGGCCCCGGCGCGCAGCATATTGCGGGTCTTGCGGATTTCATTTGCCCCGGTTGAACGGCCGACAAAAGCAACGTTGGTGTGAGCCACCTGTAGTCCCCTCCCATGTTAGCGCTACCATTATTGTTCGTAGCGAATTGGTCCTGAATTGACATTGATGCATATCGGCCGATTCCCGCCTTGGCAAGAGGGGTTGGGCAAGTCTAGGATCACTCTCGTAAACTGTGCGAAAAAGGATACAGGTTCGTGGGCGAGGCTCAGAATGGTAACGATATCACCACGGTGGTGATCGTGGGCGGCGGCACCGCCGGGTGGATGGCGGCGGCGGCCTTGTCCCGTTATTTCGACGATGGCCGGCGCCGCTTCGTGCTGGTTGAATCCGATGCCATCGGCACAGTGGGCGTGGGCGAAGCCACAATCCCGCCAATCCGTTCGTTCAACGGTCTGCTGGGCATTGACGAGAATGCTTTCCTGCGCGCCACGATGGGCACGATCAAACTGGGTATCGAGTTCATCAATTGGGGCCGCCAGGGTGATCGCTATATCCACCCCTTCGGCAGTTACGGGCAGGATCTGCACGGTATACCGTTCTACCAATTGTGGCTGCGCGAAATTGCGCGGTCTGGCGATTGCGGCACGATTTCCGATTATTGCATGGCGGCTGTGGCCGCGGCTGAGAAGCGCTTTGCCCGTCCCGCCGCAGGCGCGCGCAGCCTTGTCTCGCAGATGAATTATGCCTTTCATTTCGACGCAGGGCTTTATGCGGCTTTCCTGCGAAAAATGGCTGAATCGCAGGGTACAGTGCGCCGCGAGGGCAAGATCGTGGCCGTCCACCGCCACGGCGAAAGCGGCGATGTCGAATCGGTACAGCTGGAAAGCGGGGAGCGGATCGCGGGCGATCTGTTTATCGATTGCTCGGGCTTTGGCGGGCTGTTGATCGAACAGACGCTCGAAACCGGCTATGACGACTGGAGCCAATGGCTGCCGATGAACCGCGCAATCGCCATGCCCACAGCAAAGGTGCGCAGCCCCATCCCCTATACCCGCGCCACCGCGCATTCGGCGGGATGGCAATGGACGATCCCGCTGCAACACCGCACCGGCAACGGCCATGTCTTCTGCAACGCCTTCATGGAAAGCGACGAGGCGCTGCGCATCCTGCAAGCCCATGTAGAAGGCGAGACGCTGGGCGATCCGCGCGAAATCCGCTTCCTGACCGGCTGCCGCCGCAAGACCTGGAATCACAATGTGGTGGCGCTGGGCCTTGCCTCGGGCTTTATCGAACCGCTCGAATCAACGAGCATCCACCTTATTCAGAACGGCATCCAGCGCCTCTTCGCGCTGTTCCCGGACAAGCAGATCAGCCCGCTGGAGCGCGACGAATACAACCGCGGAATGCGCGAGCTCTACGAGGATGTGCGCGATTTCGTGATCCTGCATTACAAGGCCACCCAGCGCGAGGACACACCGTTCTGGCGCCATGTGAAGGCAATGGAAGTGCCCGCCAGCCTGCAACGCAAGATGGATCTGTGGCGCCTGCATGGCCGGGTTTTTCGCGAAAACGCCGAGCTGTTTGGCCTGCCGAGCTGGGTGGCGGTGATGCTGGGGCAGAACATCTGGCCCGCGCGTCACGATCCGATTGCCGATACGCTGGACCCTGACCGCGTGGCCGCCGCGATGGCGCAGATGCGCGCCGATTATCGGCGCACCGCGCAAAGCCTGCCCGATCAGGAAAGTTTCCTGCGTCAGGCTGGCGCATGGGCTGATACGACAGCCTCCGCGCCCCTCAGCACCGGAGTCGCCGCATGAGCGCGCCGCCCATCCGCAAGATCGTGATCGTCGGCGGCGGCACCGCCGGCTGGATGGCCGCCGCCGCGCTTTCCAAGGTGCTGGGCGCGATGCCCGGCCTTGCGATCACCCTGATCGAGAGCGAGGCGATCGGCACCGTGGGCGTGGGCGAGGCGACGATCCCGCAGATCGTGCATTTCAACAAGCTGCTGGGGATCAACGAAGCCGAATTCATGCGCGAGACGCACGCCACCTACAAACTGGGTATCGAGTTTGTGGACTGGACGCATCTGGGGCACAGCTATGTCCACCCCTTCGGGCAATACGGCATCGATATGCTGGGGATCGAATTTCACCATTTCTGGCTGAAAGGGCTGGCGCTGGGCGACGCAACTGCGCTGGATGCCTATTCGATTGGCGCGATGGCGGGCAAAGCGGGGCGGTTCTACTGGCCCGAAACGGGCAATCCCAATTCGCCGCTGTCGCGCCTTGCCTATGCCTTCCAGTTCGATGCAGGACGCTATGCCCGTTTCCTGCGCCGCCGGGCGGAGGAGGCTGGCGTCACCCGTGTCGAGGGGCGCGTCACGCAGGTCGAGCAGCATCCCGAAAGTGGCTTTGTCACGCGTGTCGCGCTGGAAAACGGCACACAGGTGGACGGCGAATTGTTCATCGATTGTTCGGGCTTCCGCTCGCTGCTGCTGGGCCAGACGCTGGGCGTCCCCTTCCTTGACTGGAGCAAATGGCTGCCCTGCGACCGGGCGGTGGCGATCCCCTGCACCAAGCGCGAGACCGGTGCAGAGGATCAGCCGCTCACCCGCTCCACCGCGCGCAAGGCCGGCTGGCAATGGCGTATTCCGTTGCAGCACCGCGTGGGCAACGGTCATGTCTATGCCAGCGCCTTCATGTGCGAGGACGAGGCAACCGAAACCCTGCTGGCACATCTCGATGGCACGCCGCTGGCCTCACCCAACCACATCCGCTTTACCGGGGGACACCGCACCCGCGTCTGGGACAAGAACGTGGTGGCGCTGGGCCTTGCAGGCGGGTTTCTCGAACCGCTGGAATCGACTGCCATCCATCTGGTGCAATCGGGCATTGCGCGGCTGCTCGCCTATTTCCCCAGCACCGCCTTCACCCCGGTCGAGATTGACCGATTCAACGCGGAGACCGCGCAGGATTACCTCGACATCCGCGATTTCCTTGTGCTGCATTACAAGGCGACCGCGCGCGATGATTCCGAATTCTGGAATTATTGCCGCACGCTGGAACCGCCCGATGGCCTCAAGGCCAAGCTGGAGATGTTCCGCAGTTCCGGACGCATCGTGCGCGAACATAACGAGCTGTTCACCGAGACAAGCTGGCTTTCGGTCATGGCCTGCCAGGGGATTGTTGCGGGCGATCATCACCCGGCGGCCGCGCTGCTGCCTGATGACGAGGTGCTGCGCCGCCTTTCCCATGTGCGCGGCGTGATCGCCAGCGCGGTGTCGCAAATGCCGACGCAGGACCAGTTCCTGGCCTCAATCGGCGGGGCAATCGATCCCTCGATGCGCCTGTCGGCATGACTGACCTGCCCCCGCCGTCCGCCCTGCCCGAGCGGGAGGGGCCGATCGATGCGGCCATGCTGGCAGACATTCGGGCGGCAAACGCACCGGTCGTGCTACGCGGCGCCGTGCAGGATTGGCCGCTCGTGGCCGCAGGCAGAGCCGGCGCGGGCGCGACCATTGCCTATCTGAAACGTGCGCCCAGCGCAAAGCCAGTGGGTGCGATCATGGCCCGGCCGGAAGAAGGCGGCCGCTTCTTCTACAACGCTGAGATGACGGGCATGAACTTCGCCAAGGCGCAGGGGCGGCTGGAAATGTTCCTCGACGACTTGCTGCACGCCGCCAGCATCGCCAATCCGCCAGCCATGGCTGTGCAGTCCGAAATCATACCCGATGTCCTCCCGCATCTGGCCGCGGAAAACCGGCTTCCCCCGCTTGGCCCCGCCATCGATCGTGTCGCGCCGCGCATCTGGATCGGCAACCGCATCACTGTGGCCCCGCATTATGATGTGATGGAGAATCTGGCGGTTTGCGTGGCCGGGCGGCGCCGCTTCACGCTGTTCCCGCCCGAACAGATCGCCAATCTCTACCCCGGCCCGATCGAGCTGACCCCCGCGGGAACACCGGTGAGCGTGGTGGATCCGCGCGCGCCCGATCTTCAACGTTTTCCGCGTTTTGCGGCGGCCTGGGATGCTGCGCAACAGTCCACTCTCGAACCGGGCGATGCGCTCTATATCCCCTATTGCTGGTGGCACGGGGTGGAATCGCTGGAGAGCGTCAATATCCTCGTCAATTACTGGTGGACCCAAGGTGTGCCCGCTGGAACCGGCTCAGCCTATGACGCCATGCTGCACGCGCTCTATGCCATCAAGCCGCTGCCACCGCATATGCGCGCCATCTGGCGGACCTGGTTCGATCATTTCGTGTTCGAGACGGGCGGTGATCCCGTGGCGCATCTGCCCCCGCAGGCGCGCGGAATGCTGGGGCCGGTAACCCCGTCCCTGCTCGAACGGATGCGGCAGATCCTGCGGCAAGCCCTGTCGAAATAAGAGGGCGGGAAGCGCCGCTCAGACCGGCGCCGGCGCCGCACCCGCCGCCAGCATCTGCTGCATGAACTGGGCGTAAGGCGGCGCAAAGGCGAGCGCACGCTGCGCCTGTTCCTCGAACGCCCGCAAGGCCGCCGCCGATTCTGCCGAAGCTGTTGCCCGCGCAGATACGGGAACCGCACCCGGAAGGCCCAGGGCATCAAGCAAGGCCATATATTCCGCAGCGAGCAAGGCGGCCTCTTCGCGGTGAGGCAGGCGTCCACGCCGCGTATATTGATCGATCACCCGGTCGAGGCCTTCGGGTAGCGGCGCTTCGCCAAAAATGCTGCGGGCACGGGGTGCAGCATAATGCGTTGCCAGCGTGTCGCGCACCTGCACCGCCATCAGATGGGCGCGGCGGTTAAATTCGGCACGTTCCAGCGGCTCGATCGCAAGACCGGGCAGCATTTCGAGCAGCAGCGCCAATTGCCGATGCGCGAGGTCAAGATTGAGATGCGCGAGCGGCTCGAACCAGGCGGCCGCATCGCCCAGCGCCACGACATTGCCCAGCCAGCTTTCGCGGTGACAGCCGGGCGCGACTTCCACCAGCCGTGCGGGCTGCGCCCCCAGCGTCTGCGTCATCACCTGCACCGCGTCCTGTTCGCCCATCTGCGGGGCAAGGCCCAGTGCCATGTGCAATCCGTCGCGCCCGGCCTGCTCCATCAGCCAGCCTTGCCGCGTCAGGGTGAAGCGATCCTCCAGTGCCAGCATGGCCTGCCCAGGTCGCGCGTGGAGGATGCGGCGCACCGGCAAGACGTCGCCCCAATCTTCCCACTGCGCGCCGGGCATGGCCGAGATGAGGCGCGCGGCAGGCCCGCTGCAATCCACGAACAGGTCTGCCGCAATCGGGCCCTGCCCGTCCACGCCGATGGCCGCAATGCCGCCCTTCCCGTCCGGCTCGTGACCCTGGATCGGCCCCGGCAGATAGATCACCCCGGCCTGTTGCGCCCGTTCGATCAATATGTCGCGATAGGCCGGGCTGTTCCAGCGCAGGGCGTAATCCACCTCGTCCAGCGGGGTCGGCATATCGCCCGGCGGCACGGCAAAGCGGCCGGCCTCGGCCAGCACTTGCGGCAGCGAGGTGGCGGGCAGCCGCGAACCCGGGGCCGCCAGTGCGCCGCGCGAGCCGCCGCCCCATTCGCGGGCAAAGCGGGCGCGCGCCTGTGTGTCCGCCGGTGCGCCATAGGGCACGGCGCCCACCGCATCCGCCCCCTCGCCCGCCCAGCCGGCATAGCGGGTGATCAACCGGTGGCTGGCGCCCGCGCGGCGGATAAGCTCGTCCTCGGAAAGGCCCAGCCGGTCGTGCAGCTTGTTGGTGAAGGGCAGCGCGGTGGACGCAGTGTCGGCATAGGCCGTGGGATCATCCGCCAGCCCGATAACGATCACCTGCGCATCGGGCAGGGCGCGCTTCAGCGCCAACGCAGCAATCACGCCCACCTGGCCCGAACCGGCGATACAGATGGTGCGCAGACGTTCGCGCGGCACACTCAGGCTTACAGGGTTCATGCCGCCAGCGCATCCTCGGGTGCCAGTCGTCCGGCTTCGCCGCGCAGATATTCAAGATGGCCCGGCATCGCGGCCACCTCCGCCGCGATAGCGCCACGCAACCGTTCCAGCGCGCCCGCAACGCGCACCGGGTCAGCCAGCGCCACCCGCGCATCATGCCGTTCGGGAAGCAGCCCCTGCCCGACATAGACCGCAATCCAGCTGGCATCGAAGAACAGGCCATCGGCATACTTTTCGATGCGTGCGGCCTTGCGCCACAATTCCAGCTTGTCCGCCAGCGTATCGGGCACCTGCATGGTGCGCACATGGTTCCAGAATTCGGAATCGTCACGCGTTGTTGCGTTGTAATGCAGGATCAGGAAATCGCGCACCCGATCATATTCCACATCGACCAGCCGGTTGAATTCGGCAACATCGCGCGGATCGATCCCGCCCTGATCGGGAAACAGTTCGATCAGATAGGTGATCGCCATCTGCGCCAGATAGATTGACGTGGATTCGAGTGGCTCCAGAAAGCCGCTGGCAAGACCCACCGCCACGACATTGTGGCTCCACGAGTGCTTGCGGCGGCCGGGGCGGAACTTCAGGATGCGCGGTTCGGCCAGCGGCTCGCCCTCAGCGGCGGCCTTGATCGCGGCGCAGGCTTCATCTTCCGAGATATGCGCGCTGGAAAAGACATAGCCATTCCCCATGCGATGCTGCAGCGGGATCTGCCAGCGCCAGCCCGCCGGCATGGCGGTGGCGATGGTGAAGGGCCGGATATCCTGCGTTTCGTGCGTGCAGGGCATGGCGGCGGCCCGGTCGCAGGGCAGCCAGTGCGTCCAATCCTCCCATTCCTCGCCCAGGGCCTGTCCCAGCAGCAACGAGCGGAAGCCCGAACAATCGACAAACAGGTCGCCTTCGATCCGCCGCCCATCAGCCAGCAGCAACGCGGCAACATCGCCGCTGGCGCCGTCGCGCTCTACATCGACAACCAGCCCTTCATGCCGGGTCACGCCGTGGCGGCAGGCGAATTCGCGCATAAAGGGCCCGAACAGCGTGGCATCGAACTGGTAGGCATAGCCATAAGTGCTCGCCAGCGTGTGATCTTGCGCCGGCGGGGCAAAGCGGTTCGCGCGGGCGGCGGCCACCGCCAGCGAATAGTCGCCCAGCGGCGCGGCGCGGCCCTGCCGCTGCAATTCCAGCCAGTAATGGTGAAACCCGATGCCGGCCACTTCCTCGCCGAAACTGCCGAAGGGGTGGATGTAGCTTTCGCCAATGCGCCCGAAATCGCGGAAGTCGATGCCCAGCTTGAAGGTGGCATGGGTGGCCTTCATGAAAGCGGCCTCGTCTATCCCCAGCTTCTCCACGAAGCCCCGGATATGCGGCAGCGTCGCCTCGCCCACGCCGACAATCCCGATATCCTCGCTTTCGATCAGGTCGACGCTTGCCGTATCGGGCAACAGGCGGATCAGGCTGGCGGCCGTCATCCATCCGGCGGTTCCGCCACCCAGCACCACTACGCGCACCTTCGAGCCCTGCTCTGTCATATCACTCGCCGCACTTGTCTGCCTGTTGGGAATAGAAAAGGGCTGGAGCGACCGCAACCGCCCCAGCCCTTCGGAGTTACCTCGCAAAGAAGGTGATCGGCATCAGCCCTGCATTTCTTCCAGTTCCTTGCCCTTCGTCTCGTTGATGAGCGACTTGACGAGGAACCAGCTGATCACGGCCGCCGTGGTGTAGAGCGCATAAGTGCCTGCGAGCGACCAACTGGCCATTGACGGAAAGCTCTGCACCACCAGGTAATTGGCGCCCCACTGAGCCAGACCCGCCACAGCCAGCGCACTGCCGCGCATCTGGTTGGGGAACATCTCGCCCAGCATCACCCACATCACCGGGCCCCAGCTGAAGTTGAAGAAGATCACGTAGAGATTGGCGGCGATCAGCGCGGTGTAGCCCGCCGTCTCGCTCAGCACGAGATTGCCGGCCGCGTCGGTCCCCGCGCCAGAGAAGGCCCAGGTCATCGCACCCAGCGTAACCGCCATGCCGGCCGAACCGATCATCAGCAGCGGCTTTCGTCCAAGCTTGTCGATCATCACCAGCGCGGCCAGCACCGCCGCAATGGACACGAGGCCCGAGAAGATGTTGCGCTCAAGAGCCACTTCTTCCGAAACGCCCGCCAGCTTCCACAGAGTCTCGCCGTAATAGAAGATGATGTTGATGCCCACGAACTGCTGGAAAGTCGCCAGCATGATGCCGGCCCACACGATCGGGCGGAAAACCGTGCCCGGCGCGGTGACATCGGACAGCCGCGGACGGTGATCAGCGTTGAAGCTGGCCTTGATTTCCACCACCTTGCGCTGCGCCTCATCGGTCCCGAAGATGCGGGTGAGTACGCCCAGCGCCTCGGCATCGCGGCCGCGGCTGACGAGGTAGCGCGGGCTCTCCGGAATGAAAAACAGCGCGACAAGGAAAACGACTGCGGGAACACCCTGCGCCAGATACATCCACCGCCAGGCCTGCCGACCGGCAATCTCGCTCAACGAATCGCCTGCAGCCTGCGCCAGCAGATAATTCACAACGAAGGCCGCCGTCAGGCCAGTGATGATCATCACCTGCTGCACCGTGGTCAGCCGGCCACGAATGTTGGCCGGGGCCATTTCGGAGATGTAGAGCGGCGAGAGCACCGAGGCCGCGCCAACCGCCATGCCGGCAGCAAAGCGCGCAATCACGAAGATCGTGTGCGAATCGGTAAGCCCCTGCACCAGCGCACTGCCCAGAAACAGGATCGCCGCCAGGATCATCACCGTGCGCCGGCCGATTATATCGGCCAGCCGCCCGGCGAAGAAAGCACCGGCCGCACAGCCGATCAGCAGGGAACCGACCGTAAAGCCCAGCGCCGCCTCGCTCAGATTGAACTTTTCGGTCAGCCCGCCCTGCGTGCCGTTGACCGCACCGCTGTCGTACCCGAACAGCAGGCCCCCGATCGTGGCCACCGCCACAATAGCGCTGATGAGCGCCATATTGACCTTGGCGGCTTCGCCTTGCCCATTCAATTGCATGAAAATCCCTCTCCTGCCCTGCGTCTGCCCGCGCCATGCCTGCATGGCGCAATGCCGCATCACCCATTCTTATGGTAGCGCTACCTTGAACCGGTTCTTTACGCGGCGCAAGACGGATTCTGCCAGCGCGCGCAGGTTGGGACAAGTTTGCCAGGGAACGCAGGGATGGCAAGTGCACAGCAATGCCACATTATGCGCCAAGAGTGCTCCGCCACATCGCCGACCCCACTCGTTCTCTCCACAGGCGGAATTACATCCTCGTCGCAGGCCATCACGGCCAGGGCACGGAACTCAAGGGCCTTGGCTTGATGCATCGTGGCCATGCGGACGCTTTCGCTCTCGGGTTTCGCAAATGCTGCCGCCACTGCCTCGTCTGCGCGGGGCCGTTGCTGCCCGGCTCGCACAAGCACCCCACCTCGGCAGGCGCGATGCCGGCGGCAAAGCATTCCTTTACACTTGCGCCCACTGGCGCACCAGATTGTGATAGACGTGGATCAGCCGGTCGATATCGGGATCGTCCTTTGCGCGGCCGGGTGATAGCGCCCGGATCGAACAATCCAGGTCGTAGAGGAGCGCGCGCAGATGGTTGTCGGCCACGGCGCTCTGCAGCCAGGTGATCGCGCAGACTCGTTCGCCGCGCGTCACCGGTGTGACCTGATGCAGGCTGGAGCTGGGATAGAGCACCATGTCGCCCGCCGGCAGCTTTACAGCCTGTGCTCCGAACGGGGTTTCCGCCAGCAACTCGCCGCCGTCATAGTCTTCGGGGTCGGAAAGAAACAGCGTGGCTGACAAATCGCTCCGCAGGGTCAGCCCCGCCTCGGGCAGCCGCATCAAGGCTGCATCGGAATGGGTGCCATAGTGGCCGCCGTCGCGGTAGCAGTTGAACACCGGGGGCCAGATTTTTTCAGCCAGGCTGGCCGAAACAAATTCAGGGTGACTGCCCAGCTTGCGCAGGATTTTCTGTCCCAGATCCTGCGCCTCCGGATCAGTGCGGGGAAGCTGGAGGTTCTGCTTGACCGCGATCGAGCGCGTGCCGGCAGTGGAGGCACCATCCTTCCATGCGGCCGTAGCCAGCCGCTGGCGGAACAGTGCCACCTCATCGCTTGTCAGCACGTTCTCGATCACGATCAGCATCGGTCTGGTTCCGTCAGCTGCGGCCTAGAACCGACCGGTTAGTGTCAGCACGGCGCGGCGTTCGTCGCCCTTGTAGAGGAAATGCCCGCTCTGATAACCAGCCAGATAATAATCCGTATTGCCGATATTCGTCACGTTCAACCGGGCACTGACACTTGGCGAGAAGTCATAGGTGACGAAACCGTCAAATGTCCAATAGGCTGGCACCCGATAGGTGTGAATGCCGAGAGTCGCGTTGTATGATGCTGCGGAGTCCGGCTGGCCTGTGAACATATGGCCCTTGTAGGTAGCCGTGGTGCCGACGGCCAGATCATCGGTCAGCTGATAGCGCGCCTGTCCGCTGAACTGGGTGTTGGCGAAGTTGCTCAATTCCAGGCCAATGCGTGCCGGCGTATTGGATTCGCGCACTTCGCTGTCCATCAGGGTCAGCGCTGCCTGAAGCATGAGCTGGTTGGTGACATTGCCGACCATGCCAAATTCCACCCCGCGCACGCGGTTCTTGCCGGTGTTCAGGCTGCCGCCCGGCTCATAACCGGTGCCGGCGCTCTCGAACACGCCGTCCTTGATGATCTGGAATGCAGCGGCCGTGACCAGCAAGCGATTGCCAAACAAATCGGCCTTGACGCCCAGTTCCAGGCTCTCAACGCTTTCCGGCCGGCCCGCGCCGATGTCGGTTCCGGCGGCTACGCAGATCCCGCCATAGCCGCAGTTAGCGCCAAGGTCGCTCTCTCCGCCGTTGATCTCCTTGCCGGTGCCATAATTGAAGTAGACCATCACCCCGTCCACGGGGTGCAGGCTTATCCCGGCATGGCCGTTCCACAACGTGTCATTGTAGGCATAGTTGGTGGTGTTGCCGCCCTGGACTACCGCATTGCTGTATTCGAACAGGTCAACCCGCAGGCCGCCATGCAGACGCAGCAGATCGCTGACCTGCACCGTGTCCATCGCATAGATGCTGAAGGTATCTACCTCCCAGAGGCTGTCAGTGATGCCATTGGTAATCGTGCGTTGGAGCAGGTTATGTATTGTTGTATCGTCGAACAGCACATTGCGCTGGTTGTCGGTGATGCAGAAGGCGTTGTTGGGACCGGTGCCAGAGGTGCGGCAATTGGGGGTGCCGCCATTGGTGAGGATATAGGTGCCGTTGGCCACCCGCAGGTTTGAGTATTCAACCCCTGCAATGGCGTCGTGCTTCAGTCCGCCGGTATTGAAACTGGCCAGCATATTGGTCTGGTTGACGAAATATCGCACGTCCTGGTTGCCCTGGTGTGACGACAGGGTGAGCTGGCCGTAGTCGTTGGTGGCCGGACGGAATGCCCCGCCGCGCAGGCCGGTCAGCACATAGCCATTGGTCGTCTCGCCATAACGCGTAGCATTGATGACCTCGACACCCTCGGCCATGCGCACGGTTATCCGGCTGGTGAAGGTATCGACATTGGTATCGAGGAAATCACCTTGCTGAGCATAATTGGGCACGTCGTGCCACGGCGCGTGGATCGTTATGTCGGACGGCCCGGTGCCGGTGGGGGCGGGCATATAGCCGCCCAGATCCGGAATATCGTCGGCGTTCAAGTGGTAATAATCTACCACCCATTCGACATCGTCGGCCGGCACCCATGCCAGCGAGATCGCCGCACCCAAGCGCTCACGTTCGGAGAAGTTTCGGTTGGGAACTTCTTCGGTGCCGTAGAGCAGGTTCGCACGCACGGCCAAGTTGCCGGTCAGTGGCACGTTGGCATCGATCGTGCCGCGGTAATAGTCGTCGGTGCCTATACTCAGATCGCCGCGCACAAACATATAGTCTGTGCTTGCCTGCTTGGTGATTGAGTTGACCGCCCCGCCTATCGCGCCGCGTCCCGCGAAGGAGGAGCTCGGGCCCTTGGTGATTTCGATCTGGTCCACCGCGAAAGTTTCGCGGATGGTCATGCCGGGATCGCGCAGGCCATCGACAAACACGTCAGACCGTGCCTCATGACCGCGAATGATGTAACGGTCGCCAAAGGCATTGCCGTTTTCCCCCGTGCCAATGGTGACCCCCGGCACATTGTCGATCAGGTCGCGCAGGTCGGAGGCACCCTGTTCCTCGATCTGTGTCTCGGTGATGACCTGTATGGTCTGGGGGGTTTCGCTGAGCGGCTGGGTGCGGCGAACGTCACCCGAACGCAGCGCTCGATAGGGCACTCCGGGCATGGCGTTGGGGTTCACATCGGCGGTGGAGTCCTCGATCTGCAAGGTGTCGAGCACGATCTCATCCCCCTCCTCGGAAGCCTGCTGCGCCGCTGCCGGGCTGGCGAGGGCCGCGGCGGAGAGGCCGAGCGCTGCCGCCGCCATCGGGTGCCGCAAGCTCATCGGCCGGATTGCTCCACGGGTGGACTTACTCATGTATAATCCTTTCTTTTCAGCTGGTTCGTAATGAATATTCAATCGGCAGCGTCAGCGTGACGCTGTCCCGCGTCATCGATCGCGGAAAGCGCGGCAGCGGCGAAACGCGCCGCAACAGGTCCAGCGTCGCCTGGTCGAGCAGCTCATGGCCGCTAGAGACACGGATGCTTGCGTTGCTGACCGTGCCATCGGGGCCGACGGTGAAACGCACCGTCACCACGCCTTCTTGCCGGGCCTGGCGCGCTTCGCGAGGATAGCGCTTGTTGCGGGCCAGGTGCGCGTTGACGAGGCTGAAGTAATCCGCCTCCTGCTGGCGGGCATGCGGGTCATTGCCCGTCACAGGCGACGGCGCGGAGGCCGCCGGCGCAGCAGCCGGAGCAGCGGGCATCTTCGTCGGCACGGGAGCGGCGGCACGCTCGCTGCGCACCGGCTGCGGCGGACCTGGCGGCGCGGCGACGACTGCCTCGCGAGGGAGTGGTGCATTGACCGGGGGCGCGCTCATTTCGGGGGCTTCGACCTGGCGCTCCGGCGTGGGGGTCGGCGGCTTCGGTTGTTCCGGCGCAATTGTTTCCGGCGGTGCGGTCTGCGGCGCGGGTATTGCCGAAAGCGGCGGCAGTTCGACCAGCACCACCGGCTCCTCGGGATGCGGGACAATCGACCGAACGCTGGCCACCATCAACACGGTAAGAACCACGGCGTGGACGACCAGCACCCCTGCGGCCGAGCCCACCCAGGTCCGTTTTTCCTGCATGGCCTTTTGCGATTTCATCAGCGAGTTTCCAGGCCTTCTGCACCCATCAGGGCAACCTGGACGTAACCCGCAGCGCGCAGGGCATTCATCGCCTGCATGATCTCATCGTAGGTTACAGACTTGTCGGCCCGCAGGTAGATGCGCTGCTCCCGGTCTTCGCCCGTCATGCTGGTCACGGTCTGGCCCAGAGTGGCGAGGCTCACCTCGGTCTGATTGACCAACATTGTGCCGCCCGATTGCAGTGTCAGGTAGACCAGCGCATCGGGTCGCGGAGCAGGCTGTGCGGTCGAGACCGGCAATTCGACCTTCACATCCACGGTGGCGAGCGGGGCGGCGACCATGAAGATGATCAGCAGCACCAGCATCACGTCGATAAAGGGTGTGACGTTGATCTCGTGCGCGATCGCCAGATCTTCGCTGTCGGAGGCGAGCTTCAGCGCCATGGATCAGGCAACCTTGGCGGGGGCCGGCGCCGGCAGCGTGCCGCGCGAAAGGTCACGGCTGACCAGCCGCAACACCGCAGCCGCGCTGTCGGAAACCAGCGCCCGGTGCGCGGCGATCTGGCGAGCGAAGTGATTGTAGATGACAACAGCGGGGATCGCGGCGACCAGGCCCAATCCAGTCGCCAGCAGCGCTTCGGCAATGCCGGGGGCGACCACTGCGAGGTTGGTGGTCTGCATCTCGGCAATGCCGATGAAGCTGTTCATGATGCCCCAGACCGTGCCAAACAGGCCAACGAAGGGAGCAGTCGCGCCGATGGTGCCCAGGACAGTAATGCCCTGCGTCATCCGCCGAGCCAGTCTGGCCTCATAACGATCCAGGCGCGAGACAATGCGCTCCTTGACGCCTTCACGATCGTCCAGTGCATCAACCGACAAGGCCAGTTCCGCCTTTGCCTCGCGCACCAGTTCGCCAATGGAAACATCGGCCGGCAGATCGCCCAAGGTGCGGGCACTGGCCAGAACCGAGAGGATCTCCACTGCGCCAGCCCGTTCGCGCTTGAGTTGCAGTTGCTTGGCGACGAACACGGTCCAGGTAATGACGGAGGCCAGCGCCAACCCGATCATCACCAGCTTCACGATCCAGTCGGCCTGCATGAACATGCCGCCGACCGACAGGGTAGAGGGCAAGGCCCCGGCGGTCGTGGTCGCGGCTGCGTTGTTCGCGAAAAGCAGATGCACGGCGGCAGCGGCAGCCACCCACGACTTCAATCCCATCTATAACCCCCTCTTGCAAATCATTCGCAGAAATTGTTGCGAGCCATTCGCAGAAGCGGCACCTTAATGCAAATGATTTTCATTTGCTCTCGAAAATTTCGCGCCGGCTGCCTGCTTGGCGCTTTCCTTCGTGTCAGCACTTCTGTGCGGTGTCCGAGAATGCAGACCAGACGGAACGAGGTTCAGGACGCCCGTGTGCGCCGCAGACGTCGCCAGCCGACATAGACCGCCGTTGCTGAACTGATCAGGCCGGCAATCGACATCAGCCAGATCAGCAGATCGCGCGCCGGGGGCGAATGAAGCAGCAGGTTCAGATCCCAGCGGTGAAACAGGTCGAACAGCCAGCGGTATATGCGCCGCCTCGAATCGGAATGACCTAGGATCTCGCCGGTTGCCGGATCGATATGAACCCAGCTCTTGGCATCGTCGTCAAACTTGACGCGGAGCACCGGCAGGTGGACCTCGCTGCGCACGGCATACCAATAGGCATCCGGGCGGGTCAGGGTCTCGACAAAGAGAATTGCAGCGCCGGGGAAAAGAGCTGCGAGCTTATCTTGCACGAGCGCCATGTCGACCCGATGCGGTGCCAATGTGTCGGCAGCCAGGACAATGTCCTCTGAACCATGTTTCTGCACGCGCAGGAAGGACGATCCCGCCGCAGCCTGCACCACGAGGCGGGTTGCCCCCTCGCTTCGTTCGGCCAAGGCAATGAGGTTATCCGGGACCTCCACGGACGCCCCCGCATAGGCCTGGCGGGCCGGAGCGCTAATCCCCTCGCTGGCAAAGAGACGGAACGGATCGACCGAGAGCCACCCCGAAAAGATCCACAGCACGAGGAAAGCCGAGCCGACAAGACCCGACACATGGTGCCATTTCATCCAGCCGCGATAAGGCGTCATCCGCCCGCCCTTGAATCGCCGCGCGCCGGGCCGGATGCGCATGAGCCCAATCCAGATACCGGTCAGGGCTACCAGAATGCATGGCCCGGAAACCCACATCACTACCTGCCGCCAAAGCGGCTGGTCCGCCCTCAGCGCGCGCGGATAGAGCCAGTGCGGCACCGAACCGAGCCAGTTCCAGAACCGTTCGGTCTGCGCGGTATCCAGCACGACCTGTCCCGTTCTGGATGAAACGTAAAGCACACGCCCGCCTTTTCCTGCCAGCTCCGCCTTCCACAAGGGACGGTGCCAATCGTATCCGCTGCCCACGGTCCACTGGTCGGCGTGGATCAACCGCATGGCGGTGACCGGGGCATCCCCGAAGCTGGCAGCGATAGCCCTGGCCTCTTCCCGTCCCGCATTTCCTGCAGGCGTTCCGCTGTCGGCCCAGACCGAGGACGGGGGTGCATCCCAGTGGCTCAGCCTCCAGATCGGCCGGTCGCCGCGCATCTCAAGGGTCAGTTGCCGAAGCGGTTCCTCTGCCTGAGGCATCTGAGCCACTCTCGCCCAGGCGATCGGGGCGAGGCCTTGAAGCTCCTCGTCCCTCTCCAGCGACGGGAACGGCACGTAGAGCATGACAAGGCCCGATGCGAACCACATCACGAACAGCAGGCAGGTGGCAATGCCGATCCAGCGGTGGATCAGATAAAGCCAACGCTTCACAGCTTGCCAGCCCACCGCCGCTTACTTCCCGCCCATGTCAGAAACTGGCACGGACAGCCACGTCGAACGACCGGGGACGCCCCAAAATCCATTGCTCATTGGCATAGGTGCTGAAAGCGTAATCCGTGTCGAACAGGTTGTAGAGCCGCACGTCAAGGGCGACATTGGGCGTGAGCGCATAGGTCGCGCCAAGATCCACCACCGTGTAGGCGGGAACGCGGAAGGCGTTGGCATTGTCGGTAAAGCGACGTCCGACATGGCGTAAATTGGCGCGGGTCGAGAATCGCCCCCCGTCAGCCCAGCGCAGTTCCACATTTGCCGCCTGTTCAGGCACGCCGGGCGGCGTATTGTCTTCAAAGCCGGCAAATTCATCGAAATTGGCGTCGAGCACGGTGCCATTCGCCGTCAGGCCGAAGCCGGCGCCAAGGTCGAGGTCGACCGTCGCTTCGATTCCTTGCGCCGAGCGCTGCCCAACCTGATCGATCGCCCCGCCCACGACCGTCTGCGTGAACAGGTTCTCCTTCACCAGTCGATAGGCCGCCAGCGTGAAGCTGCCGCGCCCATCCATGAAGAGGCCTTTCACGCCCGCTTCGTATTGGTAGCCATTGGCATAGGTAAGCTGGAACTGCGCCGCCGAAGTTGCAAATGTCGTGAGTGTGCCCAGCGGATCGACGCCAGTGGCATATTGGGCGTAGATGCTCAGATTTTCACTGGGTTGGTAGACCGCTCCCACGCGCCAGGTGGTGCTGTCCAGCTTCTTGAACGCCTCCGTGCCGCCGTTCAGTGCCGGTGCGTCCCCTGTGATCACGCCATTGGTATAGACCCAATTCCAGCGTCCAGTCTTGTTCTCCTCGTGCCTGATGCCGCCGACCAGAGAGAACTGGTCGCTTATCGCCAGCCGATCCTCGGCATAGATCGCCCAGGTGGTGGTGCGCGTGTGATAGCGCGGCAGCAGGCCGACCGTGTCGAGGAAAAGTCCGGGGTCGAACCCGGTCAACGGCACCTCGTCTTCCTGGTAGACGCTGGCAAATTGGTGGGAATAGTTGAGCGTTACCCGGCTCACATCCAGCCCCACAAGGAAGGTGTTCGCCATGCCGCCTAGCCGGTGATCTAAGGCGACATGGCCTTGATTGCCGTATTGGTCGACGTTGTGGATGATGCCGAAATTGTCCGCGCGATAAATGCGGCCCGGCGTGCCTGAGCCAATCCCGTTGGCGCAGTCGCCGCTGGCGCCGATGTAGCAATAGGTTTCCAGATTGCGCCATTTGCGGTTGCTGGCCAGCCAGTAGGTCGTGTTGGCGATGGAGACGGCATCGCTCACTTCCCAGGCGACGGTCATCGACAGGCGATTGTCACGAAATCGCATCGTGGCATCGGCCACGTTGTAATTCTCACGCCGGATCGATGAGTCCAGCTCCCCGTCGATCAGCGGCGTGCCGAAATATTGCATCGGGTTTGCGTTGCCGAAATCGTTCCGCAGCGTGAGTGAGAAATTGTCGGTAGGCGCAAAACGCAGCGCGCCTGACAGCGCCAGATTGTCGTTCTCACCCCGGTCGACAAAGCCATCCGACTGGCGGTAGCTGGCATCGGCGCGGAAGGCGAGCGAGCGGCTGATCGGGCCGCCTATACCGCCGGCAAGCCGCCAGCTGTCCTGAGAACCAAAGCCTGCCTCGGCATCCAGTTCGAAACGCTCGGTATTGGGGCTGCGCGGGATCACATTTACCACTCCGCCCAGTGCGCCCTGGCCATAGAGCACCGAAGCCGGGCCGCTCAGCACCTCGATCCGCTCGACATTCCACGGATCGGACGGGAATGAGATCGAACCGTTGTTCGGGAACAGCCGCACCCCGTCATAGAGCTGCATGACCGAACCCTGTCCGTTGAAGCCGCGCATACTGAAAGAAAGACCAGCATTGCCGGGATTGCCATCATTGGTAACACCTGCAGCACGCGACACCGCGTCGACGATCGCGAGATCGCCCCGCGCCCGCAGGTCATCGCCAGTTACCACGTTCACCGTAGCCGGCGTCTCCAGCAGGCTCAATCCGAGGCGGCTTCCGGTTGGCGTTTCGGTGGCAAGCACCTGCTGGCGCTGGGCGGTGACCAGAATGCTGTCATCCGCCTCGGTATTTTGCTGCGCAATCGCCGGTGTGGAGAGCACCGCCGCGAGCGCAAGAACTGAAATGCCGTATGCCCGATGCCAAAGACTTTGTTTCACTGCCAATTCCCTTGAACGTCCAACCGGGAAATCCCCCGGTGCGGCCCCGGAATGCTGATAAAGCTTTGGTTCGGTAGGTTAATTACGGTTACGCTTCCGCGTGTAACGTTACCGCTCTCTGCCAAAAGGCAGCGATCAAGAGAGAAACCATCGCAAGTTTGACAGCGCCGACCTGCTAAGTCTTGCCGGTGGATGGGTGGTAGGGTTTCAGCACGCCTGATTGGCACGACCCGGGTGCTTGGAACCGAGGTTCTGCAGGACCTGCAATTTTGCGCAGGGATGCAAAGCCAGCCGTGGCTCATTGCAGCTTACTGATTGCGCGATATATACTCGTGCAGGGAATTTTGACCCGCCTGGCGATCAGCGCGTGCGCATGATGCATTGGTGGCCGGATGAGATCGATTCTCTGAAGCAGCTGAACCCAACGCCGCGCGGTTCGTAAGCTGTCCAGAAAAGACCCCCCAAATGACACCCCGGAGGTGCGAATTTCCACAGGCAGCCGCGACCAAGGGCGAAAGCTTGATCAGAATTTTCCTGTGATTTTCAGTGAATTCCGCTCAATCGCACACTCCGGCGATGAAGCTGATGGTGCCAGAAGAGGCATCGTATTCGACCATTATTTTGTCGTATTTTCAAATGCTTAGAATATTCGGCTTGGCCAAAAAGCCCTCAAAAGGCCCGCAAAACCCGTCTAATGCATTGGTTCGATGCCTTTTTCAGGACTCAAAATTGACAATGCGGCTCCGAATGACACGGTCGATCAATGACTGATTTGCGCCCATCTCGGTCATTCGAGATCGTGTCAGTTCACCTCGCAAACCGCCCTTTGTTCCGATCAAACAGATGCGAATTGAGCGGATCGGTGTCCGCTGTACAGGGCAACCTATTTGCTCCACAAGCTTCAGGGTCTGCCCCTTCGCACTTGCAACATTTAGATTATAACATTACGGGCCGCTAATCCATCGGACCCGGCCGCGCCGGGTGGCTCGGCCCGGCGCCTATCCCCAGGACAACCTTTCAGACCGGCATCAGGCCGCACAAAGTGTTCGCAGCTATGCGATGCTTACCGGCGTCGTGCCGGTCGTGTGAGTCGTGTTAGGGTTCACATGTTCGATATTTCCACGCTTAAGCGTGAATGGTTCTCCAATCCCCGGCGGGATATTCTCGCCGGGATCGTCGTCGCTCTTGCACTCATTCCCGAAGCGATCGGCTTCTCCATCATCGCTCGCAAGGGCGCGCCGGTCCTTTTCTGTCTGTAACCGCGCTGGTTACGGCTTCAGACCAGCCCTATTCCTGTATCTGCTCAAGCCGCTCCTGCCGATCCTGATCGCGAACGAGCCAGAATACCGCACCAAGTGCCAGCACAGCCCCTGAAAGCGCGGCGACCTTTGCGGCGCTCGTGTCTGCCAAATCGAGGATGATAAACTTGCGCACAATTGCCAACAGCGCAATCAGGATTATCGTGCGCACCTGCAGGATACCGAACCCCCTGTCGGCCGCTACGAGCAATGAACGCTTGAACTCAAGCGCAATCACAACAGTAAAAATCATTCCGAAGACAGTCTGAAAAGTGGCAAAATCGAGCGGATCGAGAGCGCCCAAGACAAGGCTTGTTACAACTTCGCGCATCAATGACCAAACCGCTGCAATAACGACGATTGCGATTATTCCGCTGAGAACGATAACGACCGCGTCCTCGAATTTCTCGTACAAAGACATCGCAGACCATTCTGCACGTGTCATTTTGCGCAATCTCAGAAAATTCGCGAGCATTGGTTTATCCTTGCGGCCGTCTTTCAAGCATTCTTCACCACAGCCTCGGTTTGTCCAAGCATGATGTTGAGCGGCGGGGCAGGGCCATCTTTCGGGAGCCCCGGATACAGGGTAAAGTGTGGGAATGGTATGTCGATGCCAGTCTCGTCGAATGCCTGCTTGATCCTGCGGAAGAACTCCCTGCGCACTTCCCATTGTGATCCTGGCGTCACCTTCAGGCGCAGTCGCAATATGACGGCACTGTCACCGAGCGCTTCCACACCGACAATCTCGGGCTCATCAATTATGCGGTCTGCAAAGGCGCGATCCTTAGCCATCTGCGAGGCAACGCTGTGCATAATGCCCAACGCCTCGTCTGTCTTTTTCGCGATAGGCGATACCGACATCGATTACCGACCTGGAATATTCCATGGTCTTGTTCAGGACATTGGTAATGTTCCCACATGGCACGAAAATCACCTTGCCATAGTAATCGCGCAGACGAACGCTTCGCAGCGTGATTTCTTCTACCACTCCAATATGGCCACCGATCTCGACTATGTCATCGACGCGCAGCTGCCCTTCAAGCAGGATGATAAATCCGGAAAAGTAATCTTTCACCAGGCTCTGCGCGGCAAATCCTGCTGCAATTCCGGCCACTCCCGCAGCAGTCAGCAAAGGCGCTATTAATACGCCCATGATCGAGAGCAAGGTCACCCCGGCAACTGTCCATATCACGATGCGCCCGAATATCAGACCGGTCCTGTATGCAGTTGCAACCCTCCTTGCAGCATCTGGATCACTTCGTTTGCTTGTCATCTTCTGTTCGATGCGCCGCATCAGGCGCGAAAACAGAGCTGCCGCCAAAGAAGCGAGAAACACCACCAACACGCTCCGCACTGCGTCTTCTAGCAGGGATGAGGAAACGGAGAGGGCTCGCAATTCGGATTCGTCGATTACATTTGACTCGTGATACTCGCTTATTTTCGACCGCATCGACCTTTCGTACTAGCCAATTGTTGCGCCCGTAAATGCTGGCGGGTCGGAGGCAGGAAAGCTTTCGAGCAGCGCTTCATCCACCGGGTCGAACTCCTTCTCGCGCTCAGCCCGCTCGCCGGCTTTCGCGCCTCGATATAGCCGGTTTCGGGAAATCTGTTTGCCCTCGCCTGACCATCGTATCGGCCAGTTCCCGGGCGCATCAGAGCCACGATAGAGTTGGTCGATCTTAGAACTGAGATGCCGCGACGCCGGATTGTGGATGACCCTGTATTCCCACCCCTGTCGCTCGGCGAATGCGATAGCGCTGTCCCGGTCAGGAAACTGAACACGGATATGGCGATATGGATCATCATTGGTGATCCATCCCGTGTATGCGTCGTAGCCCAGTGATCTTCTCGCCTCGAACTCAAGGTACCACGGTCGCGGGCGGTGCCTGCCCTGAAGCGTGGAGCGCGGTTCCTGATAGATCTTTGCCATTGGAATTTCGGCGGAAATATTATTCGTGCCGGGCTGCTTCGATAGGCGCGGCGGACGATTATGGCCTCTGTGCATGTTCAGGTCCTTTACGCTTTATCGTTGCTGGCCGTTACGCTTCGTCCAGATCATCGAGCCGTTCCATCTGCCGAGAGTTGCGGCGGATCAGTTCCTGTGCGGTGTCATTCTTGGCGCTCCCGATCTCGTCAAGCATGTCGGATCGCATTCCGATGGTCAGCTCGGCGACGGCGTGCATCACCTCTTCTGCGTCGGCATTGGTCAGGTTTCCGTCCCGTAATCCGCGTATAAGCTTGTCGAGCACCGACTGGAAGGACTTGATCACCTCGGGACTGGCGATCACTGCCAGTTTGTGTCCGATAACCCGCAATTCATCGATGAGAGCCGGATCGGGATCGCGTTGTTCGGCGATTTCCGCGACCTTTTCGATCGCCGACATGTAAACCGAGTTCTTCTGGTCGAACAGATGGACGCGGGCCTCCTTGCTGAGCTCGAGCTCGGTCTGGCGGTTGAGCAGCATCGCGGTAAGAAAGATCGTCGCGACAGCGCCAAGGAAGACAAGGATAGTTTCCTGCACGAAAGGAAAGCTGGACGCGCCGACATAGAGCTGGTGGTAGAGCGCATATCCCAAGACCAACGCGGCAAGGATGCCAGCGAGCCATACGATCTCACGAATGCGCGGCCTTTTTCCCTCCATCGCCCCCCTTGCCGTCATATGCTTGCCGGCCGCTCTGAAGCCAGTGCAGTGCCGTGGCGATACTTCGGGATAGGCTCATGTGATTTATCCCGGTGGCAGCAACCGATCCACGATGTGGAAAAGCTACCTAGCTCGCCGGCTGTACGCCTGTATCATCCGCCTTCGCCGCGCGCCGCAAGCGAAAGCCAAGGAGCAGCATGACAGTTCCGAACATCGCGGCATAGAACGCGAGGACCCAGCCCAAGGCGAGGAATGTCTCGACGGGAGCAGTCAAGAGCATCCAGATTACAAAACCGGCCAGCGCAATGGACAGCAGGCCACCTAACCCAAGCCAAAACTCGCCCTTGATTTCCTTGCGCAGCCGAATGGCGGTAACGATCTGGGCGATGCCCGAGGCGGACGACCAGAATGCGATCATCCACCAAAGGAACAGCGAAAGCACGAAACTGGCCATCATCGGAGTAATCAGCACAACAATACCAGTACCGATGCCGACCACGCCGTTGAACGCCAGCCAACCCCACTTCTCACCCGCGCGGATGTTGCGAAAAGCCGCGATAAGCGAGAAGATTCCGTCTACCATCGAGAAGGCACCGAAGATGATTGTCAGCCCGAGCAAGGCGCTGGCAGGCATCAGCACCGCGAGCACCGCAAGGATCAGGGCAAGCACACCGCGCAAAACAAATGCCCACCAGTTTCCTGCTAAACTGCAGACCGGGAAAGGTATTTTATTTGCCAGTGTTGCCATGACGATAGCCCCATACGTTGAGTTGAGTCGTTGAGATCGGAATTCAGCGCAAACAAAAATCCTGACGGTGCGCTGACATTAATGGATAACGCGCCGCCAGGAAATTACTTTCAATTCTCATTAGGTTGCACCGCTTCGCGAGCCTTGCCGAAAAGCCCCTTGATGCGTTCGAAGAAGCGAGTTGCAGCATTGCCCCCGCCCGTCTCTCGCTCAAGTTCTTGGATCGCGTCCTGCAGATCGTCAAGATCCTTCTTGGTCGCATAACCGAGCGCTTGCGCCATCTCGATTTGCTCACGGGCCTTTTGCAGTTCCGCAGCGATTGCCTGGTTGTCTTCCTGCGTGCGGTTCTCTTTTGCCGCAACGACGCGCGCGGCCTCGACGCTTGCCTCGGCACGGACGATCGGCAACGGAATTATGGTTTCGGTCACGACAATCGTGCTCAGGGCGTTTAGCAAGACGAGCTTGGCCTCCTGAGGCTTCTGTTCGTCCAGCAGTGCGGCCGCGCGTTTGATGGCATCAGGATAGGTGCCTAGCGGAAGGTTGCTGGTCCTGATAACCATCTCGCTTGCGAGGCCTTCCATGAGCCGCCTCGCTTCCTGCAAACGTCCGTCGTCAGTTAGATCCTTGATCCGGTCCACGAGCGCCGTGACATCGCCTGGCGTTGCAAGAACATCATGTTCGATGACCGAATTGGCCACCGGAGCAAGCGCCAGGTTGGGTTCGCGCGCCAGGATGATCTCGAGTTTGCCCGTGGCCCTGGCCAGAGCGTCGATCGCCTCTTGATTATTGCCCGCGTCAATGGCGCTGATAGCCGCCTGCGATTCATCGAGAGCGGAAACCGCTTCCTTCAGCAGAGTTCCGAGTTGCATCTGATCCTCGGCCGTGGCGCCGCCCGCAGCCTGATCCGTATCGGTTGCGCTAGCCGAAGCTTCCTGTCCGTCCGCCGCCTCCTCGGCATTATCGGAACAGGCCGTAGCTGCAAGCAATGCGATGGCGGCAACGCCGTAGCCAAGATTTCTGAATGTCATGGCTGAACTCCCCCTTTGATGGTTGGACTACAAGTTGGCTTAGAGCCTGATTCATAATTATCGGTCGTGATTTCATAGCCTTGCGATGCGGCGGGTGAAGAGTTGGATTGAGGCGATG